>NZ_JBNPJV010000056.1:0-31318 GCF_050312585.1 Pseudomonas sp. R19M
AGCAGATCACCCGGGATGTGCTCGACCAGTTTGAAAGCCATCGGCAACTCCTTGGCCGTGTCTACAGCTAGCCGCTGGATGCTCGTTCCCACGCTCCGTGTGGGAATGTAGCCATGGACGCTCCGCGTCTGCTCTTGAAGGCGTGACGCGGAGCGTCACAGGATGCATTCCCACGCAGAGCGTGGGAACGATCATGCTGCTAGCCCAGGTTTTTGCCCAGGAGGGCGTGGTAGAGCTCACTGTCGCCCAGAATCCCCACCACCTGGTTGTTGTCATGCAACACCAGTTTGTTGCCGGTCTGATAACGAATCTGCAGCGCATCACGCATGCCGATGTTCGAATCCACCAGGGTCGGCACCCGCGCCAGACCTTCCACTGCTTGCCCCGGCGTCCAGTTCTGCAGGTTCATGGCCACGCCATTCTGACGTGCGCCCTTGATGGTGTTGCCTTCGGCCAGGTCCAGCCAGGAATCACCGCCCGGGTCCAGGCACACTGAACCGTTGATACGCTTGCAGTTGTCCAGGGTGCGCATCAGGCTGCGGCCGCACAGTACGTTCAGCGGGTTGGTATGGGCGACGAATGTGCGCACATAGTCATCCGCCGGGTTCAGCACGATCTCTTCCGGCACGCTGTACTGGATGATTTTGCCGTCTTTCATGATTGCGATACGGCTGCCCAGCTTGAGCGCCTCGTCCAGGTCGTGGCTGACGAACACGATGGTCTTGCTCAGCTTGCGTTGCAGTTCCAGCAGTTCATCCTGCAGCCCCTGGCGAATCAACGGGTCGAGGGCGGAGAACGGTTCGTCCATCAGCAGGATGTCGGCGTCCATGGCCAGCGCGCGGGCCAGGCCGACGCGTTGCTGCATGCCACCGGACAGCTCGTCAGGCTTCTTGTTGCGCCATTGGCTCAGGCCCACCAGTTCGAGCTTGTCGTCGACCAGCTTGCGGCGGTCTTTTTCCGGGCGACCCTGCATCTCAAGGCCGAAGCTGATGTTCTCGCGCACCGTCAGCCAGGGCATCAGCGCGAACTTCTGGAACACCATGGCGATGCGCTTGGTGCGCATCATTTTCAGCTCGGCAGGCGTGCAGGACGCGATATCGATCTGGCGCCCTTCATGTTCCACGAACAGTTGGCCACGGCTGACGGTGTTGAGGCCATTGATGCAGCGCAGCAAGCTCGACTTACCTGAGCCCGACAGGCCCATCAGTACGCAGATCTCGCCTTTCTCGATGTCCAGGCTGGCTTTTTCAACGCCGACAATCTGCCCGGTCTTTTTCAGGATCTCGTTACGGCTCATGCCCTGGTCCAGCAGCTTGAGCGCTTCGCGTGGGTCTTTGGAGAAGATCACGTCGACATTGTCGAATCGGATAATGCTCATGCATCACCCCCTACTTTAGCGTCGGGTTGTTTGCAGATGCGGTCGAGCATGATGGCCAGCAATACGATCGCCAGGCCCGCTTCAAAGCCCAGGGCGATGTCGGCGGTATTCAGCGCGTTGACCACCGGCTTGCCGAGGCCGTCGGCGCCTACCAGGGCCGCGATCACCACCATCGACAGCGACAGCATGATGCATTGGGTAATGCCGGCGGCAATGCTCGGCATGGCGTGGGGCAGTTCAATGCGCGAGAGCAACTGACGGCGCGAGCAGCCAAAGGCCTTGCCTGCGTCCATCAACTCTTGCGGTACATCGCGGATACCCAGATAGGTCAGGCGGATAGGCGCGGCAATCGCGAACACCACCGTGGAGATCAAACCGGGCACCACACCCAGCCCGAAGAGGGTCAGGGTCGGGATGAGGTAGACGAAGGTCGGCACGGTCTGCATCAGATCGAGTACCGGCCGCATCATGGTGTAGAACAGCGGCTTGTGCGCGGCAACAATGCCCAGCGGCACGCCGATGACCACGCAGACCAGGGTGGCGAACAACACCTGCGCGAGGGTTTCCATGGTTTCCTGCCAGTACCCCAGGTTCAGGATCAGCAGGAAGGAGGCGATGACAAAAACGGTCAGGCCCCATTTGCGTTGAATAAAGTGAGCGAGTAGCGCAATCAGACCGATCAATGCCAGCGGATTGAACCAGGTCAGCGCAAACGTCACGCCGTGGATCATCGTTTCCAGTGTCGATGCGATTGCGTCGAAATAGTTGGCGCCATGTTTGGTCAACCATTCGACGAAGGCAGCGATGTACTGGCCTAGTGGGATTTTCTGTTCAGTCAGCATGGTAGTGAATGTCCACATGCGAAGGGGAAAACATCCCGGGCCAGCGCACCGGCCCGGGGTCAGCGGTGACTACTTGGCGAGATAAGTTTTTACGGCCTCCAGGCCTGGTTTGCCGTCCACGGTGGTTACGCCGGCAAGCCAGGTTTCAAGCACTTGCGGGTTCTTCTGCAGCCAGGCTTTCGCCGCGGCGTCGGGCTTCATTTTGTCGTCCAGGACGTTGCCCATCAGCGAGCTTTCCATGTTCAGCGTGAACGACAGGTTCTTCAGCAACTGACCCACGTTGCTGCATTCCTGGGTGTAGCCCTTGCGGGTGTTGGTATAGATAGTGGCCTGGCCGTAGTTGGGGCCGAATGAGTCATCACCCCCGGTCAGATACTTGATCTTGAAGCGGGTGTTCATCGGGTGGGGTTCCCAGCCGAGGAACACGATGGGCTGGCCGCGCTTGGTGGCGCGTTCAACCTGGGAAAGCATCCCGGCTTCGCTGGACTCCACGACCTTGAAGCCCGCGTCTTTCAAACCAAACTGGTTCTTGTCGATCAGGGTCTGAATGGTGCGGTTGCCGTCGTTGCCCGGTTCGATGCCGTAGATCTTGCCACCCAGCTCATCCTTGAATTTGGCGATGTCGGCAAAGTCTTTCAGGCCCTTGTTGTACAGCTCTTCGGGTACCGCCAGGGTGTACTTGGCGTTTTCCAGGTTGGCACGCACGGTTTCCACGGTGCCGGCATCACGGTACTGCTTGATGTCGTTTTCCATGGTCGGCATCCAGTTGCCGAGGAAGACGTCCATGTTCTTGCCGTCAGCCAGGGACTTGTAGGTCACTGGTACCGAAATCATCGTGGTGCGCGGCTTGTAGCCCAGGCCCTTGAGGATTTCGCTGGTGGTCGCGGTCGTGACGGTGATGTCGGTCCAGCCGACATCGGAGAAGTTGACGGTCTGACATTGGGCCGGTTCTGCAGCGTGCGCCAGGACTGGCAGACTCAGCATGGCGGCCAACAACAACGAGGGTGAAGCTTTCATGGGGCTAGACTCCTGTGTTTTTTCTGACGGCATTCGCCGCGCTTTATAAGGGTTGCGGTTGGAGCGTGCTTTGAGGCGGCGCCACGGGGCCTTGCAAACGAGTCGAGACTGATCATGTACCAGTGAAAATCTGACGCCTACAGGGCGCGTCGTATCCAGTACAGGGAGGGTCGTATCCAGTGTCGGTGACGTCGCTTACAGATTTTTTAAGCCTCAAATCCAGGGTTTCCAGCGATCTGCACCGCAAAAAACGGCCAAAATGGCCCGTTGCCCGGGGGCGACGCTGGTGAGCATGGGTACGTCGGTGTGAGACGCCGTGGGCGGCAAAAAAAGCTTGATGATGCCGCCATTCAGGCGACTTGAGCGTAGCAGCTCCTGGTCGCCCGGCCTGTGCTCATCAAGAGGTTCCACGGCAATGGCTATCAGCGTTTTCGACTTGTTCAAGATCGGTATCGGGCCTTCGAGTTCGCACACCGTCGGCCCCATGCGCGCCGCGGCGTTGTTTGTTCAAGCACTGCGTGAGCGCGACCTGCTGGAGCAGGTGCGGCGCGTCGAGGTTCAACTATACGGTTCATTGTCGGCCACCGGTATCGGCCACGGCAGCGACACCGCCACCATCATGGGGTTGATGGGCGAATGGCCTGACGCAATCGACCCGTCGCAAATCGGTGTGCGCATCCATACCCTGCGCGAAACCGACACCCTGTTGCTCGACGGACGCCTGCCGGTGCCTTTCATCTGGGCTCGCGATATGCGCCTGCTCGACGAAAACCTGCCGTTCCATCCCAACGCCATGACGTTGGTGGTGTTCGGCGATGACGGTGAGCTGTACCGCGACACCTACTATTCGGTCGGTGGCGGTTTTGTGGTGGACGAAGCCCAGGCGCAAAGCGGTGTAGCCGACATGGACCGCACCGAGCTGCCGTATGATTTTTCCAGCGCGGTGGAGCTGTTGCAGTTGTGCAAGAGCCACAACTTGCGTGTGGCCGAGTTGATGATGGCCAATGAAAGGGTCTGGCGCTCCGAAGAGGAAATCCGCAGTGGCCTGATGAAGCTGTGGCGTGCCATGCAAGACTGCGTGGAGCAGGGCCTCAAGCACGAAGGTATCTTGCCCGGCGGCCTCAACGTGCGCCGCCGCGCTGCCAAGTTGCACCGCAGTTTGCAGGAGCTGAACAAGCCCAATGTGATCGGCTCGACCTTGAGCGCCATGGAGTGGGTCAACCTGTTCGCCCTGGCGGTCAACGAAGAAAACGCCGCCGGTGGGCGCATGGTCACCGCACCCACCAACGGCGCGGCAGGGATCATCCCGGCGGTGCTGCACTATTTTATGAAGTTCAGCGAAGACGTCACCGAAGCCAACGTGGTCGACTATTTGCTCGGCGCGGCGGCGGTAGGGATTCTGTGTAAAAAGAACGCATCGATCTCCGGTGCCGAAGTCGGCTGCCAGGGCGAAGTCGGCTCGGCCTGTGCGATGGCCGCCGCCGGGTTGGCCGAAATCCTGGGCGCCACGCCGGAACAGTTATGCAACGCGGCCGAAATTGGCCTGGAACATAACCTCGGCCTGACCTGCGACCCGGTGGGCGGGCTGGTCCAGGTGCCGTGCATCGAGCGCAATGCGATTGCGGCGGTGAAAGCAATCAACGCGGCACAAATGGCGCTGCGCGGGGATGGCCAGCACTTTATCTCGCTGGATCGGGTGATCCGCACCATGCGCGACACCGGCGCCGATATGCATGACAAGTACAAAGAAACATCGCGGGGTGGGTTGGCGGTCAGCGCGGTTGAGTGCTGAGACCGTGTCGCCTGTATCGGGGGCTTGCCCCCGATAGCAATCACCCAGGCGCCACTGCTCATAAAGTGAACACCCGGACCAAAAGCGCCACCTTTTAGAGCGTCGCAAATAGATAAGTAGCTTGCGAACGATTTGCCGCTTGACCACTGGTCATCCGTGCTTGCGGTGACAGACTTTCCCTACGCCCCCAAAGCGCCTTCCCACAAGTGCTACCGTTCTGCTCACAGCCCTTGAGTAGGGCCGTTCCTACGTCTGTTTCAGGTCATATCCCGCGCATACCGCGCGGGCTTATATAGACGCGTCATCAGGTCGTTTTCAGGAGTTATTGAATGGCCATTCAATTTTAGGCACGGCATTTGCTCTACCCATTCAAAGCCTCTCGCCTTGCCGGATGAAGAGCGCAATAACAAGAGCCTCGCCTGAGGCCATCACCCGCTTTGTGTGAGGAGATACTGCGATGACGTCGTTCAACTCCGGGGCTCAACCCCAGAACCGCGCGCCTCAATCCATCGGCTTTTTGCTGCTGGACAATTTCACGCTGATTTCCCTGGCTTCAGCAGTGGAACCACTGCGTATGGCCAACCAGCTGTCCGGCCGCGAGCTGTATCGCTGGACGACCCTGAGTGTCGACGGAAACCAGGTGTGGGCCAGCGACGGTCTGCAAATCACCCCTGACGCCGCCATGCACAAAGCCCCGGCCCTGGACACGGTGATCGTGTGCGGCGGCGTGGGTATCCAGCGTACCGTGACCCGTGAGCACGTGTCGTGGCTGCAGAGTCAGGCGCGCCAGTCCCGTCGCCTCGGCGCGGTGTGCACCGGCAGTTGGGCACTGGCCTGCGCCGGTCTGCTCGACGGTTTCGATTGCAGCGTGCACTGGGAATGCCTGGCGTCGATGCAGGAAGCCTTCCCTCGCGTGTCGATGAGCACCCGGTTGTTCACCCTCGACCGTAACCGCTTCACCAGCTCCGGCGGCACCGCACCGCTGGACATGATGCTGCACCTGATCAGCCGCGATCACGGCCGTGAGCTGTCGGCCGCGATCTCCGAAATGTTTGTGTATGAACGCATCCGCAACGAACAGGACCACCAGCGTGTGCCGCTCAAGCACATGCTCGGCACCAACCAGCCGAAGCTGCAGGAAATCGTCGCGCTGATGGAGGCCAACCTCGAGGAGCCGATCGACCTGGATGAACTGGCGGTGTACGTGGCCGTATCGCGTCGCCAGCTGGAGCGCCTGTTCCAGAAATACCTGCACTGCTCGCCGTCGCGCTACTACCTCAAGCTGCGCCTGATCCGTGCGCGACAGTTGCTCAAGCAAACGCCGATGTCGATCATCGAAGTGGCGTCGGTGTGCGGGTTCGTCTCCACGCCGCACTTCTCCAAGTGCTATCGCGAATACTTCGGCATTCCGCCACGGGATGAGCGTGTGGGCTCCAACACCACCCAGCAGGTGGCGATGATGCCGATTCCGCAGGCGCTGGTATTGTCACCGTTGTCGGGGCCGATGTCGGCGTTGAGCCAGGCTCGGAATGAGTCGACTTTTGCCAGTGTAAGGCTCTAGTCCGAGGTGCTGCTATCGGGAGCAAGCCCCCTCCCACATTGACTGTATTCGCACATTTGGAATTGTGAGCACAGTCAGTGTGGGAGGGGCGGTGCGACGATTCGACTTGCTCCCGATCAGCGGTGCGTCAGGCGCCGGAGTTCTGCTTGAACTGCACCAGAGCCGGTAACAACTGCTTGTCGATCGCCTGGCGAACGGCCGGCAGAATCGTCGCGCTGCCGGTGTACATCTGCTCCACCATGCCCTTGAGTGCCTTGGCCCGCGCCGGGCTCAAGCCGCGTACTGCGCACTCGCAGGCCTGCTCGGCGGTGGCACCGCTGGACACTTCAAAACCCAGCGAGCGCAGGTGGCCCAGCAGGTCATCCTGGTCAATCAAATCCGCGTGCATCATGACATTCATCCTGGTGTAGAGAGCGGGGGTCGATTGGGATTCTGGTAGGCCAACGACCGGTCGGCAAGGGCAGAATCCACGAATGACTCAGATGGCTATGGACAGGTCGTTTTCGGGCCATTTGCTGATGGAAGGAATAGGCACACTGGGCACCAGGCACACACCTTGAAGGTTTGGTCACCCTCGGGATGTCACGCTCACACCAAGCGCTCTGCCCCGATCCAGTCACGGCTGGATCGGGGCTTTTTTTGTCTGGAATCTGGAGTGACTGCGCCGGCTTCTTCGCGAGCAAGCCCGCTCCCACACTTGATTGCATTCCAAAGGCGGAACTCGGTCAAATGTGGGAGCGGGCTTGCTCGCGAAGGCCGCGCTGCGGTCTACCGCTGCAACACCAGAATCCTGGAGAGCAACTCATCCCGGTCGATGTAGCACCCCTGGAAATGCCGCGCTCCGGACCCAGGGTCAAAAGCATTGCGCGCATGCAGGGTGCGGCGGTTGTCGAAGCACCACAGCTCCCCCGGATTCAGGCGCTTTACCAGGCGAAAACGCGCCTCGCGCGTCATGCCGATAAAGCGTCGATACGCGCGATACAGCAACGGCATCCGGGCAACGCTGGTCTCGAACGGGCCACGCAAAAAGTTGGCCATGCGGATCTCCGCCACATCACCCATGGCATCCAGTGCAATGATCGGCGCCAGGCGGCGATAGTCGCTGTGACGGTCCTTGTTGCGAAACTCCACCGGGATTTCACACAGAGCCTGGAACGCTTCGGGATCCTCCTGACGCAAGGCGCTGGCGATGGCGAACCCATCGACAAAGATGCTCTCGCCGCCGTTGGCATCGTTCACCAGGCAATGCAGCAATTGCAGCCCCGGTTGCAGCTCCCGCGTAGGCAAATCGCTGTGCAGCGGCAGGTTGAAAGCCGTGTAGGCATTGCTGTCGGCATCGGCTTTGGATTGCACGTTGAACAGCACGCCAAAGTTACTCTCGCGGATAAACGCAATACGCCTGGCGACCAGCGCGAGGGAGCCGGGCTCGGTGGGGACGCCGCGGATTTGGGTGAGGCCGCCATCGCGCAGGGCCAGCAGCCATTGCAGCAGCGCGTTGGCGTCTTCCATGACTGCCGAATAGTCGAAAACCGGTAACTGCAACTGACTGTCCCATAGCCGGGGCTTGGGTTTTGCCGCACGCCGTTCAGCACGGGATTCATCGTCATAGGCGTGCGCCCGCAGCCAGCCGGGATCGTACCGGCTGTGGTGGCCGCCGCTCCATTCCACGCTCAGGTTGCCTTGATCGATGCGCGCAAAGGTCGCACTGAGGTCGGCATCCACATCGACGATCTCAAGCACCTGCTCGCGGGTCACGCTGTACACGCATTCCGGGCACGGGCAGTTGTCCCGCAGCCACTGATGATGAAACGGGCTGACCCGCCCATCGGCCCACTGCACAAGGAGCTGATCGGCCTGCACCTGCACCTGCGCGAGGTCGCAGATCTTCGGGTAGGTACGGAAATCGGCAACAGCGGCAGCGGTTTGCATGGCGGCTCCTTATGGTTTCTTGGGTGGCAATCCAATCACTCGGCCGAGCAGGGCAGGGCGCGGCAGGTCGGCCTGTTCGGCCAGGATGGCGGCGAGTTTTTCCAGCGTGGCCTCGGTGAACGGCGTCGCACTCGGCCCCGCCAGATCGACGTGCAACAGCATCTGTTCGTTGCCCGCCAGCTCCTTCGCATCGCCCACCCCATGCAGGCTGTGATAGAGGTGCAGGCGCTTGGCGTCATGCGCGATCAGTTGGGTGTGCACTTGCACCTGGGCACCGAGTTTCACTTCGTGCAGGTAGTTCAGGTGCAGCTCCAGGGTGAACAGCGAATGGCCGCTGGCTTCGCGGTTTTCGCAGGTCAAGCCCAGGGTGTCCATCAGCGCGTCGGTGGCGTAGCTGAAGATCAGCAGGTAGAACGCGTCGCGCAGGTGGCCGTTGTAGTCCACCCAGTCGGGGTGGACCTGGGTGGTGTAGGTGGTCAGTGCGGGCATGTCAGGGTTTCCCGTTATTCGGCGAAAGTCATGCCGTGCTTGGCTTTGGTGGTTTTCACCGCTTCCAGCACCGCCAGCAGGCAGTCATCACGATAGCGCTCCAGCGCCGAAATGCTGTGTTTGCCCAGTTGATCGCTGGTGCCATCGACCACGTCGTCGATCAGCTTGTCGGTCAGTTCCGGCGCCGGCAGGTAGGTCCACGGCAATTGCAGCGCCGGGCCGAACTGCGCCATGAAATGCCGCATCCCGGCATCGCCGCCCGCCAGGGTGTAGGTGAGGAAGGTGCCCATGAACGACCAGCGCAGGCCCGCGCCAAAGCGGATGGCGTCGTCGATCTCGCCGGTGGTGGCCACGCCGTCATTGACCAGGTGCAGCGCCTCACGCCACAGCGCTTCGAGCAGGCGGTCGGCGATAAACCCGGGGACTTCCTTGCGCACGTGCAAGGGGCGCATGCCGAGGGATTCATATACCTTGATGGCCGCTTGAATCGCTTGCGGCGCGGTGTTCTTGCCGCCAACGACTTCCACCAGCGGCAATAGGTAAACCGGGTTGAACGGGTGACCGACCACGCACCGCTCAGGGTGGGTCGAGCCCTCGTAGAACTCACTTGGCAACAGGCCGGACGTGCTCGAACCAATCAACGCATTCGGCTTGGCCGCCGCGCTGATCTTGCTGTGCAACTCCAGCTTCAATTCCAGCCGTTCCGGTGCGCTTTCCTGGATGAAGTCGGCGTCTTTAACGCACTCTTCAATGGTGGCGACAAAGCGCAGGCGGTCCTGCGACGCACCCGGTGCCAGGCCCTGTTTCTCCAGGGCGCCCCAGGCATTGGCGACGCGCTTGCGCAGGGCGGCTTCGGCCCCGGGTGCCGGGTCCCAGGCGACCACATCCAGGCCGTGGGCAAGGGCGCGGGATACCCAGCCGCTGCCGATGACGCCACTGCCGAGGGCGGCGAAGGTTTTGATTTCAGTGATAAAGCTCATGGCAAATTCCTAAAGAGTTCGGTGATTCATGTGGGAGGGGCGGTGTGACGATTCGACTTGCTCCCGATAGCGGTAAGTCAGTCAACGAACCCTGCATCAGATCCACCGCCATCGGGAGCAAGCCCCCTCCCACAGTTGATTAGTGGCGTTTGGCAAGGCCCATTTTTGCCCGACCTTCGGCCGGGGTCAGAACCCGTGCGCCCAGGCGGCTGAGGATTTCACCGGCGCGCTCCACCAGTTGGCCGTTGGTGGCGAGCACGCCTTTGTCCAGCCACAGGTTGTCTTCCAGGCCAACCCGTACGTTGCCACCCAGCAGCACCGCTTGCGCCGCCATTGGCATCTGCATGCGGCCGATGCCGAAGCCGGCCCACACCGCATCGGCGGGCAGGTTGTCGACCATGGCTTTCATGGTGGTGGTATCGGCCGGTGCGCCCCATGGGATGCCCAGGCACAGTTGAAACAGCGGGTTGTCGAGCAGGCCCTCTTTAATCATCTGCTTGGCGAACCACAGGTGGCCGGTGTCGAAGATTTCCAGTTCGGCCTTGACGCCCAGCTCCTGGATGCGTTTGGCGCCTGCACGCAGTTGCGCCGGAGTGGACACGTAAATAGTGTCGCCATCACCGAAGTTCAGGGTGCCGCAGTCCAGCGTGCAGATTTCCGGCAGCAGCTCTTCCACGTGGGCCAGGCGGGTCAGCGGGCCGACCAGGTCAGTGTTGGGGCCGAAGTCCATCGGGCTTTCGCCGCCGCCGATTTCCAGGTCGCCGCCCATGCCGGCGGTGAGGTTGACGATAATGTCGATGTCGGCCTCACGGATCCGCTCCATCACTTCACGATACAGGGCGACGTTGCGGCTGAACTTGCCGGTTTGCGGGTCACGCACGTGGCAGTGCACCACGGTCGCGCCGGCCTTGGCGGCTTCAACGGCCGCGGCGGCGATTTGTTTGGGGGTGACCGGCACGTGCGGGCTTTTGGCGGTCGTGTCGCCAGCACCGGTGAGTGCGCAGGTGATGATGACGTCGTGGTTCATGAGGCGGTTCCTTACAGGCGTGATTTCAAGGGCGTGGCGATGCCGCTCGCGGCCGGAAGTGACCGCGAAACGGTGTTCGAAACAGGTTTACTTACTGGTCAATTGCAGGTTCGCCGCCGCCGGCTTGCCGTCGAAGGTGGTGACACCCTCCAGCCAGCGCGCCTGGTCTTGCGGGTGGTCCTTGAGCCACTGCTTGGCGGACTCGATGGGGTCCTTATGGTCCAGCAACGGCTGCATCATTCGGCTCTCATCGGCGGCGGTGAAGGTCAGGTTGGTCAGCAGCTTGTGAACGTTGGGGCACTGTTCGGCGTAGTTGGGTGCAGTCACGCTCCACACCGTGGCCATGCCTTCGTTCGGGCCGAGGGCGTCGTCGCTGCCGGTGAGGTAGGTCATGGCGACGTTGACGTTCATCGGGTGCGGCGCCCAGCCGAAGAACACCACAGCCTCCTTGCGGCGTACCGCCCGGTCGACGGCGGCGAGCATGCCGGCCTCGCTGGATTCCACCAGCTGGAATTTACCCAGGCCGAACTGGTTCTTGGCAATCATGGCTTTGATCTGGGTATTGGCCCCCGAGCCTGGCTCGATGCCGTAGATCTTGCCGCCCAGCTCTTTCTCGAACTTGGCGATGTCGGCGAAGGTTTTCAGGCCCTTGTCCGCCAGGTAAGTCGGTACGGCGAGGGTGGCGCGGGCATCTTCCAGGCTGGGCTTTTCGAGCACCTTGACTTGCTTGGCGTCGACGAATGGGGTGATGGTCTGGGTCATCAGCGGGTTCCAGTACCCCAGGAACAGGTCCAGGCGCTGGTCGCGGATACCGGCGAAGATGATTTGCTGGGAGGCGCTGGTTTGTTTGGTCTTGTAGCCGAGGCCGTCGAGCAGCACTTGGGTCATGGCGCTGGTGGCGATTACGTCGGTCCAGTTCACCACGCCCATGCGCACGTTCTGGCAAGACGCCGCGTCGGCAGCCAGTACGTTCGTGCTCAAGATGGCGCTGGCGCTGAGTGCAAGCACACAGCGGCTGATCAGTCGGTTCATGGTGGATCCCTCGGCAGGTCGTTATTGTGGGGTTCCGGCGTCTTCGTGCGCCGTGAGGCCAAGTTACGCAAGCCAGGGGGCGGCAAAGCGCACGGCGGCGACCAGCTCTTGCACTGCAGCGACCTGCCCCCTTGAATCCGTGCATGAACGGGAGTATCACAGTGCCACGCTGCCCGTATGACGAGTGCGCCACCATGTCCCAGGATTTCTACTTTTTGCTGATGCCGGGTTTCTCGGCCATTGGCTTTATCTCCGCGCTGGAACCGCTGCGGGTGGCCAACCGTTTTCGGGGCGAGCTGTACCGCTGGCACGTATTGAGTGCCGATGGCGGCGCGGTGCTGGCCAGCAATGGCATGTCGGTGAATGCCGACGCCGCGCTGGAACCCCTGAAAAAAGGCGCGACGTTGCTGGTGGTCGCCGGCTTTGAACCGTTGCAGTTCGCCACGCCGGCACTGGAGCACTGGCTGCGCCGTCTCGACCACGACGGCGTGACTCTCGGGGCCATCGATACCGGTGCCTGCGTGCTCGCTGAAGCAGGCCTGCTCGACGGCTACCGCCTGACCCTGCACTGGGAGGCCATCGACGCCTTCAAGGAATCGTATCCACACTTGAGCGTGACCCAGGAACTGTTCGAGATCGACCGGCGCCGCATTACCTGCGCCGGAGGCACGGCCTCCATCGACCTGATGCTCGACCTGATCGCCCAGGCCCATGGCCCTGACCTGGCGATCCAGGTGTCCGAACAGTTCGTGCTCGGCCGTATCCGCCCACGCAAAGATCACCAGCGCATGCAGATCGCCACGCGTTACGGCATCAACAACAAGAAGTTGGTGCACGTGATCGGCGAGATGGAACAACACACGGAGCCGCCGCTGAGCACCCTGGCCTTGGCCGACGCGATCAAGGTGACCCGGCGGCAGTTGGAGCGGCTGTTTCGCCTGCACTTGAATGATACGCCGAGCAATTTCTACCTCGGCCTGCGCCTGGAAAAGGCCCGGCAGCTGTTGCGCCAGAGCGGTATGAGTGTGCTGGAGGTGAGCATTGCCTGCGGGTTTGAGTCGCCGTCGTATTTCACCCGCAGCTACCGTGCGCGGTTTGCGAAATGTCCACGGGAGGATCGGCGACGGGAGGCGGTTTGACGGGCAATTATAGTTAATTATACTCAAGGCTATAATTTATAGTTGAATCCATAATTGGGTATAAAAGCATGTCCAAGAACAGCGGCTTTGTGTTTCGCCGCCCCGCCCTGGCAAGCAGCATTGCCGACGGACTGGTGGGGGTGGGGATTCAGGACTTCACGTCGGGGCTGTTTCTCGCGGCTCCTCGGCGCACCGGAAAAAGTACGTTCTTGCGCGAAGACCTGATCCCGGAATGTCAGTTGCGGGGTTGGCTGGCCGTCTACGTCGATCTGTGGGCCGACAAGGAGAAAGACCCTGCGCAGTTGATCGCCAGCGCTATTGCGGCGGCCCTGGCGCCCTACGAAAAAGGCATCCGTAAACTGGCCAAGAACATTGGCATCGAGAAACTGAGCTTTCTGCGTACCCTGTCCTGGGACTTTACCCAGCCACAACTGCCTGCCGGTGCGACGCTGACCCAGGCCCTGGAGTTGCTCCACAGCGCTGCAGAAAAACCCGTCGTGCTGGTGATCGACGAGGCGCAGCACGCGCTGACCAGTGAGTCGGGCCTCAATGCGATGTTCGCGTTGAAAGCTGCCCGGGATCAGCTCAACCAGGGCCGTGACGAGGAGGGCAGCGGTTTGCTCCTGGTGTTCACCGGTTCCAACCGCGACAAGCTGGCCCATTTGGTGTTGGGCAAGAGCCAACCGTTTTTCGGGTCGAGCATCACGCCGTTTCCGCTGCTGGGTAAAGAGTTCACCCAGGCGTACACCGCACACCTCAACGCGCACCTGGCCCAGACCAACCAATTCAATGCTGCCGATATTGATGAAGCCTTCGAGCTGGTAGGCCGGCGCCCCGAGATGCTGCGCACGATTATCGGTGAAGTGGCACTGGAGTTGGGCGCGGCGAGCAATCTGGGCCAACTGCTGCACAGTCGCGCCGAATTGCTGCGCGCCGGTGTGTGGAGCGAATTTGAAAGCGCCTGGAACGCCCTGACCCTCCCGCAGCGCGCGGTGCTGCAGGTGATGGTGGAGCGTTTGCAAAGCAATGAACCCTTTGCACCCTTTACCGACACCACGATTACCGCGGTCAGCAAGGCGTTGGAGGCGATGGGCAGCGATGTGGTGCCGGGCACCCAGACGATTCAGGCCTGCATCGATGCCCTGCGCGACAAGGAACTGGTGTGGAAGTCGAGCCGGGGCGGCTATGCGCTGGAAGACAAAACGTTTGGAGATTGGCTGCAGCACAGGAGTCGTACAGCCAACTAGAGACAACGCAGGGTAGATGTGGGAGGGGGGCTTGCTCCCGATAGCGGTGGGTCAGCTACAGATGTAGTGACTGACAAGTTCGCTATCGGGAGCAAGCCCCCTCCCACATGGGGTTTATTTCTTGAGCAGTGCCGCGCACGCCGCCTTGTAGGCTTCATGCTGGTATTTGTTCAGCGTCGTCGGTAGATCAAAGTTGTGCTTCTTGTTCTGCGCGTTGAGGGTCTGTGGCGACAGCAGTGTCACCTCCACCCCGTCCAGCAACTGAAACACCCCTTCAATCTTGAACGTGGTCGGCCCACCGGCAAATTCACCTTTCTTGCTGCGTTTCTTGATGGCGATGCGCGTGATGGCGTTTTCCCGCACAAAGGCCTGCACCTGGGCGGCGAACGCCTTGACGTTGGCTGCCTCATCATCGTCTTCAAGCGCGATTTTCTTGGTCGCCAAGGGGATGTGACTCAGCGCCTGGTTGTCCAGGGAGGCGACGGCGATGATGGCTTCGCTGCCTTTGATTTCGATGCCGCAGATAGTCATGGGCTGGCCTTTCAGGAGGGAACGGGAAGTATGGATGGTATCAACCTTCCCCGACCATTCGTCAGGGAATGGAGTGAACCTGTTACTTCTGACAGTAGATGCCAGGGAGAGTCTCGCTTAGATTCGTGGCAACGGTCCTTCTTCGGTTTGAGGGCTGAAACAGCGTCTTCCGACAAGGAGTTGCGCCATGAATATCCGCAAGGAAATCCGATCACTGACCGGTCCGCAACGGCTGGAGTTCATCAACACGCTGTTGGCACTCAAGCGTAACGGCGGTTATGACAAGTACGTTCATTGGCACCACGCTGTCATGATGCCAACGGTGCATCCCTATGAGCCCCAAGACCCGGACTACCGTAATGGCGCTCACTTGGGGCCAGCGTTCTTGCCCTGGCATCGTGAAATGCTGATGCAGTTGGAAGGCGACCTGCGAGCGATCACGTCCGGAATAACACTGCCTTACTGGGACTGGACTCAGGATGCGGCAGACCCCAAGAACTCGCCGGTATGGAGCCAGAGCCTGATGGGCGGTGACGGTGACCCGGCAGATGAGTTCAGGGTGCAAGACGGGCCCTTTGCACACAAATATCAGAGTTGGCCGGTGCCGCCCTATCCGGAAGATGGCTTGCCGGGGCCGGGCTTGAAGCGTCAGTTTTCACAGCTAGTCGATTCCCTGCCGACGCCAGCGGATTTACAGATGGCCATGCGAGAAGGTCTTTATGACGAGCCAAACTACAATGCGAGTCCCTTCAACCGAGGTTTCCGCAACCGGCTTGAAGGTTGGATTACCCAGAAGGGCGATCCGCAAGTGACAACGCCTGGCTCTCAATTGCATAACCGGGTTCACCTGTGGATCGGCGGTAACATGTTGGCGATGACCTCACCTGAAGACCCGGTGTTCTTTCTGCACCATTGTTTTATCGACAAGGTCTGGGCGGATTGGCAGGCCCTGATGCTGTTGGATAAACCGAGCTTGGCGCCGCATTACGCACCGATGCAGGACGGCCCACCGGGGCACAATTACGATGATGTGATCAAACCCTGGACCCGACGCATCCAAGATGTCATGGATATCAAGGTGCTGGGCTATGAGTACGCGCCTCAGAGTAACGTAAGCAAAAGTCCGTTCAAGTCACCCTTCGAAGCTTGAAAGTGGCAACACTCCTGCGCCCTGGTCGCAGGAGTGGCTTTTATTCCTGCCCGATCGACTCCAAAAACTCCGACCGCTCATCACTCATTCGCGCCAGGCAATCATTGTGTTGGATGGCGTAGTCCTTGGTGCCCGCCACTGCCGGGAAAGTGTCCACCGCGCAATCGGCGTCACGCAGCTTTTCCCATTTCTGCTGGGCGTCCTTCAGACGAGCGGTAATGTCGGCGAGCTGCGTCTTGTTGCTGCCATAGGTCGAACCCATGCGTTCGAGCAGGCCCTGGTAGTTATCCTTGAGCAATTGCTCGGCGGTGGTTTTGTTGAAAGTGGCGCATTCCAGGGTTTGTTTGTCGTTTTCGATGCCATCGCACGGCGTGTTGTCGGTGTCTTCAGCCGCGTGGGCGGTGGTTGCGATGAGTGCCAAAGCCAGGAAAATCGATTTCATTGCGCCGTCTCATATCAGGTAATGGCCGAATTCTGGCTCAAGCGTAAGACAAAGAACAGCCACCAGTCAGGCCTGTCTTAACAGCCTTTGTCGCGGATTGACGCTTTCGGCAATTCCCCTGTCGTTTTTGCACCCGGTTCCGTCGGCCCCTGGGCATATGCTGGCCCAAAGCGCCGGCAGACGATTCGGCGCATGAATCGCCAATAAGGGGACGCCTGATGAGCCCAGCCGAATTGCACGCCGACAGCATCGTTATCGACGGGCTGATTATTGCCAAGTGGAATCGCGACCTGTTCGAGGACATGCGCAAAGGCGGCCTCACCGCCGCCAACTGCACCGTGTCGGTGTGGGAAGGCTTCCAGGCCACTATCAATAACATCGTGGCCAGCCAGACCCTGATCCGTGAGAACAGTGACCTGGTGATCCCGGTGAAAACCACTGCCGATATCCGTCGTGCCAAGGAGCTGGGCAAGACCGGCATCATCTTCGGCTTCCAGAACGCCCATGCGTTCGAAGACCAGCTTGGCTATGTCGAGATCTTCAAGCAGCTCGGCGTGGGCGTCGTGCAGATGTGCTACAACACCCAGAACCTGGTCGGCACCGGTTGCTATGAGCGTGACGGCGGCCTGTCGGGCTTTGGCCGTGAGATTGTCGGCGAGATGAACCGCGTCGGCATCATGTGCGACCTGTCCCACGTGGGCTCCAAGACCTCCGAAGAAGTCATCCTCGAATCGAAAAAGCCGGTGTGCTACTCCCACTGCCTGCCATCGGGCCTCAAAGAGCACCCGCGCAACAAGTCCGATGAGGAACTGAAGTTCATCGCCGATCACGGTGGTTTTGTCGGTGTGACCATGTTCGCGCCGTTCCTGGCCAAGGGCATCGATTCGACCATCGACGACTACGCCGAAGCCATCGAGTACACCATGAATATCGTTGGTGAAGACGCCATCGGCATCGGCACCGACTTCACCCAGGGCCATGGCCAGGATTTCTTCGAAATGCTGACCCATGACAAGGGCTACGCCCGCCGCCTGACCAACTTCGGCAAGATCATCAACCCGCTGGGCATCCGTACCGTGGGCGAGTTCCCCAACCTCACCGAGACCCTGCTCAAGCGCGGTCACCCTGAGCGTGTGGTGCGCAAGATCATGGGCGAAAACTGGGTCAACGTTCTCAAGGACGTCTGGGGCGAATAAGTCACCGCCCACGCATTTTTCCCTCGGCCATCCGTGTCGGGGGCATCCAAACGAATTTTCTGGAGTTGAGTTTCCATGGCCAAGATCGCCCCGCAATTGCCAATCGAAGTCGACAGCGAGACCGGTGTCTGGACCTCCGACGCCCTGCCGATGCTGTATGTGCCGCGCCATTTCTTCGTCAACAACCACATGGGTATCGAAGAAGTGCTGGGCGCCGAGGCCTATGCCGAGATCCTCTACAAGGCCGGCTACAAATCCGCTTGGCACTGGTGTGAAAAAGAAGCCGAATGCCACGGCCTGGAAGGCGTCGCGGTGTTCGAGCATTACATGAAGCGCCTGTCGCAACGTGGCTGGGGCCTGTTCAAGATCCAGGACATCGACCTCGACAAAGGCACCGCCAGCGTCAAGCTCGAACACTCCGCTTTCGTCTACGTGTATGGCAAGGTCGGACGCAAGGTCGACTACATGTTCACCGGCTGGTTTGCCGGCGCCATGGACCAGATCCTGCAGGCGCGTGGCAGCCAGATTCGCACTGTGGCCGAGCAAGTCTACGGAGGCTCCGAAGAGGGCCACGATGACGGCTTGTTCACCGTCAAGCCGTTGTAAGCCGAGGACCGTGCCATGGCTTTCGAAGCAATGTTCCAGCCGATCCAGATCGGCAAACTGACTATCCGCAACCGCGTGCTCAGTACCGCCCACGCCGAGGTGTATGCCACCGATGGCGGAATGACCACTGACCGCTATGTGAAGTACTACGAAGAGAAAGCCAAGGGCGGTATCGGCCTGGCGATCTGCGGCGGCTCCTCGGTGGTGGCCATCGACAGCCCGCAGGAATGGTGGAGCTCGGTGAACCTGTCCACCGACCGCATCATCCCGCACTTCCAGAACCTGGCCGACGCCATGCACAAGCATGGCGCCAAGATCATGATCCAGATTACCCACATGGGTCGTCGCTCGCGCTGGGACGGCTTCAACTGGCCGACCCTGATGTCGCCGTCCGGCGTGCGTGAGCCGGTGCACCGCGCCACCTGCAAGACCATCGAGCCGGAAGAAATCTGGCGCGTGATCGGCAACTACGCCCAGGCTGCGCGCCGGGCCAAGGCCGGTGGCCTGGACGGGGTAGAACTGTCCGCCGTGCACCAGCACATGATCGACCAGTTCTGGAGCCCACGGGTCAACAAGCGTACCGACGAATGGGGTGGCACCTTCGAAGGCCGGATGAAGTTCGGCCTGGAAGTGTTGAAAGCCGTGCGTGCCGAAGTGGGTGATGACTTCTGCGTGGGCATGCGCCTGTGCGGCGACGAGTTCCACCCGGATGGCTTGTCCCACGAGGACATGAAACAGATCGCCAAGTATTACGACGACACCGGCATGCTCGATTTCATCGGCGTGGTGGGTTCAGGCTGCGACACCCATAACACCCTGGCCAACGTGATCCCCAACATGAGCTACCCGCCGGAGCCGTTTTTGCACCTGGCGGCCGGTATCAAGGAAGTGGTCAAGGTCCCGGTGCTGCACGCGCAGAACATCAAGGACCCGAACCAGGCCACGCGCATTCTGGAAGGCGGCTACGTGGACATGGTCGGCATGACCCGTGCGCACATCGCCGACCCGCACCTGATCGCCAAGATCAAGATGGGCCAGATCGACCAGATCAAGCAGTGCGTGGGCGCCAACTACTGCATCGACCGTCAGTACCAGGGCCTGGACGTGCTGTGCATCCAGAACGCCGCGACTTCCCGTGAGTACATGGGCGTGCCGCACATCATCGAAAAGTCCACCGGGCCCAAGCGCAAAGTCGTGGTGGTCGGTGCCGGCCCTGCCGGGATGGAAGCGGCGCGGGTGGCTGCCGAACGTGGCCACGACGTGACCCTGTTCGAGAAAAAAGAATTCATCGGCGGGCAAATCACCACGGCCTCCAAGGCACCGCAGCGTGACCAGATTGCCGGTATCACCCGCTGGTACCAACTGGAACTGGCGCGCTTGAAAGTCGACCTGCGCCTGGGTGTGGTGGCCGATGCCGACACCCTTCTCGACCTGCGCCCCGATGTGGTGGTGCTGGCGGTGGGCGGGCAGCCGAATGTGGAGCAGAACGAACACTGGGGCGCCGCCGAAGGTTTGGTCGTGAGCAGCTGGGATGTGCTCGACGGCAAAGTCGCACCGGGCAAGAACGTGTTGGTCTACGACACCATCTGCGAGTTCACCGGTATGTCGGTGGCGGATTTCCTTGCGGACAAAGGCAGCCAGGTCGAGATCGTCACCGACGACATCAAGCCGGGCGTGGCCATTGGCGGTACGTCGTTCCCGACCTACTACCGCAGCATGTACCCCAAGGAAGTGATCATGACCGGCGACATGATGCTGGAAAAGGTCTACCGCGAGGGCGACAAGCTGGTGGCGGTGCTGGAGAACGAATACACCGGCGCCAAAGAGGAGCGGGTGGTCGACCAGGTGGTGGTGGAGAACGGCGTGCGTCCGGACGAAGCCATCTACTACGCGCTCAAGGAAGGCTCGCGCAACAAGGGCCAGATCGATGTCGAAGCCTTGTTCGCGATCAAGCCGCAGCCGTGCTTGAGCGAGCCGGGTGAGGGGTACTTGCTGTTCCGCATTGGTGACTGTGTGGCCCAGCGTAATACCCACGCTGCGATCTATGACGCCCTGCGCTTGTGCAAGGATTTCTGACCCGACACCGAACCAATGTGGACTCGGTCTGAATGTGGGAGGGGGCTTGCTCCCGATAGCGGTGGGTCAGCTACAGATGTATCGACTGACAGTCCGCCTTCGGGAGCAAGCCCCCTCCCACATTAGACCTGTGTGGTCTGTGGGAGCTTCACCATGTTGAACACCTTGCTGCCTATCCTGTTATTTGCCGCTCTGGGCCTCGCGGTCCTCGGCGCCCTGCGCCGGGTGAACATGTGGCGCCGTGGTCGTGCCTCGAAAGTCGACCTGCTGGGCGGCCTGCTGGCCATGCCCAAGCGCTACATGGTCGACCTGCACCATGTGGTCGCCCGCGACAAATACATTGCCAACACCCACGTCGCCACGGCGCTGGGCTTCGTGCTGTCGGCGCTGCTCGCCATCCTGGTGCATGGTTTCGGCCTGCAGAGCCGCATCCTGGGCTACGCCTTGCTGCTGGCCTCGGTGCTGATGTTTGTTGGCGCCACCTTCGTCTATCTGCGCCGGCGCAACCCGCCCTCACGCCTGTCGAAAGGCCCTTGGATGCGCCTGCCGAAAAGCCTGATGGCGTTCTCGGTGAGCTTCTTCCTGGTGACCTTGCCGGTGGCCGGGATTCTGCCCGCCGACTTCGGCGGCTGGTTGCTCGCGGCGATCTTGAGCGTGGGGGTGCTGTGGGGCGTCTCGGAGATGTTCTTCGGCATGACCTGGGGCGGCCCGATGAAGCACGCCTTTGCCGGTGCCCTGCACCTGGCCTGGCACCGTCGCGCCGAGCGCTTCGGCGGCGGGCGTTCGACCGGTTTGAAACCGCTGGACCTGCGCGATAAAACCGCGCCCCTGGGTGTGGAAAAACCCAAGGATTTCACCTGGAACCAACTGCTCGGCTTCGACGCCTGCGTGCAGTGCGGCAAGTGCGAGGCCGCCTGCCCGGCCTTTGCCGCCGGCCAGCCGCTGAACCCGAAAAAACTCATTCAAGACATGGTGGTCGGCCTGGCCGGCGGCACCGATGCCAAGTTTGCCGGCAGCCCGTATCCCGGCAAAGTCATCGGCGAGCATGGCGGCAACCCGCATCAACCGATCGTCAACGGCCTGGTGGACGCCGAGACCTTGTGGTCGTGCACCACTTGTCGCGCGTGCGTGGAAGAGTGCCCGATGATGATCGAGCACGTGGATGCCATCGTCGACATGCGCCGCCACCTGACGCTGGAAAAAGGCGCCACGCCGAACAAAGGTGCCGAAGTCCTGGAAAACCTGATCGCCACCGACAACCCCGGCGGTTTCGCACCGGGTGGCCGGTTGAACTGGGCGGCGGACCTGAACCTGCCGTTGCTCAGTGACAAGGGCAGCTGCGAAGTGCTGTTCTGGGTCGGTGATGGCGCTTTCGACATGCGCAACCAACGCACCCTGCGCGCCTTCGTCAAAGTCCTCAAGGCCGCCAAGGTCGACTTCGCCGTACTCGGCCTGGAAGAACGTGACAGCGGTGATGTGGCACGCCGCCTGGGCGATGAAGCGACCTTCCAGCTGCTGGCCACGCGCAACATCCAGACCCTGGCCAAATACACCTTCAAGCGCATCGTCACCTGCGACCCGCACAGTTTCCATGTGCTGAAAAACGAATATGGCGCCTTCAACGGTAACTACCTCGTGCAGCACCACAGCACCTTCATGGCCGAGCTGATCGGCGAGGGCGCGCTGAACCTGGGCCAGCACAAGGGCAACAGCGTGACCTACCACGACCCTTGTTACCTGGGCCGCTACAACGGCGAATACGAAGCCCCGCGCCAGGTGCTGCGGGCGCTGGGGATCGAGGTCAAGGAGATGCAACGCTCCGGTTTCCGTTCGCGCTGCTGCGGCGGCGGTGGCGGCGCGCCGATCACCGACATCCCCGGCAAGCAACGTATTCCTGATATGCGCATGGAAGATATCCGTGAAACCGGCGCCGAGCTGGTGGCGGTAGGGTGCCCACAGTGCACGGCGATGCTTGAAGGGGTGGTCGAGCCTCGGCCATTGATCAAGGACATCGCTGAACTGGTCGCCGACGCGTTGCTCGAAGACGCCGCACCGGCCAAAGCCCCCTTGAAACGTGAACCTGCGGAGGTGCACTGATGAGCGACATTATCCGCCGCGACCCACGGGCCGAATGGATTGCACGTAACCGCCTGCACCCGCTGCATGCGGCGATGCAGCCGGTGCAACACAGCTGGATGGGGCCCAACGGCATCCTGCGCAAGAACGTGCATGGCGTCGGTTTCATCGGGCCCAATGGCATCAAGCGCATCGACCGCAGCGGCGCCCAACAGGGCGGCGTGAGCAAACGTACGGCTGCCGCCGAAGTGCAGTTGCCACTGCATCAGGTGGCAGCGCCTGCGTTCTATATCAACGTAGTGCCGGACATGGTCGGCGGCCGCTTGAGCAGCCACGACCGCGACTTGCTCGGCCTGGCCCGACAACTTGCCGGCAGCGACGGCGCCGTGCTGGCCGTGGTATTTGGCGAGCACAAGGAAAGTACCTTTGCCACGGCCGGTGTCGATCGCCTGCTGGTGCTGGAAGGGCACGAGTTCGACGGTTATTCACCGGAGCAACGCGTGCAAGGTTTGCGCGCTGTGGATAACCAGTTCAACCCGCGTCACTGGCTGCTGCCCGATAGCCGCAGTGGCGGCGGTGAGTTGGGCCGACGGTTTGCCGCCAGCCTCAAGGAGCGCCCGGCCACGCGGGTCTGGCAGATCAAGGGTGAGGAATGCATCGGCCGTGCCGGCGCCGGCCAGGAAGACTTGGCCCGGCCGCTGCCACGCTTGATTCTGGCCGCCGCCGAATGTGCCGACCCGGTCAGCGAGACCCGTCACGAAGTGTTGCCCGTGGAGTTATCCACAACCCTGGCTCGCAGCCTGCCGCGAATCGAAGACCTTGGTGCGGTGGCGGTGGACCCGGCGGCGATTCCCATGGCCGAAGCCGAATTCATCTTCTCTGGCGGCAACGGCGTGAAGGATTGGGCGCTGTTCCACCAGACCGCTGCCGCCCTGGGCGCCACCGAAGGCGCGTCGCGGGTGGCGGTGGACGACGGCTTCATGGCGCGCGATCGCCAGGTCGGCGCCAGCGGCACCTGGGTCACTGCCCGTGTGTATGTGGCCGTGGGGATTTCCGGGGCGATCCAGCACCTGCAAGGCATCGGTGCCTGCGACAAAGTGGTGGCGATCAACCTCGACCCCGGTTGCGACATGATCAAGCGTGCCGACCTGTCGGTGATCGGCGAGAGCGCCGCGATATTGCAAGCCTTGATCGAGGCGGTGGCGGCCTACCGCAACGGCGCCAAGCGCGATGCAGCTTAGGACTATGACCATGACGACGAATGTAATCAGCCTGGTTTCCATTGGCGCCCATCCCACTTCCGGGCGCCCGCGCCGTGCGGAGCAGGATGCGCGTGCGGTCGAACTGGGCCTGCAAATGGCTGGGGATAAGTTGCAGGTGTTGCACGCCGGCAATGCTGCCGAACCGACGTTGCGCAGTTATCTCGGCATGGGCTTGCCGCAACTGCATGTGCTGGAACAACCGGCCGGCAGCGATGCCTTGCCGGTGCTCGGTGAGTATCTACGCGACGCGGGGGCCCAGGTGGTGCTCGCCGGCAGCCAGGCGGAAACCGGCGAAGGCTCGGGTATGTTGCCGTTCCTGCTGGCCGAGCAATTGGGCTGGCCGCTGATCGTGGGGCTCGCCCAGGTGGAGTCTATCGACGGCGGCGTCGCCCATGTGCTGCAAGCCTTGCCGCGTGGCCAAAGGCGGCGCCTGAAGGTGCGCCTGCCGTTCCTCGCCACGGTGGATAACGCGGCGCCCAAGCCTCGGCAGAGTGCCTATGGCCCGGCGCAGCGCGGCGAGCTGGAGGCGCATGAGGTTGAAGTGCTGGAGGATGAGTTATTCACAGGCGCCGTGCTGCAGCCGGCCAAGCCTCGGCCCAAACGCCTCAAGGTGATCAAGGCCAAGAGCGGTGCCGACCGGATGAAGGCGGCTACCGCTAAAGCCAGTGGCGGCGGTGGCCAGGTGCTCAAGGGACTCAGCCCGCAAGCGGGCGCCGAAGCCATTCTCAAGCTGCTGGTTGAGGAAGGCGTGGTTCGCTGATCCTTGTAGGAGCGAGCTTGCTCGCGAAGACGTTAACGATAATGCAGCGTGCCCGGTTTGACGCGGCGCTCTCAGGTTCTTCGCGAGTAAGCTCGCTGCTACATTACCCACAATCCCTGTTGAACCGTCTGTGGATAACCTGTTCGCGGTTGTCCACACCCCATACAGATCAAGCCCTGTAGCCCTCTGTACGAAAAATAACCAGTCTAACTGGCGGTTTTTTATAGGTTTTTTCCTGATTTCATTCATTTCGTTGCACAGACTTTCCCCCAAAGTCTGTTGGCGCTTCTGTGGATAAGATGTTCGCTATTGGCTGGAACCCTTATGAATAAAGGCTTTCATGGAGTTGGTCAAAATTTGATCTATTTCGGCTTTTTGTGCTCTGAAAATCCTGAATGCCGTGTTTTGTGAAGGTTTGGCGTGGTTTTCCACAGCGAGGCTGAAGTTGCCCCCAAAGTCTGTTGGTGGTTCTGTGGATAAGGTGTTCGCGTACTACTACAGGCCACGTTTTACGTAGCTTGTAGAGTTGTGGTTAAAAAATGATCAGCGCCTGCTTGATATCATCCACTTGAACAAGTCACGGATTTTCTTCAGTTAATTTCTGAGGGCGAGCGCAGTTGCCCACAATTGCTGTGGGTGGCTTTGTGGATAAGTTGTTGGGCGAAGGCTGGAGGGCAGGGGAATCAAGAGGCATCCGGGGGCTGGATGTTTTTTGTACAAACCAGCCCCTGGAGGGTCAACGCGTTATTCGTGAACCGCAACGCCCTTGAGGTACGGCGCCGGAGCGGCCCCCAGGTTGCTCAACATGCGCTCGCTGTACCAATCCACGAAGTTGACCACGCCGAACTCATAGGTCTTGGAGTACGGGCCTGGCTGGTAGGCGGTGGAGTTGATACCGCGCTGGTTTTCTTCGGCCAGGCGACGGTCCTGGTCGTTGGTGGCGTCCCACACCTGGCGCATACGTTCCACGTCGTAGTCCACACCCTCTACGGCGTCCTTGTGCACGATCCACTTGGTGGTGACCATGGTTTCCTGGGCGCTGATCGGCCATACGGTGAACACGATGATGTGGTCGCCCATGCAGTGGTTCCATGAGTGGGGCAGGTGCAGGATGCGCATCGAGCCAAGGTCCGGGTTCTTGATGCGCCCCATGAGTTTGGCGCAACCCTGCTTGCCGTCCATGGTCATCGACACGGTGCCCTTGAGCAGCGGCATGCGCACGATACGGTTACGCAAGCCAAAGCTGGCATGGGCGTAAGGGATTTTCTCGGCATCCCAGGCTGCGGCGGAGGCGGCTACATGGTCCTTGAACGCCTGGTCGGCGCGGGGGTCGGTGACGTCGTCCCATTCCAGCAGGGTTTTCAGCAGTTCGGGGTGCGAGGCGTTGCAGTGGTAGCACTCGCGGTTGTTCTCCAGCACCAGCTTCCAGTTGGCTTTTTCCATCAAGGTGGTTTGCACCGCCACCTTGGTGTTCTCCATGTCGTAGGGTTCCATGTAGTGATTCAAGGTCGACAGGAAGTCGTCGATGGCCGGCGGGTTTTCGGCCAGGCTGATGAAGATGTAGCCGCCGGCGGTCTTCACATTCACCGGTTTCAGGCCGTACTGCTTCATGTCGAAGTCGGCGCCCATCTCGGTGCCGGCGAACAGCAGGCGACCGTCCAGTTCGTAGGTCCACTGGTGGTAGTGGCAGACCAGCTTGGCGACCTTGCCCTTGTCGCTGGTGCACAGGCGTGAGCCACGGTGGCGACATACGTTGTGGAACGCATGCACCACGCCTTCGGCGCCACGGATCACGATGATCGGGTTCTTGCCCACTTGCAGGGTCAGGTAGTTGCCCTTGGTGGGGATCTCGCAGGTCATGCCGGCGATCAGCCACTCTTTCTGGAAGATCTCCTGCATGTCGATATCGAACAGCCGGTCATCCGAATAGAACGGTTGTGGCAGCGAAAAGGTGCGCTCGCGTTCTTGCAACATTTGCGCGGTGGCCTTGCGTGCGGGTTCCAGCGGATCGCCCAAGCTTAAGGTTGCGGTGACGTCCATCGTATGTGTCCTCATGGCCATTCAGTGTGGCCGGCGAATAGTGGCTACGGTTGTACTACGCAAGGCGTAAAGAAAGCGTCGTTGTTGGGGGGAGTGTGGGGCCGCCGACTGCCAGAACCTTGTCCATTAGCGACATGGCCCACTCTGATCCCGACGCGCAACCCCCGTGGTATGGGGGCTGGTCGCGATAAGTATGTGAATGTCGCAGATAGGTAAATGGGCGCATTCGGCGTTACGCAAAATCGCCATCATCAGGCCGACCTACGGCTACGGAGAACAGCATGTCCAATAACTTCCTGAACCCGGTAACTACCCAGACCTGGGCCAATGGTCGGCATATCGTCCGTTGCGTCAAAGTCATCCAGGAAACCTGGGACGTGCGCACCTTTTGCTTCATGGCCGACCAGCCGATCCTGTTCTTTTTCAAGCCGGGGCAATTCGTCACCCTGGAGTTGGAAATCGACGGCCAGCCAATCATGCGCTCGTACACCATTTCCAGTTCGCCATCGGTGCCGTACAGCTTCTCGGTGACGATCAAGCGCGTCCCGGGCGGCCGGGTTTCCAACTGGTTGCACGACACCCTGCACGAAGGCCAGGAGTTGGCGGTGCACGGGCCGGTCGGGCTGTTCAATGCCATCGACTTCCCGAGCCCTAAAGTGCTGTACCTCAGCGGCGGTGTCGGAATCACGCCGGTGATGTCCATGGCCCGTTGGTTCTACGACACCAACGCCAACGTTGACATGACCTTTATCCACAGCGCCCGCTCGCCCAAGGACATCATCTATCACCGCGAGCTGGAACACATGGCGTCGCGCATTGATAACTTCAGCCTGCACCTGATTTGTGAGAAGCACGGCTTGGGTGAGCCCTGGGCGGGGTATCGCGGTTACCTGAATCACAAGATGCTCGAACTGATGGTGCCGGACTTCCTGGAGCGCGAAGTGTTCTGCTGTGGCCCAACGCCCTATATGAACGCCGTGAAACGCCTGTTGGAGGCCGCAGGCTTCGACATGGCGCGCTATCACGAAGAATCCTTCGGGGCTACGCCGCCGGAAGCCCGCGCCGATGCGGTGGAGCAGGCTGAACAAGCCGCCGAGGCGCCGGAAATCGATTTGGCGGATTTGCATCAAGTGGAGTTCATTGCTTCAGGCAAGAGCATTCGCGTGGCTCCGGGCGAAACGGTGCATGCCGCAGCGGCCAAGCTTGGGCTGCTGATTCCAAAGGCGTGTGGCATGGGCATCTGCGGAACGTGCAAGGTGATGAAGCTGGGTGGAGAGGTCGAGATGGACCACAACGGCGGGATTACTGAGGAAGACGAAGCTGAGGGTTACATCCTGTCGTGCTGCAGCGTGCCTAAAGGTGATGTGCGAATCGAGTTCTGATCCACTCAGCTCGTTCCCACGCTCACCGGCCCAACTCACGCAAGGCTCACGGTGTGACGCAGAGCGTCACGGGCTGCATGCCCACGCGGAGCATGGGCACGATCACCGGCGCAGCTCGTTCCCACGCTCCGCGTGGGAACGCCGCCAGGGACGCTCTGCGTCCCGCCTTCACGCAAGGCTCACGGTGTGACGCAGAGCGTCACGGGCTGCATGCCCACGCGGAGCATGGGCACGATCACCGGCCCAGCTCGTTCCCACGCTCCGCGTGGTAACGCCGCCAGGGACGCTCTGCGTTCCGCTTTCACGCAAGGCTTGCGGTGTGACGCAGAGCGTCACGGGCTGCATCCCCACGCGGAGCATGGGGACGATCACCCGTTCAGCTCGTTCCCACGCTCCGCGTGGTAACGCCGCCAGGGACGATCATCGGCTCGCGAGCTGTCAGTACCAGCGTTGGATGTCGATCAGCCCTGGCATTCCGGCATAGTTGCGGGCACTCGAATACCTCCAGTGTTCAGCCAGATCCACGTAACCCCGTTTGACCGGGTTATGGTGGATGTAATCGAGCTTCTGGTGCATCACAGCCTCGCTGTACACCAACTCCGCGTGTGAGCCCTCCTGCCAAAGCTGATAAGCCCGATCCGCCTTGTGTGCGCGTTTGCTGAAGCGCAGGCGTTGCAAAACACGTTCTGCGCCTTTGCTCTGCAGGTCATCAATGATGGTTCGGGCAGTGAAGGACTTGAATCGGCTGACGCATTTGCCAAGGTCAGGCGCCTGGGCGACGAAATGCAGATGGTTCTCGAGAACGACATAGCCGTAAAGGTTCAAGGCTTCATGGCTTTGTTGGTATCGCCAGCAATCCAGAAGATGGCCGACGATGTAATCACGGGTAAACAACGGTAGCCATTCCATGACGGTACAGGTCAGGAAGTGTGGTTTCTCGGGTTCGGTGATGACGTAGCGGCTTCTGCCCATGGGGTCGTCCTTGCATCGGGGGCGGCTTGGGCGCAGAGCGCCCGGGGCGTGCATTCCCACGCGGAGCGTGGGAACGATCGATCAAGGAGGGTTATTGGGCGTAGATGTGGACGACGAAGTGCTGGCCTGATGCTGTCAATTCATAGACTTTGTCGTAAATCCGCAGTGTGCGCGATGGCTCTCGGATGGTGTCACCGACTTTTGCGTACTTCCTGAATTCATCCCAATCGATGACGGTGGTGCTGATAGTGCCGTCGCTTTGCAGAGTGTCGCCGTTGCTTTGGTATTCCATGGTTTGTCTCTCTTCTGGATTTCCGTTTCCAGCCGGGTATGCGGCAGGCGGTTAGCCCGAAAGGCGGGCTGTGCAGCGGCCTTTTCCTTTCGGGTTCCAAGAGGCTAGTCAATGAAATTCCAGTGTGTGGCTGTCAGAAATATCAAATAACAGACTCGGCGTTACGCCAGTATCAGGCACCCATCACTGTCCGAATATCCGCGGCTAATTCTCTTACACGCTCCTCCTCGGTATCCCACGCACACATGAAGCGTGCGCCGCCTTTGCCGATGAAGGTGTAGAAGCGCCAGCCCTTGGCCGTCAGTGCGGCAATGGCTGGTTCCGAGAGCTGCAGGAAGACGCCGTTGGCCTGCACCGGGAACATCAGTTCAACCCCTGGAATATCCGCCACCAGGCTGCTCAGCAATTGTGCGCAGTGGTTGGCGTGCCGGGCATGCTTGAGCCAGGCGTCATTTTCCAGCAGGCCCACCCAGGGGGCGGAGAGAAAGCGCATTTTCGACGCCAGTTGGCCGGCCTGTTTGCAGCGGTAGTCGAAGTCTTCAGCCAGTTTGTGATTGAAGAACAGGATCGCCTCGCCTACGGCCATGCCGTTCTTGGTACCGCCAAAGCACAATACGTCCACACCGGCTTTCCAGGTCAGGTCGGCGGGGGAGCAACCGAGGAAGGCGCAGGCGTTGGAGAAGCGCGCGCCGTCCATGTGCAGGTTCAGGCCCAGTTCCTTGCAGGTGGCGCTGATGGCGCGGATTTCATCCGGGGTGTACACGCTGCCGACTTCGGTGGCTTGGGTCAGGGTCACTACGCGGGGTTTGGGGTAGTGGATGTCCTGGCGCTTGAGGGCGATCTCGCGGATGGATTCCGGGGTCAGCTTGCCATTTTCGGTGCGGGCGATGAGCAGCTTCGAGCCGTTGGAGAAAAACTCCGGCGCGCCGCATTCGTCGGTTTCGACGTGAGCGGTTTCCGAGCAAATCACGCTATGGTAGCTCTGGCACAGTGAGGACAGCGCCAGTGAGTTGGCCGCGGTACCGTTGAAGGCGAAGAACACTTCGCAGTCGGTTTCGAACAGATTGCGGAAACCGTCGGCGGCGCGGTGGGTCCATTCATCATCGCCGTAGGCGCGTTGATGCCCCTGGTTGGCTTGTTCCATGGCGGCCCAGGCTTCCGGGCAGATGCCGGAGTAGTTGTCGCTGGCGAATTGTTGGCTCTTGTCGGTCATGGCCCATTCCTGTGGTCGATGTTGGTGCGCACTGTAACCAAGATTGTCGGGCATACGCACGCGCTGTAAATGCAGAGTCACTGGGGAATTATGCACGGTACTGAAACAATGGCTGTCGGACGTGTCCGCGATGGCGCTCTGGACCTGCTCAAGTGGCTGGCGCTGCTGAGCATGGTGCTGGATCACCTGCGCTATGTCGGCTTAAGCCTGGATGGCTTGTATGTGCCGGGGCGCCTGGCGTTCCCGTGGTTTTGCCTGGCGATTGCGGCGAATCTGCATCGGGGCCGCGTCCTGCCGGCAAGGGGCCGCTGGCGCTATCTGGGCTGGTTGTTGCTGTTCAGCGCGATCAGCGAAGTACCGTACCGGTTGTTTATCGAGGATGCCGATACGTTGAATGTGCTGCCAACCTTGGCGCTGGGTTTGCTGGTTGCCCGAGGATGGCAGCAAAAGGGCCGGGTTGATCGAGGCATGGCGCTGATCGCCGTCACGATAGCCGCCCTGTTTTCAAGCCACTTAATGTTCGGTTTCTTTGGTGTATTGCTGCCATTGGTGATGCTGCTGGTGTTCCGTCGCCGATGGTATTTCAGTGTGTTGCCGGGCTTGGTCTGCGTGGCCGCCAACCAATGGCAGATATTGCTCGATAACGGCACGCCGGTTGCGCTGATGGGATTGGTTGCCTGCCTGATTGCGCCACTGGCGGGCCTGGTCTTATTGCGACACGCCAAAAACGCCTCGCCGCCCGCCATGCGCCGCTGGGCCTATACCCTCTATCCCGTGCATTTCCTGCTGCTGCTACTCGTTCGTCAAGCTATCGCCTAACCCCTTGTGGGAGGGGGCTTGCTCCCGATAGCGGTGTGTCAGCCACTGCATTTGAAAGCTGGCCCACC
>NZ_JBNPJV010000063.1:0-30763 GCF_050312585.1 Pseudomonas sp. R19M
ATAACTGACACCCCGCTATCGGGAGCAAGCCCCCTCTCACATTGGCACGTTGATGTATCAACATTTGTTTTATTCAACCCGCAGGCGTTATGACTTTAATCCTAGGTATCGACCCCGGTTCACGCATCACCGGTTTTGGCGTGGTGCAGCAGACCCCGCGTGGCTGCGTGTATGTGGCCTCGGGTTGTATCCGCACCGGTGCGGGCGAGTTGGCCGAGCGCCTGCAGATCGTTTATCGCGGCGTGCGTGAGGTCATCCAGACCTATGGCCCGGTGACGATGGGCATCGAAAAAGTGTTCATGGCAAAAAATGCCGACTCAGCCCTGAAGCTCGGCCAGGCCCGTGGCGCCGCCATCGTCGCCGGTGCCGAGGAGGGTATGGAGATCGCCGAATACACCGCGACCCAGGTCAAGCAGGCCGTGGTCGGCACCGGCGCGGCCAATAAAGAGCAAGTACAGATGATGGTCATGCACATGCTCAAGCTCACCGCCAAACCGCAAATCGACGCCTCCGACGCCCTGGCCATTGCCATTTGCCATGCGCACACCCGTTCCAGTCTGCTGCCCCATGGTCTCGGCACCGCACGCAGTCGTGGCGGGCGGCTGCGTCTCTGATAGCATCAGCGCAATCGTTATTTCCGGTCAGGCTTTGATCTGACCCCAAGCTTTAAGGATCTGAACCGTGATTGGACGCTTGCGCGGCACCCTGGCTGAGAAACAGCCGCCGCACCTGATTCTGGACGTCAATGGGCTGGGGTATGAGCTGGAAGTGCCCATGACCACCCTCTATCGCCTGCCGTCGGTCGGCGAGCCGATTACGTTGCACACTCACCTGGTGGTTCGTGAGGACGCGCAATTACTCTATGGTTTCATCGGCAAGCGCGACCGCGACTTCTTCCGCGAGCTGATCCGCCTGAATGGCGTGGGGCCCAAACTTGCCTTGGCCTTGATGTCCAGCCTGGAGGTGGACGAGTTGGTACGTGCGGTTTCGGCCCAGGACACCTCGGCCTTGACCAAGGTGCCGGGTGTCGGTAAGAAAACTGCGGAACGCCTGCTGGTGGAACTCAAGGATCGTTTCAAAGCCTGGGAGGTCGTACCGAGCATGTTCGCGCTGGTGCCGAACCAGCCGGATATGCCGGCGGCCCAGGTCGCCAGTGCAGAAAGCGATGCCGTCAATGCGCTGATTTCCCTGGGCTACAAGCCCCAGGAAGCGAGCAAGGCGGTGTCGGCCATCAAGGACAAGAACCTGAGCGCCGAAGACATGATCCGCCGAGCCCTGAAGGGAATGATTTAAGTGATTGAAGCTGATCGTCTGATCGCGGCCACCGGCCCGCGTGACCGTGAAGAAGTCCAGGACCGGGCTATTCGCCCCCTGAGCCTGGCCGAATACATCGGCCAGCCGACCGTGCGCGAGCAAATGGAGCTGTTCATCCAGGCTGCACGCGGGCGCACTGAGTCCCTGGACCACACGCTGATCTTCGGGCCGCCGGGGCTGGGTAAAACTACATTGGCTAATATCATCGCCCAGGAAATGGGCGTGTCGATCAAGTCGACCTCGGGGCCCGTGCTGGAGCGTCCGGGTGACTTGGCGGCCTTGCTGACCAATCTTGAACCCCATGACGTGCTGTTTATCGACGAAATCCATCGGTTGTCGCCGATTGTCGAGGAAGTGCTGTACCCGGCCATGGAAGATTTCCAGCTGGATATCATGATTGGCGAAGGCCCGGCCGCACGTTCGATCAAGCTCGACCTGCCGCCCTTTACCCTCGTGGGGGCGACCACGCGCGCCGGCATGCTGACCAACCCGTTGCGAGACCGTTTCGGCATTGTTCAACGTCTGGAGTTCTATAGCACTGCCGATCTGGCGACCATTGTCAGCCGTTCGGCGAGCATTCTCGGCTTGCCGCTGGACCCGGACGGTGCGTTTGAAATTGCCCGTCGGGCCCGGGGCACGCCACGGATTGCCAACCGCTTGCTGCGCCGGGTTCGCGACTTTGCCGAGGTGCGGGCCAAGGGGCATATCACCAAGGCCGTCGCGGACCTGGCCTTGAACCTGCTGGATGTGGATGAACATGGCTTCGATCACCAAGATCGGCGTCTACTCTTGACCCTGATCGAGAAGTTCGACGGTGGCCCGGTCGGTGTGGACAGCCTGGCGGCTGCGATCAGTGAAGAGCGTCATACCATCGAGGACGTACTCGAGCCGTACCTGATCCAACAGGGTTACATCATGCGTACGCCAAGAGGGCGAGTGGTGACGCGGCATGCCTATTTGCACTTTGGGCTAAACATTCCGTCACGATTGGGCGAGATGCCTGTAGTAGACGAATTTCTCGATGCAGTGGACGATTAAAAGCTTCACGCCAGACGATTTATCCGAGGTTTGTGCTGTCCTAGTGGCTGGTGTCGTCATTCAGTCAGTAGAAATGTTTCAGACAACGAAAAAACAGTTGCCCAGCCGGATTGGCAACCTGAGGAGTAAGCACTAGAGTATGCGCGCGCAAAACGGGGATCAGTCGTTCGTACATCGCTGTCGCGTTTATTACGAAGACACCGATGCCGGCGGCATCGTGTATTACGTCAATTACCTCAAGTTCATGGAGCGGGCCCGCACCGAGCGGCTACGAGAGCTGGGCTTTGCCCAATCCGAGCTGGCGGGAGAGGACCTGTTGTTTGTCGTGCATTCCAGCGAGGCGCGCTATCACGCGCCGGCGCGGTTGGACGATGAGCTGCTGGTAAGCGCTGAAGTAATCGAATTGAACCGTGTCAGCCTGCGTTTCAAGCAGCAGGTCAGGCGGGCTACGGATGCAACGCTGCTCTGTGAGGGGCAGTTCCTGGTGGCCTGTGTGCGCACCAATAGTTTGAAACCCCGGGCCATTCCCGAAGCTCTGCGTGCGGCCTTTGCCGGCGTAAGCGGCGCGGGTAAACAATCAAAGCAGGAGATTTAGCGTGGAACCTACCGTCGTCGACCATTCCTCCATGTGGAGCCTGGTCAGCAATGCCAGTGTCGTGGTTCAACTGGTCATGCTGACCCTGGTAGCCGCATCGGTTACCTCTTGGGTCATGATTTTTCAGCGCAGCAACCTGCTGCGTGCCGGTCGACGTGCCTTGGAGAGCTTTGAAGAGCGCTTCTGGTCGGGTATCGACCTGTCCAAACTGTACCGCCAGGCCGGCAGCAACCCGGACCCGGACTCCGGCGTCGAGCAGATCTTCCGCGCCGGTTTCAAGGAGTTCTCCCGTCTGCGCCAGCAGCCAGGTGTTGACCCGGAAGCGGTGATGGAAGGCGTGGCCCGTGCCATGCGCGTCGCTATCTCCCGCGAAGAAGAGAAGCTGGAGCAAAGCCTGCCGTTCCTCGCCACCGTAGGTTCCGTCAGCCCGTACATCGGCCTGTTCGGTACCGTATGGGGGATCATGAACTCCTTCCGTGGCCTGGCCCAGGCGCAGCAAGCGACCCTGGCCACCGTGGCCCCGGGTATCGCCGAAGCCCTGGTCGCCACCGCGATCGGCCTGTTCGCTGCCATCCCCGCAGTAATCGCCTACAACCGTTTTGCCGCTCGCGGCGAAAACCTGATTGGCCGTTACTACACCTTCGCCGACGAGTTCCAGGCGATCCTGCACCGTAAAGTGCACACCAGCGAAGAATAAGCAGGTACTTCCCGATGGCTTTAATCACTCGAGCTCGAACCAAGCGCAAGCCGGTCGCCGAGATGAACGTGGTGCCTTACATCGACGTGATGCTGGTGCTGCTGGTGATCTTCATGGTGACCGCGCCGATGCTCAACCAGGGTGTGAAGGTTGACCTGCCCAAGGTTTCCAGCGAAGCCTTGCCCCAGGACAACAACACCCAGGTGCTGACCATTTCGATCAAGTCCGACAAGACCTATTACTGGAACCTTGGCAGCGAAGTCGACACGCAGAAGCAGCAGGACAAGGCGATGACCTTGCCGGCGATGACCGATGCGGTGACCAAGATCATTCGCGCTGGCAACGAAGGCGGCAAGCACACCCAGGTCTTCATCCGCGGTGACAAGGCGGTCGACTACGGCTCCGTCATGGGTGCCATGGGCGGGCTGCAGAAGGCCGGCGTCGGTAACGTTGGCTTGATTACCGAGGCGCCCTGATGCAGCAACAGCGAGAGCCGTCCGCCTCGGAAAGCTACTTCTGGCCTAGCGTCTGGGCAATCGCCCTGCACGTCCTGGTGTTTGGCATGCTGTTCGTCAGCTTTGCCATGACCCCGGACCTGCCGCCAGCCAAGCCGATCGTGCAGGCGACCCTGTATCAGCTGAAATCGAAAAGTCAGGCCACCACCCAGACCAATCAGAAGATTGCGGGTGAAGCCCAGAAGTCGGCTGCGCGCCAGACTGAAGTCGAGCAGATGGAACAGAAGAAGGTCGAGCAGGAAGCGGTGAAGGCTGCTGCGGAACAAAAGAAAGAAGAGGCGGCTCAAAAGGCCGAGGAATCGAAAAAGGCTGACGAAGCCAAGAAAGCGGACGAGGCGAAAAAGGCTGATGAAGCCAAGAAAGCCGAGAAAGCTGCCGAAGCGAAAAAGGCCGAAGAGAAACAATTGGCTGATATAGCCAAGAAGAAATCTGAAGAAGAAGCCAAAAAGGCTGCCGAAGAAGAGGCCAAGAAAAAGGCCGCTGAAGAGGCCAAGAAAAAGATAGTCGAAGACGCGAAGAAGAAAGCCGCCGAAGACGCCAAGAAAAAAGCTGAAGCAGACGAGGCGAAGAAGAAAGTCGCCGACGAAGCGAAGAAGAAAGCTGCCGCCGACGCCCAGAAGAAAAAGGCCCAGGAAGCAGCACGTAAATCCGCCGAAGAGAAAAAGGCCCAGGCCTTGGCAGATTTGCTTTCCGACACGCCTCAGCGTCAGCAAGCCCTGGCCGATGAACGTGGTGATGACGTCGCGGGCAGTTTCGACGACCTGATTCGGGCACGGGCAGCAGAAGGCTGGACACGTCCACCTTCGGCACGCAAAGGCATGACAGTAGTGCTGCAGATCGGCATGTTGCCGGACGGTACGGTGACTTCGGTCAGCGTGGCCAAGTCCAGTGGTGACGGTTCGTTCGACAGTTCAGCGGTTGCCGCAGTCAAGAATATTGGCCGGTTGACCGAGATGCAGGGAATGAAACCAAGCGACTTCGCTCCCTATCGTTCATTCAAGATGACATTCACACCTGAGGATCTAGCCTTGTGAGAAACCTTCTTCGAGGAATGCTTGTCGTTATTTGCTGTATGGCAGGGATAGCGGCGGCGGATGAAAAGAACATCCTGGTCACCAGCGGTAGCGATCGGGCCACTCCGATCGCGGTGGTACCGTTTGGCTGGCAGGGCGGCAGCGTATTGCCGGACGACATGGCCCAGATCGTCAGCGACGACCTGCGCAACTCCGGTTACTACGCGCCGATTCCGAAAGGCAACATGATCAGCCAGCCGACCCAGGCCAGCGAAGTCATCTTCCGCGACTGGAAGGCCGTGGGCGCCCAGTACCTGATGGTCGGCAGCATCACGCCGGCCGGCGGTCGCCTGCAGATCCAGTACGCATTGTTCAACGTCGCCACCGAGCAGCAGGTCTTGACCGGCAGCGTTTCGGGCACCGCCGAACAGCTGCGTGACATGGCTCACTACATCTCGGACCAGTCGTTTGAAAAGCTCACCGGTATCAAAGGTGCTTTCTCGACACGCCTGCTGTACGTAACCGCTGAGCGTTTCTCGGTAGACAACACCCGTTATACCTTGCAGCGTTCGGACTACGACGGTGCTCGCGCCGTGACCTTGCTGCAATCGCGTGAGCCAATCCTGTCGCCGCGTTTTGCGCCGGACGGCAAGCGTATTGCCTATGTGTCGTTTGAACAGAAACGTCCACGTATCTTCGTCCAGCACATCGATACTGGCCGTCGTGAGCAGATCACCAACTTTGAAGGCCTCAACGGTGCCCCAGCCTGGTCTCCGGATGGTTCGCGCCTGGCATTCGTACTGTCCAAGGACGGTAACCCGGACATCTACGTGATGAACATGGCTTCGCGCCAGATCAATCGCGTGACCGCAGGCCCTGGCATCAACACAGAACCGTTCTGGGGCAAGGATGGTTCGACCATCTACTTCACCTCCGACCGTGGCGGCAAGCCACAGGTCTATAAGGCGAACGTGAATGGCGGGGGCGCAGAGCGCGTTACTTTTATCGGTAACTACAACGCCAACCCTAAGCTTTCGGCCGATGAAAAGACGTTGGTGATGATTCACCGTCAGGATGGTTTCACTAATTTCCGGGTTGCGGCCCAGGATTTGCAGCGCGGAACCGTAAAAATCCTTACAGATACCAACCTTGATGAGTCAGCCACTGTTGCGCCCAACGGCACCATGGTAATCTACGCCACCCGCCAGCAGGGCCGGGGAGTCTTGATGCTCGTGTCCATTAATGGACGTGTAAGGCTCCCGCTTCCTACCGCACAAGGCGAAGTCAGAGAACCATCCTGGTCCCCTTACCTGAACTGACGCGGCGCTACAAAAAGATTTGCTTAACACACTGGGGTTCATTAGGAGTTTCACGATGGAAATGCTGAAGTTTGGTAAGTTTGCTGCTCTGGCTCTGGCTCTGTCCGTAGCCGTTGGTTGCTCGTCTAAAGGCGGCGACAATGCCGGTGAAGGCGCAGCTGTTGATCCAAACGCTGGTTACGGCGCTAACACTGGTGCAGTTGACGGCTCCCTGAGCGAAGAAGCTGCTCTGCGCGCTATCACCACTTTCTACTTCGAATACGACAGTTCTGACCTGAAGCCAGAAGCCATGCGCGCTCTGGACGTTCACGCCAAGGACCTGAAAGCTAACGGCGCTCGCGTTGTTCTGGAAGGTAACACTGACGAACGTGGTACTCGTGAGTACAACATGGCACTGGGCGAGCGTCGTGCGAAAGCCGTTCAGCGCTACCTGGTACTGCAAGGTGTTGCTCCAGGCCAACTGGAACTGGTTTCCTACGGTAAAGAGCGTCCAGTTGCTACTGGCCACGACGAGCAGTCCTGGGCTCAAAACCGTCGCGTCGAACTGCGTAAGTAATTCGTCATGCGAACGTGCCGTCGTGCTCTGACTGTATTGGCTCTCAGCCTCGCGCCGCTTGCGGTGTGGGCTGCGGTTCCTGTGGAAGATAGCAACTCTGGCTATAACAATAGCGGGAGCAGTTATCCGCCGGCAGGTTATGGCACGAACGGCGCCTATGCTGGGGGAGCGGCTACGTCCGCCCCCTCGGCACAGGGCGAACTGTTCAACCAGCTGCAACGCATGCAGGATCAAATTGCGCAGCAACAAGGCGCCATTGAAGTACTGCAAAACCAAGTGAACCAGCTGAAGCAAGAGGGCCTGGAGCGTTACCAGGATCTTGATCGACGCATTGGAGCCGGCGCTTCACCAGCCGCTACTCCTGATAATTCTTCTACCGGTGGCGCGCCAAGCGCTGCCGCCGGTGGTGCAGCAGCAGGGGCCGCGGCTGCCAGCCAAGCCCCTGCCGCCAGCAGCGAACCGGGTGATCCGGCGAAGGAAAAGCTGTATTACGATGCAGCCTTCGACCTGATCAAGGCCAAGGATTTCGATAAGGCCAGCCAGGCTTTTACCGCATTCCTGCGCAAATATCCGAACAGCCAATACGCGGGTAATGCCCAGTACTGGCTGGGCGAGGTCAACCTGGCCAAGGGTGATTTACAAGCAGCGGGCCAGGCGTTCGCCAAGGTCAGCCAACTGTACCCCAAGCATGCCAAGGTGCCGGATTCGCTGTACAAGCTGGCTGACGTAGAACGCCGCCTGGGTCATGCCGACAAGGTCAAGGGCATTCTGCAGCAGGTGGTTGCCCAATATCCGGGCACTTCCGCCGCACAGTTGGCCCAACGGGATCTGCAACGCTTGTAAGCCATGCAGCCGTTTAGAAGAAACCCGCGCCTGACGCGGGTTTTTTCGTTAGAATCCACGCCCTTTTATTGAAACACGCTTCCTGGGGTTGACGCGTTGTCGCAATCCCTTGAAGTGCCTGACGGAGGCGGACAGCCTGTTTAGCTGTTACGCCCGTGGCGACTATGCAAGACACATTACGCATTACCGAAGTTTTTTACTCTTTGCAGGGTGAAACGCGAACGGCTGGCCTGCCCACCGTATTTGTACGGTTGACCGGCTGCCCTTTACGTTGCCAATACTGCGACAGCGCCTACGCCTTCAGTGGCGGCACGGTGCGCACCCTGGACGACATCCTGGAGCAGGTTGCGGGTTTCAAGCCGCGCTACGTCTGTGTGACGGGTGGCGAGCCCCTGGCTCAACCCAATGCTATCCCTTTGCTCAAGCAGCTATGTGATGCCGGTTACGAGGTCTCGCTGGAGACCAGTGGCGCCCTGGATATCTCGGCCGTTGACCCGCGTGTAAGCCGCGTGGTCGATCTCAAGACCCCAGGCTCCAAGGAAGCGCACCGCAACCTGTACGCGAACATGGACCTGCTGACGCCTAACGATCAGGTCAAGTTCGTGATCTGCTCCCGCGAGGACTACGACTGGGCGACCTCCAAGCTGATTCAATACGGCCTGGAGCGTCGGGCGGGCGAGGTGCTGTTTTCGCCAAGCCACCATGACTTGAACGCCCGTGATCTGGCTGACTGGGTCGTGGCCGATAACCTGCCGGTGCGCCTGCAGTTGCAGTTGCATAAATACCTGTGGAACGACGAACCAGGTCGCTGACAGGGTTGGTCGCTCTGCTTATCAAAAAGGGCGCGGTCATCCTGCTACCGGCCTGATGATGCCGGCCGTGCTTGTGGGAATAGAACGCCTGCCGACGGCGTGCGGAAGGCGTCAAAACGGCCGGAATTACGCACCCTACGCATTATTTCTGATTTATTTTAAATAAAGTGTTGAATAGTCCTTAAAAATCAGTATTATACGCGCCACCACACAGCGGGTCGTTAGCTCAGTTGGTAGAGCAGTTGGCTTTTAACCAATTGGTCGTAGGTTCGAATCCCACACGACCCACCATATTTGGCGGTTTAGAAAATCCGGAAGGCCCACGAAAGTGAGGATTTCCGGGTTTTTTTTTGCCTTGTGAATAAGCGCCGCCTGCAATGGGCGGCGCGCAGGGTTTCAGCCAAACCGCCCGGTAATATAGTCCTCCGTCTGCTTCATCCTGGGCTTGGTGAAGATTTCATCGGTATTGCCATACTCAATCAATTCCCCCATGAACATGAACGCGGTGTTGTCCGACACCCGCGCCGCTTGCTGCATGTTGTGGGTCACGATGATCACTGTGTATTGGGCCTTCAGTTCGGTGATCAGTTGCTCGATGCGCCCGGTGGAGATCGGGTCGAGTGCCGAAGTGGGCTCGTCCAGCAGCAATACCTGCGGGCGCAGCGCGATGGTGCGGGCGATGCACAGCCGCTGTTGCTGGCCGCCGGAGAGGCTTTGTGCGCTCTGGTTGAGTTTGTCCTTCACTTCATCCCACAGGGCGCCGCCGCGCAGGGCCTGCTCGACGCGTTCATCCATTTCCCGCCGTGAGAGCTTTTCGTGGTGGCGTACGGCGTAGGCAATGTTGTCGTAGATCGACATCGGAAAGGGCACGGGTTTCTGGAACACCATGCCGACGTGACTGCGCAGGCGGTTCATCGAGTAGCCGGGGGCGAGGATGTTCTCGTTATTGAGCAACACTTCGCCACGGGCCTCCTGCTTGGGGTACATCGAGTAGATGCGGTTGAACACGCGCAACAGCGTGGATTTGCCGCAGCCCGAAGGACCGATAATGGCGGTGATGCGTTTTTCCGGGATATCCATGTCGATGGATTTCAGGGAGCGTTGCTGGTTGTAGAAAAACTCCAGCCCGCGGACTTGGATTTTGGTTTTTTCGGGTTCGATACGGGTGGTGTCCATCAGTGGGACCTATTGCGTAAAAGAATCAGGCGAGATATCAGGCTGAGTACCAGCACGAACAGCGTCAGGACCAGGGCGCCGGCCCAGGCGAGTGAGTGCCAGTCGTCGAATGGGCTCATGGCGTACTGGAAGATAACCACCGGGACGCTGGCGATCGGCTTGAGCAGGTTGCTGCTCCAGAACTGGTTGCCGAAGGCGGTGAATAGCAGGGGCGCGGTTTCCCCGGTGATCCGGGCCAGGGCGAGCAGGATGCCGGTGACGACACCGGCTTTGGCCGCTCGCAACACGATCTGCAGTGTCAACTTCCACTGCGGCACACCGAGCGCCAGGGCCGCTTCGCGCATGGTCGAGGGTTGCAACTGAAGCATTTCATCGGTGGTGCGCACCACCACTGGAATCACCAGCAGCGCCAGGGCCAAGGCACCGGCGATCGCGGAAAACCCCAGCTGGTGATGGCTCAGTTGGTTCAGCGGCAGAATAACGGCGGTATAGACAAACAACCCCAGCACGATCGACGGGGCTGACAGCAGGATGTCGTTGATAAAGCGCACCGTGGTGCCCAGGCGCGAATGCCGTGCGAATTCCGCCAGCCAGATGCCGGCCATCAACCCGATGGGCGTGCCGATCAGCAAGGCAATCCCGGACATCAGCGCACTGCCGTAAAACGCGTTGGCCAAGCCACCTTCGGTACCGGGCGGTGGCGTCATCTGGGTAAACAGGCGCAGGTTGAGGGCCTGGAAGCCATTGATGACGGTGGTCAGCAGAATCCACGCCAGCCACAGCAAACCGAAGGCTGTCGCGCCGCAGCTGAGGAACATGGCCACGGCGTTTTTCAGCGCACGTCTGCGATACAGGCGTTCGTTGCTATTCATAGGCCCTCCTTGCGTGACAGGCGCATCAGCAGCAAGCGCGCCGCCGCCAGCACGATGAAGGTCACGATAAACAGCAGGAAGCCCAGGGCGATCAGCGCGGAGCGGTGCAGGTCGGTGTAGGCCTCGCTGAATTCATTGGCGATCACCGACGCAATCGAGCTGCTGGGCATCAACAATGAGGCGGAAAACTGTTGCGCGTTGCCCAGTACGAAGGTGACGGCCATGGTCTCGCCAAGGGCGCGGCCCAGGCCGAGGAAGATGCCGCCGACCACTGCCGAGCGCGTATAGGGCAGGACGATGTCCCACACCACTTCCCAAGTGGTGCTGCCCAAGGCGTAGGCCGATTCTTTCAATTGCGTGGGCACGCTGCGAAACACTTCATGCATCACCGACGTGATAAACGGCATGATCATCACCGCCAGCACGATGCCGGCGGTCAGCATGCCGATCCCCAGTGGCGGGCCCTGGAACAGCGAGCCGACAAAGGGCAGGGCACCCAGGTAGTCGTTGATCAGCGGCGAGAGATGTTCGGCCATAAAGGGCCCAAACACGAACAGGCCCCACATGCCATAGATGATCGAAGGAATACCCGCCAGTAATTCGATGGCCGATGCCACCGGCATCTTCAGCCAGGGCGGCGCAACCTCTGTGAGGAAAATCGCAATGCCGAAACTCACCGGAACAGCAATCAGCAAAGCCAGGAACGAGGTGACCAACGTGCCGTAAATCGGCACCACGGCACCAAAGTGGTTATTGACGGCATCCCACTCGGTGCTGGTAATGAAATCGAAACCGAAGGTCTTGAACGCCAAGCCTCCGCCCCAGAGCGTGGAGGCTGCAATGGCGCCCAGCAACACCAACACCAGCATGGCTGCGCCAAACATCGAGCGCTTGAACCACAGGTCGTGGCGTTGATCGCGGGCGGCGCGGCTGTCGCCCCGTGTGTCGCTCGCGTGAGTAGGCATAACCAGGGGTTGGACCATGTCGTTCATATCAGATGTACTCACCGCCTTCCTCGATCACCGCAAGTGAAGGCGGAAGGCGGTTGCAGGGCGAATCAGTGAGTGAAGTCAGACTTCCAGTAATCTTCGATTCGCGTCACCAGGGAGGACGGCAGTGCTACGTAATCCAGCGCTGCGGCCTGTTGCTGGCCTTTTTCCAGGGACCACTTGAAGAAGTTGAAGGCTGCCTGGCTTTGCTCGGCATTCTTGGGCTGCTTGTACATGATGATCCAGGTGGTGGCCGTGATCGGCCACGCGCCTTCGCCCGGCGCGTTGGTCATGATCAGGTTGAAGTCCTTGGCCCCGGCCCAGTCGGCGGTATCGGCTGCGGCCTGGAACGCCTTGGCGTCAGGTTCGACGAACTTGCCTGAAGCATTCTTCAGCGAGGCGTAGGCCATCTTGTTCTGCAGGGCGTAGGCGTATTCCACAAAGCCGATCGAGTTCTTGATCTGCTTCACGTAGGCCGAAACGCCTTCGTTGCCCTTGCCGCCAACGCCGACCGGCCAGGGTACGGTGGTGCCGAAACCCACTTTGGTTTTCCAGCTGTCGCTGACTTTGGCCAGGTAGTTGGTGAAGTTGTACGACGTGCCGGAGCCGTCGGAACGGTGCACGACGGTGATGTTTGCGCTTGGCAGTTTCACGCCGGGGTTAAGCGCTGCGATGGCCGGGTCGTTCCAGGCCTTGATATCACCGAGGAAAATTTTCGCCAGGGTATCGCCGTCGAGCTTAAGCTGACCTGCCGTCAGGCCTTCGACGTTCATGACCGGGACAATACCGCCGATCACGCTGGGGAACTGGCCCAGGCCGGCGGTTTTGAGATCTTCGGCCGACAGCGGGGCGTCGGAAGCACCGAAGTCAACGGTCGCTGCCTTGATCTGGGCAATGCCGCCACCGGAGCCAATCGATTGATAGTTGATACGGTTGCTGGAGGTTTTGCTGTAGTCCTGGGACCACTTGGACAGCACCGGGTAGACGAAACTGGAGCCGGCACCGGTCACGTCAGTGGCGTGGGCCACGCCGCTCAGGCACAGGGCGGTCAACAAAACAGACAGACTTTTTTTAGTCGGCAACATCACGACAACACCTCGTGGGAAGGGGTAAGTGGAAGGGTCCACCTGTCTAAGACGTGACGATTTAATTCCTGATATATGTCTGTTTAATGACCGATTGGCTTTATGAAGAAACATTTAGAAATGTTTACTTCGGTGGAGCCAGGCTTGCCCATTTCCACCGAAGCAGTGCTACTTAGTTGATGCCCTGATCGATCCCGGCCTGCAACGCCTGGCTATCACTGTGCCCGCCGACCCGCAGCGGTCCCAGGTTGAATGCCTGATCCTTGCGCGTGGCGTCGTCCTGTTTCTGCGTCAGTTCGTCCTTGGCACCCAACAGCAGGTTGACCGGTGACTTCGACAGGTTCAGCCCGAGATCGGCGCGATAGTCGCTACCTGCCAAGGTTGTCGCCGTGACCGTGGACCACCCCAGATCGACCATGCCGTTCTGTGCGCTGATCCGGCTGCCTGTGAGGCGAGTATCGCCATTCACCTGCAGGCTGACGCCGTGGGTACTGAGAACGCCTGATGCCTGAGCGACGCTGTCCTTGACCACATGGCTGACGTCCAGGTTCAGCGTAGGGGTGTAGTTGGTGTTGCCGCTCTTGTCACCGAACAGCACGTTTTGCGTGGTATCAGCCACCGAGCTGCCGGTGGTGTTCTTGCCGCTGACGGTGTAGCTGTCACTGGTTTTTGGCCAAACCTTGTCTTTGAAGCTGGACAGGCGAGTCCCCAACGCATCCTTCTTGTCGGCGAGATAGGCCTTGGCTTGGTCCACGCGAGTGCCGAAGGCTCCGCGGGGCTCGGGGTTGACGTCGTAACTGCCGCTGCGCGTGAGTTTTTCAGCCAAACGTTCCTTGGCGTTGACCACGCTGTCCTTGGCCGACGCCAGGTGGTCGACGCCTTTGTCGACTGCGTTCTCGAGCTTCTCCCGGTGCTTGTCGAAAGTGCTCTCGGCCTTGGCTTGCACCTTATCCTTGAGCGGGCCGGTGGCCTTGGCCAGCTTGTTGACCACGCCGGGCTGGTTCTTCTCGACATCGAGCTTGGCGTCGACATTGACCTGGGTGCTGTTGACCTGGTCCTTGCGGCTCTCGACGATGAGGTCGCCGCCCACGTTGCCACTCACCTGACCGGCTTCGATACGTGCCCCTGCCAAGTGGGTATCACCGGCACTGTCGATGACCACGTTAGCTGCCTTGACCAGGCTGTTGTGTTGCGTAGTGCCTTGCAGGTGGTCTACGTCGACCTTGGCCCGCGCATTGATGCCGTGCTGGGTCTTGGGGGTGTCGTGCTCACCGGCATCGGCCAAGGTGGTTGTTCCGCCACTGCCGCCCGCGCCCAGGGCCACGCCCCAACTGTTGTGGGCCTGCGTGGATTGCGCCGACTCTTGCAGGATGCCGCCGTTTTGCGCAGTGAGATTGATGCTGGCCGCCGTCACCTGAGTGCCTTGCAAGTGGATGGCATCGGTTGCGTCGGCGCCACTGTGCAGGGCGACATTGCCGTTGCTGTGCAACTGCCCGACGCTCGCGCCGCTATCATTTTCCGCCACCTTGCCCAGGTTGAAATTGGCGCTCAGACTGCCGGTCGTGCTGCTGCTTTCGGCGCTGCTGGTCTTGCCGGCGCCGACGGTCAGGCCGCCGCCCAGGTTGTTGCCATGGCTCAGATGGGTGTGGGTGGCGGCTTGCAGGTCCAGCTTGCCGCCGGCACTGAGGCTGATGTCGCCGGTTTTATCGGTGCTGCTACCGATCCGGGTGCCTTGCAGGGTCATGTCGCCGCCGCTGCTGAGTTGGATCGGACCGCTGCCCTGAATCGTCGCAACCCGGGCCTGGCTGTCTTGCGTGTCCAGCTGTTTGTGGTCCAATTGCACGCCGGCACCGAGGTTGACGTTCGTACCGCTGGTGCCCGGCGCCGTGCCGACCGTCAGCGAACCACTGCCGCGCAGGCTGTTGCTGGCGGTACTTTGGCTGTCGTTGGCCTGATTCAGCGCCAATTCACCGCCCGTCTTGAGGTTGACGCCCGCCTTGCCGCCATCGAATTGACTGCCTGCATACCGCGCGTCGCCCTTGGCCTCGATGTTAACGCCTTGAGTGGCGACGTAGCTGCCAACCACCGCTGTGCTGCGCGATTCGCGCACATCGCTGCTGCCGCCACTGCCGCTGCCACGTACGTTCAGGTCTTCACCGGTGGTGGTATAGACCCGTACGCCAACCTTGGCGTCTACACCCTGCTCGCTATTGCTGCGGGTATCGGTCGCCGCCGTGGCGACATGCTCGTCAGCCTGGATCTTCAGCGCGCCCTGGGTGGCCTGGTATTGAGTACCTTCATGCTGCAATTTACCCGCGACGTTGACCTGCACCGCACCGCCACTGAACTGGCTGACCACCGCTGTGCTGTCCTGCTGTGTGCCGGTCTTGTGGGTATGGCCGACTTCCACATCCAGCCCGACGTTGGGTTGTTCGAGCGCATCCAGCAGGCCAGGCTGATGGAATTTGGCCTGGGCTACCCCTTCGACGGCTTTTTCGATTGGCCGGGTGAGGCCTCGGTATTCGAGATTGGCGCCGATGTCGGCTGTCCAGCCATTCTCCTTGTGGGTGCTGGTCTGGCTGTTGTGCGCCGCCTGGTTATCGACCTGATTCGCGTTGACCTGCAACTCGGAACCGGCCTTGACCTGTGCGCCCTGGCTGGTGAGGGTGTTGCCGGCGTTGACGGTCAGTTTGCCCGTCGCCGCCAGGCTGCTGGTTTGCGCCGTGGTCGTGCTGCGGGTGTCATGGCTGCTTTGATGGCTGAACTGTGCGCCGTTACCGGCTCTGTCCAGGCCGCCGGTGTAGTAGACGCCACCGCCGAGGGTGGTCTTGTCCGTGTCGCTGTGGACGGTGTCGTCGGTCGCCAACAGTTCGACATTTTTACCGCTCAAGGTCGCATCGCCGCCGGTGGCCTTGAGGTCGGAACCCTTGATGCTCACATCGCCCCCGGCCGTCACGACCAGGCTGCCGCCGCTGAGGCTGGACGCCTGCTGCCGGGTGGTGTCGGTCTTGCGGGTTTGCTGCTGGTCTGCATAGTTCACGCCCGCCCGGTACTGGCGGGTGCCAGGGGCCGTTTCCTTGGCGTAAGCAGCAAAACCGCGCGTGTGCGTTTCGGTAGTGTCGTGGGCGGTATTTTCAGCCGACGCGATCTTGATATCACCCTTGGCATCGGTCTGCAGTTCAGCGGCGGCCGAGACTTTTGAGCCGCTGACTTCGATGTCCTTGGCGCTTTGCAGCTTCAGGTTGCTGTCCGAGCGCAGGTGGCTGGCGACGACCGTGCTGTCCTTGAGGTTCTTGCGGCTTTCATCTTTGGAGATACCGAAGAACTTGCTGTCGTTGCTGTAGCGATTGTCGTGGGAGGTGTTCTGTACGCCGTCGATCACCAGCGAGCCCTTGTCACTGATGACACTGGCCTGTTTGCCGCCCCGCGCCTGGCTGCCACTGATGCGGACGTCGTCCGCCTTGACGATCAACTTGCCGTCGGCATTCACCTGGCTCGCGGTGTTCAAGGTCTTGCCTTGGTTGCCATCGCCGTTCTGGCCGAAGAAGCTGCCGCCGACCAGGTCGCCGGAGTACGCATTGTCGCTGCTGCTCTGAGTGCGGGCGGCGCTGGTGATAGCCACGTGGCGGGCGGCCAATTGAATGTCGCCAGGGGTTTTCAGCTCGGCGCCTTGCAATTGCAGGGTCTGTTGGCTGTTCAGTTCCAGCGCCTTGCCGGCCTTGAGGTTGCTGGTGACGCTGCGTTGTTCGCGGGTGGACTTGTCCCAGTTGGCTGTCCACAGGTGCTTGCGATGCTTGCCTTGATCGGTGGTTTCATGGGTTTCGGTGGCGGCATTCACCTGCAGGTCGGCGCCGCTGTTGACGCGCAAGTCCGCCCCCGCGTTCACATGGCTGGCGTTGATCTGGGTGGTGGCGCCGGACGACAGCGCCACATCCTGCTGGGCGACGACGTTATTGCCGTGCTGGCGCGAGTCGTTGTCGGTGGTGGTGCGGTCGTAGGTTTCGTAGGTGAACAGGAAATTGCTGTTGTTCCACTGCTCACGCTTTTGCTGGAGCTTGCGGCTTTCCAGGCTGCTGAGGGTCAGGTTGCGTCCGGCATCGAGTTTGACATTACGCCCGCCGACATCGGCGGCGGCCAGGCTCAAGTCCCGGGTCGCCTGCACGTCCACATCGCCCTGATGACTCTGCACGCCGGCACGTGTAGCGTCGAGGCTGTTGGCGTGGACCTGCCCGCTGATATCGAGGTCGCCGGCCGAGCTGATCTTCACACCGTCGCGGCCTTGCACTTGCACCGCACCCACACGCACGCCCGCGCCTTCGGCGGTGCTGATGATGTTGATGCGCCCGGCCTGCATCGCACCGAACAGGCTGGCGTCGATACGCTGGTCCTGGGCCTTGCCGGCCGGGTCCACCTGGCGAACTTGCCCACTGGCGAAGTCGACCTGGTTGCGGCCGACCGTCAGGTTCAATTGGTCACGGGCGCTGAGGCGACCATCGCTGTCAATGCGCGGCGCGATCAGGTTGATCGAGCCTTCGCGGTTTTGCAGGCCCTGGCCGCGCACCGTCAGTTGGCCGTGGGCGTCGCGGGTGCTCAAGGCTTGCAGTTTGCCGTCGTTGAGTTCTGGGTGGCCCACCACCAGGTTGGCATTCGGGGTGTTGATGAAACTGCCGCCATTCACGGAAATACCGTTCGGGTTGGCCAGCACGTAATCGGCGGCGTGGCCGAAAATCTCCTGGGCGCCGTTGAGGTTCGAGGCGTTGCGGCTGATCACTTCATTGAGGATCACACTGGCCGCCTGGCCCTGGAACTGCGGGTTGGCCGCCAACTGCCCGGCGAGCTGGGATTGGCCGGCCTGTAAGGCATTGTTCAATACCAGGCCCTGGCGGTCGACGTTGTAGTCCAGGAACTGGTTATGCGACAGGCCGCCAGCATTCGGCGCGACGATGTTGACGATCGGCACACCGCCCTGGTTTTGCAGCTGCGGCGTACCGCCGGGCCCTTCGGCGACGATCACGCCACCGGCCAGTACCAGTTGGGGCAGCAGGAACAGGCTGGCGATGGCCCAGCGCAGTTTGCCCTGGGGTGAGAGGTGAAACGCGGGGGTGTCATTGGGCATATAAAATTTCGCTCTGTGTTGACTGATCCGCAACGTGCGTTGTTCGTTGCAACGTCACTGTGGTGGTCAGGTGCAGCGGTTGTTTCAGGCTGATCCGGGTTAAATCTGCAGGCTGAGGCGTGTCAGCCAGACTTCGGGCTCCTGGCCGAAACCTGCGGGTGTGTTGAGGCTGCGTTGGTAATCGAAGTCGAGCTGTACGTTCTTCCAGCTCAGGTTGAGCCCGGCACTGGCACCGCTCAGGCGTTGGCCCGGGGCACCGTGTTCACGCTTGACCCAGCCGTTGTCGAGGCCAAGTCGTGGGGTGATCTTCACTGGAAGATTGTTGTTGAGCGGCAGGCTCAGGGTGTTGCGCCACAGCGCGCCGATGGCGCCGGACGCACTGTTTTCGCGATAGCCACGTACCGCCGAATCGTCGGTGCCCAGCAGTTGTTCAATAGCGGGCAACGCGTCGGGGCTGTATTGCGCGGATAACTGGCTCTGCCACTGCCACGGTTGCCCGACCCATTGGCCGTTGCGCCATTGAGTCAGGTTGGCGCGGTACTTGTGAAATTGCGCCTTGGGCAGATTCTTCTGTGTTGAGTCAGCGTCACGATCAGCGCCGAACCAGGTCAGGCCCTGGGCGTAATTGACGTCGAGGTTCCACACGGCACTGTTGAGCCAGAACAGGTTCACCCCGGCCTGGGCCACGGTCAGCGTGGGGCTCTGAATCTCCAGGTGGGCTTTTTGCAGGTAGCTGTCGACGTCCTTGTAGGCCAATTGCAGGTTGGCGCTGAGTTGATGGCCTTGGTCGCGCCACAACACCCGGTCGCTGCGCAGGCTGACCTGATCGGTGCGGCCGCCGTTGTAGAGCGTCGTGCGGCCGACGGTATAGGGCGAGCGGTATTCGACATGGCTGGCGAACAGGCTGTAGGTCCAGTACCCGTAGGGGATCGAATAAAACAGACTGTGGCTGCGGCTGTAGCGCGGGCCATGGTTGAGGGTGTCGCTGAAGCTCAGGTTGAGCGAGTCGTTGAGCTCCAGTGGGCTGTCCAGGTTCAGGTTGACGGCGTTGCGATCGCGCCCGGTGCCGGCGCTGCCGAGGTTATCCAGCCCAAGCCCCAGCGCCCAGCGCGAGGCGCTGCTGCGTGGGCGCAGGAGGATGCGCGAGGCGCCGGGCGCGCCGCCTGGTGCGATGTCGGCGGTGAGGTCGACCGAGCGCAGGCGGTTGAGTTGGTCCAGGCCCTGTTCCAGGTCGCGCAGGTTCAGCGGCTTGCCCAGCATGCCGGGGAACGCTCCGCCCAGCGACACCGGCAGGCTCTGGTCAGCCAGCTCGATGGCTTCGAGGTAGCCTTCTTCGACGTGAATAGCCAGCGGCTGGCCGGCGGTCGGCTTACTGACCAGGTACGGACGACTGGCGATGTAGCCGGCGTCGACATACAGGCGGGTAATCTCGGCCAACAGGCGGTTGATCTGGGCGACGCCCATGCAGGGGGCCACGTAGGGTTCGATGCGTTTGTTCAACTGCGCCTTGCTGAACAAGGTGACACCAGCCAGGCGCGTGCCGCTCAGGGGCCAGCAACGCTCATCTTTGGCGGTCGCAGGCAAGGCCGGCGTGGCCACGGCGGGAGCGAAACTGCCGCGTTGCAGTTGGCGCTGGCGCTGCTCCAGTTGTAATTGCTGCAGATCGCGCTGTTGTTGTTGCTGCAAACGCAGGGCTTCCAGATCGGGCTGCGGCCCATCGGCGGCACCTGCCGGTAGCGCGTACAGGCAGAGCAGGGCGATGCCCAGTTTCTGGATACCCCACAGGCGTTCGGTTGAGGGCTGACTCGGCACTCGACTTCCTTAACGTAATCACACAAACGATGCCCCTGAGCCAAATCGTGAAGCCGGGGGACTTGCCATACTTGAGCCATCATTAAACGAATTGTTACATGGGTTGTAGGATTTATTGCAAAAAACGTGAGTAATGCCGCGTTATTTAGTAAAAAATCGCACGGTTTTGGTGCGCTCAGGCTGGGTTTATGCCTTTTTGGTCTTTGTTCTCGGGAGAGTCTGGCGGGAAGTAGCTTGCGGGGTGGTTTTGATTGTTGCGTTGAATCATCTTAATCGCCGCGTTTATCGGCAGTGTGCTGACCCACTGCTTGCCGCTTCTGAGCAGGGGCTACGGCAATCAGCCAGTTTGGACATGGCTCTTTTGCGTCAATGTTGCCGCCCGCGCTGTCAATTTCGGAGGTTCGCCCAGGCGCGATTACCTGGCGCTGCTTGAGCATGCGGCCCAGGCCGGCAAAAAATCCCAGGAAATCCCGGCCAGTCTGCAAGACTCGATTCTGCTGCAGGACGGCCCCGCCGTTATTGCCCGACAGGCGCGCCTTTAGAAAGCCAGATTAGGCTTTTGAATCCATTGGATATTCTGTAGCCTTGCGCAGCTTCACCCGTGCTTGATGAATACAATCACTTCGTCCGGCGGTGCCCGAAGGGCTCCAGAGCCGGTGGTACACTCGACTTTCGCGCAACTGCGCCTGCAGGTCTTGCGAACATGACGCAAATTTCCGAACGCCTACTGGTTCAAGCCCACCTCGACGCCAAGCAGCCCAAGGCCCTTAGCGCCGATGAAGAGGCGAGCCTGCGAACCGCCATCGCCGCTGAGCTTAAAGCCCAAGACGCGGTGCTGGTTGCCCACTTCTATTGTGACCCGGTGATTCAGGCCCTGGCCGAAGAAACCGGTGGCTGCGTTTCCGATTCCCTGGAAATGGCCCGCTTCGGCGCCGCTCACCCGGCCAAGACCGTACTGGTCGCCGGTGTGCGTTTCATGGGCGAGACCGCGAAAATCCTCACGCCTGAAAAACGCATTCTCATGCCGACCCTGGAAGCCACGTGCTCCCTGGACCTGGGCTGCCCGGTGGATGAGTTTTCGGCGTTCTGCGATCAGCATCCCGAGCGCACCGTGGTGGTGTATGCCAACACCTCGGCGGCGGTCAAGGCCCGGGCAGACTGGGTCGTGACTTCAAGTTGCGCGCTGGAAATCGTCGAAAGCCTGATGGACAACGGCGAGACGATCATCTGGGGGCCGGACAAGCACCTGGGCACCTACATCCAGCGCCAGACCGGGGCCGACATGCTGCTGTGGGACGGTGCCTGCATCGTCCACGAAGAGTTCAAGTCCAAGCAATTGGAGGACATGAAGGCGTTGTACCCGGATGCCGCCATCCTGGTGCACCCGGAGTCGCCGACGTCGGTGATCGAACTGGCCGACGCCGTGGGGTCGACCAGCCAACTGATTGCCGCTGCCCAGCGTTTGCCGAACAAGACCTTTATCGTCGCCACCGACCGCGGCATCTTCTACAAGATGCAGCAGCTGTGCCCGGACAAGGTCTTTGTCGAAGCGCCTACCGCCGGCAACGGTGCCGCGTGCCGTAGTTGCGCACACTGCCCCTGGATGGCGATGAACACGCTGGAACGCACGCTGCAATGCCTGCGTGAGGGCAGCAATGAGATCTTCGTCGAGCCTTCGGTGATCCCGCAGGCCGTGCGGCCGCTCAAGCGCATGCTGGATTTCACCCAGGCGGCGCGTCTCAAACTGGCCGGTAACGCCTGACTTGAGTCGGGTCAAACTGTGGGAGGGGACTTGCCCCTCCCACAGTTGATAGGTGTCCCTGGGATTATTTCTTTTGCTTCGGGATTCGCACCAACTGCGTATCCGAATAGATGTCGTGCCAGCTGCGTTTACGCTTGTCGAACAGCGACCAGGCAAACCCCAACCCCACGCACAACCACGACGCAATCGCGACCACAAAGCGCAGCAGCGCCTGCCACAGGCTGATGCGTGAGCCGTCGGCGTTCTGTACGCGCACGCCCCACACCTGCATGCCCAGGGTTTGCCCCGAATGGGTCCAGAACTTGGCGAAGAACCCAAACAGCACAAAGAACAGAAGGGTCGACAGCAACGGGTCACCGTCCAGTGCCCCGGACTCGGTGAGGGTGCGCATCCTGGCTTCGCCGATAAAGGCGATCCACACCAGCTTGTAGATAAACGCCGTAACGATCAGCAGGGCGGTGCACAGCAGGAAGTCATAGAACATTGCTGCCAGTCGACGGCCCAGGCCAACGGCGGGGAATTCGCCTTGGGGACTCAGCAGGGGTTTGGACATGGCAGGGCTCTCAAGATAAAAAAGCCATTCTACGAACAAACGCGCATAAAAAAGCCCCTGATGTCACCATCAGGGGCTTTTTGTCGCAGGAAGGATCAGCCTTCTGCTTGTACTTCATCAGCCTGCATGCCTTTCTGGCCCTGCACGGCTTTGAAGGTGACTTTCTGGCCTTCTTTCAGGCTCTTGAAGCCGTTGCCCTGGATAGCGCGGAAATGCACGAACAGATCCGGACCGCTTTCTGGAGTGATAAAACCAAACCCTTTTTCGTCGTTAAACCACTTGACGGTGCCGCTCTGACGATCTGACATTTTCTTCTTTCCTTTGACGCTAAAAATTAATGACAGCCCCTTTCACATGAAAGAGTACTGGGCTGAGTTGCAGGAAAGTAAGAGACGTCGAACGGGTTGTAGCAAACTTTGGCTACTGCCCAGGTCCAGGTTCAAAGCGACCCATGCAAACACAGTAACCAAACTCTACGCCAACTAAGACAGAAAATACAAGCCCCGCCAAAAGCCCAGGTTTTGCTTGGCTTCATGACACTTTGGTCAACAGTGCCCGGTTGGCTTATTCGATAGAAAGGATCACTTGTTATAGGTTTACTTCTAGTGCATTGACTATCGTCAATGCACTGTTTTATGGCGGTTGCGTTACAGTTTAGTGCACGTTAACGCAACCGCGTTACTTATAGGAACAGTCACTCAGCCACGATAGTAACGTTGTGGCACAAATGGCATTTTACTTACACGAAGTGGCACCTTTTTCCCACGCACCAACGCAGAGACTTCGGTGTCCAGTGCGGTGTGTGTGCTGTCCAGGTAACCCATGGCCAGTGGGCCGCCCAAACTTGGACCAAAGCCACCGCTGCACACGCTGCCGATCACGGTGCCGTGGGCGTCGACGATTTCCGCACCTTCACGCACCGGTGTGCGCTCCTGGGGCAGCAGGCCAACGCGCTTGCGGCTCACGCCGGTTTGCTGCTGGGTGAAGATGCGATCTGCGCCGGGGAACCCACCGGCACGTGCGCCGTCGGCCCGACGAGCCTTGGAGATCGCCCACAACAGGCTCGCTTCGATCGGCGTGGTGTCAGTGTTCATGTCATGGCCATACAGGCACAGGCCGGCTTCCAGGCGCAGCGAGTCGCGGGCACCCAGGCCGATGGGCTGTACTTCGGTTTCGGCCAGCAGGCTGCGGGCCAGGCTTTCAGCGTTGGCGGCCGGCACCGAGATTTCGAAGCCGTCTTCACCGGTGTAGCCGGAGCGGCTGACATAGCAGTCCACGCCCAGCAGGCGCAGGCTGGCGAACTGCATGAAAGTCATCTGGGTGACCTGCGGCGCCAGGCGCGCCAACACCTTCACTGCCGCCGGGCCTTGCAGGGCCAGCAGGGCGCGTTCTTCGAACAGCGGCTCGATGCTGCACTGCTCGCCGATATGCTTGCGCAGGTGCGCCAGGTCCTGGTCCTTGCAGGCGGCGTTGACCACCAGGAACAGTTCGTCGTTACCCAGGTTGGCCACCATCAGGTCGTCGAGGATGCCGCCTTGCTCATTGGTGAACATCGCGTAGCGTTGCATGCCGAACGGCAGGTCGATGATGTCGACCGGTACCAGGGTTTCCAGGGCTTTGGCGGCATTGGCGCCGGTGAGGCGGATCTGGCCCATGTGGGACACGTCGAACAACCCGGCCTGTTCACGGGTGTGCAGGTGCTCCTTCATCACGCCCAACGGGTACTGTACCGGCATGTCGTAGCCGGCGAAGGGCACCATGCGTGCGCCGAGTTCGATGTGCAGCGCATGCAGTGGGGTTTTCAACAGGGTTTCGGTGGACATATTCAGCTCCTGAAAAACGTGCCGGCGCGCCGTGGGGCGTCAGCACTCGATAATGTTGACGGCTAAACCGCCACGGGCGGTTTCCTTGTATTTGCTTTTCATGTCGGCGCCGGTCTGGCGCATGGTGCGGATCACCTTGTCGAGGGACACAAAGTGCTGCCCATCGCCACGCAAAGCCATGCGCACGGCATTGATCGCCTTGACCGAGCCCATCGCGTTGCGCTCGATACAGGGCACCTGCACCAGCCCGCCAATCGGGTCGCAGGTCAGGCCGAGGTTGTGCTCCATCCCGATCTCGGCGGCGTTTTCTACCTGGGATACCGTGCCGCCCAATACCTCGCACAACGCGCCGGCCGCCATGGAACAGGCCACGCCGACCTCGCCTTGGCAACCGACTTCGGCGCCTGAGATCGAGGCGTTTTCCTTGTACAAAATGCCGATGGCGGCGGCGGTGAGCAGAAAGCGCACCACGCCATCTTCATTCGCGCCCGGAATAAAGCGCATGTAGTAATGCAGCACCGCCGGCACGATCCCGGCTGCACCATTGGTGGGCGCCGTGACCACGCGCCCGCCGTTGGCGTTTTCTTCGTTGACCGCCAAGGCGTAGAGGTTGACCCAGTCGAGCACCGACAGTGGGTCGCGCAGCGAGGACTCCGGGTTCTTGCACAACTGCCGGTGCAGGGCGGCCGCACGGCGCTTGACCTTCAAGCCACCGGGCAAAATCCCTTCGTTGCGACAACCGGCGTCCACGCAGTCCTGCATCACCTGCCAGATCTTCAGCAGGCCGACGCGGGTTTGCACTTCGGGCCGCCAGGCACTTTCGTTGGTCAACATCACCTGGCTGATGGACAACCCATAGGTGGTGCAATGGCCCAGCAACTCCTTGGCGTTCTTGAACGGGAAGGTCAGGGCCGTGGCGTCTTCGACAATCCGGTCGGCGCCGGCCGCGTCTTCATCCACCACGAAACCACCACCGACCGAGTAGTACTCGCGGCTGCGGATCTGGATGCCGGCGGCGTCGAAGGCGCGAAAGATCATGCCGTTGGGGTGGTAGGCGAGGGGTTTGCGAATCATCGCCAAGTGTTCTTTCTCGTTGAACACAATGCTGTGTTCACCGAGCAGATTCAGGCGGCCATCTTGGCGCATGTGGGCCAGGCGGGCAGCCACGGTGTCGGTATTCACGGTATCCGGGTGTTCGCCTTCCAGGCCCAGCAGCACGGCCTTGTCGCTGCCGTGGCCTTTGCCGGTGGCGCCGAGGGAGCCATAGAGTTCCACCTTGACGCAGGCGGTGGCACTCAGCAGGTTGTCACGCTTGAGCCCCTCGACAAAGCGAGCGGCGGCGCGCATCGGGCCGACGGTGTGGGAACTGGAGGGGCCGATGCCAATCTTGAACAGGTCGAACACGCTGAGGGACATGGTTGTTCTCCGGTTTCTTATTATTTGGCTGGGTCAGTGTGGGAGGGGGCTTGCTCCCGATTGCAGTGGTTCAGCCAGCTTATCTGTAGCTGACCCACCGCTATCGGGAGCAAGCCCCCTCCCACAGGGGACCGAGTTGACCTTTCGGTTATGCGTAGCTCTCGATCGAAGGGCACGCACACACCAGGTTACGGTCGCCAAACACGTTGTCCACACGACCCACCGGTGGCCAGTACTTGCCTTCGATCAACGACGCCACCGGGTACACCGCTTGTTCACGGCTGTACGGATGCGACCATTCACCCACCAGTTCCGCCGCGGTGTGCGGCGCGTTCTTGAGCGGGTTGTCGTCCTTGTCGAGGGTACCGTTTTCCACCGCGCGAATTTCTTCACGGATGGCGATCATCGCGTTGCAGAAGCGATCCAGTTCTTCCTTGGATTCACTTTCGGTCGGCTCGATCATCAAGGTCCCGGCGACCGGGAACGACATGGTCGGCGCGTGGAAGCCGAAGTCGATCAGGCGCTTGGCCACGTCGTCCACGCTGATGCCGCTGCTGTCTTTCAGCGGGCGCAGATCCAGGATGCATTCATGCGCGACCAGGCCGTTGCTGCCGGTGTACAGCACTGGGTAGTGCTCTTCCAGGCGACGGGAAATGTAGTTGGCGTTGAGGATCGCCAACTGCGAAGCGCGCTTGAGGCCCGCGCCGCCCATCATGCTGATGTACATCCAGGTGATCGGCAAAATGCTCGCGCTGCCGAACGGCGCCGCGCACACCGCGCCTTCCTTGCGTTCCATGGCCGCATGGCCCGGCAGGAATGGCGTCAGGTGGGATTTCACGCCAATCGGGCCGACGCCCGGGCCGCCACCGCCATGGGGGATGCAGAAGGTTTTATGCAGGTTCAGGTGGGACACGTCGCCGCCGAACTTGCCCGGCGCGCACAGCCCGACCATGGCATTCATGTTGGCGCCGTCGATGTACACCTGGCCGCCGTTGTCATGAATGATGCCGCAGATCTCGCGGATGCCTTCTTCGAACACGCCGTGGGTAGACGGGTAGGTGATCATCAGCGCGGCGAGGTGGTCGCGATGCTCGATGGCCTTGGCCCGCAGGTCTTCGATATCCACGTTGCCACGCGCGTCGCACGCGGTGACGACCACGCGCATGCCGGCCATGTTGGCGGTCGCGGGGTTGGTGCCGTGGGCCGACGAGGGGATCAGGCAGATGTCGCGGCGCTCTTCGCCACGGCTTTGGTGATAGGCACGGATGGCCAGCAGGCCAGCGTATTCACCCTGGGAACCGGCGTTCGGTTGCAGCGAAATCGCGTCGTAGCCGGTGGCTGCGCAGAGCATGGCTTCCAGCTCGGACGTCAGTTGCTGGTAGCCGGCGCTTTGTTCGGCCGGGGCGAAGGGGTGCAAGGCACCGAATTCGGCCCAGGTCACCGGGATCATTTCGCTGGCGGCATTGAGCTTCATGGTGCACGAGCCCAGCGGGATCATGGTGCGATCCAGTGCCAGGTCCTTGTCGGCCAGCTTGCGCAGGTAGCGCATCAGCTCGGTTTCCGAGTGATAGCGGTTGAACACCGGGTGGCTGAGGATCGGTGACTGGCGCAGCAGGGCGGCCGGCAGACTGCTTTCAACGCTGGCGTTGAAGTCCGGCAAGGCTTTGCCGTCGGCGAAGATCGCCCACAGGGTTTCGATATCGGCCTGGGTGGTGGTTTCATCCACCGAGACTCCCAGACGCTCGGCATCCACCACACGCAGGTTGATGCGCTGGGCGCGGGCCTTGTCGTGCAGGGCTGCGGTGTTGGCGCCGGTGTTGAGGGTCAGGGTGTCGAAGAAATTCGCTTGTTCGACCTGTTGGCCCAGGGCGGTCAGGCCCTTGGCCAGGATCGCGGTCAACTGGTGGACGCGCTGCGCGATCTGGGTCAGGCCTTTTGGACCGTGGTACACGGCGTACATACTGGCGATGTTGGCCAGCAGCACTTGGGCGGTGCAGATGTTGCTGGTGGCCTTTTCGCGGCGGATGTGTTGCTCGCGGGTTTGCATGGCCAGGCGCAGTGCCGGCTTGCCGAAACGGTCCACGGACACGCCGACCAGACGCCCCGGCATATCGCGCTTGAACGCATCCTTGGTGGAGAAGTACGCCGCGTGCGGGCCACCAAAGCCCAGGGGGACGCCGAAGCGCTGTGCGCTGCCGATCGCCACGTCTGCGCCGAACTCACCCGGTGGGGTCAGCAGCGTCAGGGCCAGCAGGTCAGCCGCCACGGCCACCAGGGCGTTGGCGGCGTGGAAGCGCTCGGTCAGCTCACGGTAGTCGAACACGTCACCGTTACTGGCCGGGTATTGCAGCAGGGCGCCGAAGAACGGGCTGACGTCGGTCAGTTCGCGCTCATCGCCCACCACCACGTCAATGCCCAGCGGCTCGGCACGCGTACGCAGCACGTCGAGGGTTTGTGGATGGCTGTGCACCGAGGCAAAGAAGGCATTGCTGCCCTTGTTCTTGCTCAGGCGCTTGCAGAAGGTCATGGCTTCGGCGGCAGCGGTGGCTTCGTCGAGCAGGGAAGCGTTGGCGATCGGCAGGCCGGTGAGGTCGCTGATCAAGGTCTGGAAGTTCAGCAGCGCTTCCAGGCGGCCTTGGGAAATTTCCGGCTGGTAGGGGGTGTAGGCGGTGTACCAGGCCGGGTTTTCCAGAAGGTTGCGCAGGATCGGCGAGGGGGTGTGGCAGTTGTAGTAACCCTGGCCGATGTAGGTCTTGAACAGCTGGTTCTTGCCGGCGATGGCCTTGATCTTGGCCAGGGCCTCGGCCTCGCTTAGGCCATCTTCCAGGCCGAGCACGCTGGTGCCCTTGATGCTTTCCGGGATCACGCTGGCGCTCAGGGCTTCCAGGGAATCGAAACCCAGGCTGGCGAGCATTTGCTGCTCATCCGCCTGGCGCGGGCCGATGTGGCGGGCAATGAATTCGTTGGCGGTGCTGAGATTGATCGTCATGGCGGGCTCCTCAAGCGTCAGCGTTGGCTTTGATCAGGCGGTCGTACGCATCCTGATCCAACAGCTTAGCCAGTGCACCGGCATCAGCCGGTTTGAAGCGGAAGAACCAGCCTTCGCCCATCGGGTCTTCGTTGACCAGTTCCGGGCTGTCGCTCAAGGCTTCGTTCACTGCCAGCACTTCGCCGGTCAGCGGCATGTACACACCGCTGGCGGCTTTTACCGATTCCACGGTGGACGCTTCGGCACCCTTGTCGTAGCTCTGCAACTCCGGCAGTTGCACGAAAACCACGTCACCCAGCGCATTCTGCGCAAAAGCGGTGATACCCACGGTGACGCTGCCGTCAGCTTCGGCGCGCAGCCATTCGTGATCTTCAGTGAAACGCAACTCGCTCATGGAAACTCCTCAGGGCCAGATTCGTCTGGTGGACGGGATTGGAATAATGGGGAGTTGCTTAGCAATATTGCGGCCAATCTTATAAAACCGTTATAAAACAGTCAGTTATTAAAAATAGTTATAGCGCTATGCGTTTTGGCTGTAGCGATTTCGCTACAGCGCGACCTGCGAAAAAAGCCTATGCGGATCAAAGCCTTGCATGGCGCGCAAAAAACAGGGTTGTAGCGATATCGTTACGCTGTAGCGCTTTCAGTACAGCCGATGTCGTTCCTGGACCTAATTTGCAGTGCACTCACCTGTGGGATGGGGCTTTCTCCCGATGGCGGCAAATCAGACACCTCATGTGTTGGCTGATACACCGCTATCGGGAGCAAGCCCCCTCCCACAATTGGATCGCTGTTCAGTCAGGGTTTGTTGGGGATGCCGTATTTACGCAGGCGATGGGCGATGGCCGTGTGGGAGGTCTGCAGGCGGCTCGCCAGTTGGCGGGTCGAGGGGTAGCTGGTGTAGAGCGTCTCCAGCAGGTTGCGCTCGAAGTCTTCCACGGCCTGTTCCAGGCTGTCGACTTCGCCGTCGCTCTGGCGTGCTACCGACGTGCCGGCGATGTCCAGGTCGCCGATGTCCACCAGGCTGCTTTCGCAGATGGCGGCGGCGCGGAAGATCACGTTTTGCAGTTGGCGCACATTGCCCGGCCAGCGGTTGCCGAGCAACGCCGGGTAGGTGCCGGGCGCCAGGCGGCACACCGGGCGCTGGATCTGCGCGCAAGCCTGCTGCATGAAATAGCGGGCGAGCAGCAGGATGTCCTGGCCGCGTTCGCGCAATGGCGGCACTTCGACGTTGAGCACATTGAGTCGATAAAACAGGTCTTCGCGAAAGGTGCCTTCGCTGACCATCTTCTCCAAGTCACGGTGGGTGGCGCTGAGGATGCGCACGTTGACCCGCACTTCACGGTCGCCGCCCACACGACGGAAACTGCCATCGTTGAGAAACCGCAGCAACTTGGCCTGCAAATACGGCGACATCTCGCCGATCTCATCCAGGAACACCGTGCCCTGGTTGGCCAGTTCCATCAGCCCCGGCTTGCCGCCGCGCTGGGCACCGGTGAAGGCGCCCGGGGCGTAGCCGAACAACTCACTCTCGGCGAGGTTCTCCGGCAGTGCCGCGCAGTTCAAGGCCAAGAACGGCGCGCTGTGCCGCGCACTGCTCGCATGGCAGGCCCGCGCCACCAACTCTTTGCCGGTGCCGGTTTCGCCCTGGATCAACAGCGGTGCATCCAGGGCGGCCACCCGCTGCGCGCGCGCCTTGAGGGTGCGGATCACCGCAGACTCGCCCAGCAGCGCATCAAAACCTTCGGCATGGTCGTGGTGCAAGGCCGACAGCTGTTCACCGATGCGGTTGGGTGGGTAGAGCGTCAGCAGGGCGCCGGCGTCGGTGATCGGCGTGGCGTCCAGCAGCAGGGTCTGGCCGTTGACGCTGATCTCGCGCAGGGGCAAACGAAAGCCCTGTTCCAGCAAGGTCTCCAGCAGTGCCGGGTCGTTGAACAGCTCGCTGATGCTTTCCCCGGCGGGTTCGCGACCATACAAGGCGATCAGTGCCGGGTTGGCCAGCAGGATCTTGCCGGCACTGTCCAGGGCCAATACCGGGTCGGTCATGGCGGCCAGCAGGGCGTCGAGCTGCAGGTGGCGACGCTGGCCGGGGAGGATATCCACCACCGTCACCGCTTGCACCCCCTGCACGCTGAACAGCGCATCGCGCAGCTCTTCCAGCACCTCGGCGCTGAGAGTCGGTGCGTCGATGTAGACGTTGGGCGGCACCATTTCCACCGCATCCAGGTTGAGATTGCGCCCACCGAGCAGGGCCAGGACTTCCTGGGTAATGCCGACGCGGTCGATGAAGCTGACGTGGATACGCATGGGGTGGTGTTGGGTTCTGTGATGCGGAAGGTGGCCAGTATGCCTTGCAGACGATCGAGTTCAAACTGTGGGCGATCTGTAGTGAGCGGGCTTGCCCCGCGCCGGGTGGCGCAGCCGCCCTGAACCCAGGCACCTCGGTCTTTCTGAAGCACCGTGGCGTC
>NZ_JBNPJV010000095.1:0-30431 GCF_050312585.1 Pseudomonas sp. R19M
GATCGTTCCCACGCTCTGCGTGGGAATGCCGCCTGGGACGCTCCGCGTCCCGTCGGTTAGTGCGAGGTTCGAATCACACGCAGTGGTGACGCGGAGCGTCACGGGATGCGTTCCCACGCGGAGCGTGGGGACGAGCTCGACACCGACATGATCGTTCCCACGCTCTGCGTGGGAATGCCGCCTGGGACGCTCCGCGTCCCGTCGGTTAGTGCGAGGTTCGAATCACACGCAGTGGTGACGCGGAGCGTCACGGGATGCGTTCCCACGCGGAGCGTGGGGACGAGCTCGACACCGACATGATCGTTCCCACGCTCTGCGTGGGAATGCCGCCTGGGACGCTCCGCGTCCCGTCGGTTAGTGCGAGGTTCGAATCACACGCAGTGGTGACGCGGAGCGTCACGGGATGCGTTCCCACGCGGAGCGTGGGGACGAGCTCGACACCGACATGATCGTTCCCACGCTCTGCGTGGGAATGCCGCCTGGGACGCTCCGCGTCCCGTCGGTTAGTGCGAGGTTCGAATCACGCGCAGTGGTGACGCGGAGCGTCACGGGATGCGTTCCCACGCGGAGCGTGGGAACGAGCTCAACGACTCAAAACACCGACCATCCAATCCGCTCACTCAACAACTCCAGCGCCTTCATCCCCGCCAGCGAATTCCCCGCCGCATTCAACTCCGGCGACCATACGCACACCGTAAACTGCCCCGGCACGACGGCGACGATCCCGCCACCCACCCCGCTCTTGCCCGGCAAACCCACGCGATAAGCAAAGTTACCCGCCTCGTCATACAGCCCGCTGGTGGCCATGATCGAGTTGACCTGCTTGGTCTGGCGTGCGGTCAGGATCTGCTCGCCGCTGTGGGCACTGGTACCTTCGTTGGCCAGGAAGCTGAATGCCTTGGCCAAATCCAGGCAGCTCATCTGCAGCGCGCAATAGTTGAAGTAACTGTGCAGCACGGCGTCCACGTCGTTGTGGAAGTTGCCGAAGGATTTCATCAGGTAGGCCATGGCCGCGTTGCGGGCGCCGTGTTGGGCTTCGGAGTCGGCGACGATGCTGTTGACCAGGATCTGCGGGTTGCCCGACAGGCGTCGTACAAAGTCCCGCATCGACAGAATCGGCACGGCAAACCGCGATTGGTTGATGTCGCAAATCACCAGCGCACCCGCATTAATAAAGGGGTTGCGTGGGCGGCCGCGTTCGAATTCCAGCTGTACCAGCGAGTTGAACGGTTGCCCGGAAGGCTCATGGCCCAGGCGTTCCCAGATGGTTTCACCGCCGTGATCGATGGCTTGGACCAGGCTGAAGACCTTGGAAATGCTCTGTACCGAGAACAGGGTGTGGGCATCACCGGCGCAGTAGGCCGAGCCGTCGTTGCCGTATACCGCAATGCCGAGTTGGTTGGCGGGCACGTCGGCCAACGCGGGGATGTAGTCGGCGACTTTGCCGAGGCCGATCAGTGGGCGTACTTCGTCGAGAATCGACTCCAGCAGCGCCTGCATGTCTTGTCCTGTCATCTTTCTTGGAATCGGTGATAAGCGGGGCGCGGAGAATACCTGAAATGCCTGTGGCAAGGGAGCTACCCCCACGCCACAGGCCAGCCGGCATGCCCTCAAAAATGCGCCACATCCGACACCTCTTCATCCAGCACATCCCGCGCCAGCGCCCAGGCCCGGTCCCTGGATTCCACCACCAGCAACGGGTAACCCCAGGCCTTGCCGAATGTCACGGTAAACGGCTTGAGCGCCAGGCGCTTGGCCGCGCTGGGTTCCACCTGGATCATGCCTCTGACGAACGCCTGCAGCGCCGGCTTGTTCTTCTTCATCCAGAGGGACGCAAGCTTGCGCTCTTCGTGGGAGTGCGCATAGTTGTTCTCGTCCACGGCTTTTTCGTGCAGCAGCAGGAACGGTTGCCGGCGGGCGAGCAGGCCTTCGAAAACCAGGAAGGCATCCTCCGGCCCGCCATCGTTGGGGGCATCGAAAACGATTTTGACGATGGGAAATGTTGAACTGTCGAGTCGCATGGCATTGCTCCTTAAAACTCACCTTAATGAGAGTGACTCTCATCATAGAGCGCCAGGCACTGGACGGCATTGCACAGAATAGCCAAACTATTTCGCAATTCAGCCAATGTGCCAAGCCCGCCATGAGACACCACCGCCTTGATATGCACGACCCTTCGATGTCCAGGGACGCCGACATTTTCCCTCGCGCCGTGGTGGGAGTGGGCGCCAGCAGCACCTCGGTCACCTGGGAACATCAGCAGCATGCCCACCGCAAAGGCCAGTTGATGTACACCTTGCGCGGGGTCATCCACTGCGAGATCGAAGCGGGTATCTGGATCGTGCCGCCGCAGTGCGCCCTGTGGATTCCCGGCGGCACCTTCCATGCGGCACGCGGGTCGGGTGAAGCGCAGATCTATTGCCTGTTGATCGACCCCGACGCCGCCCATGCCTTGCCTGAGCAGTGCTGCACCCTGGCGGTGTCGCGGCTGTTGCACGAGCTGATCAGCAAGGCGGTGAGTTTCCCGCCGCTGTACGACGTCGACGGTGCCCAGGGGCGCCTGATCAATACATTGCTCGACGAACTGGCCGAAGCGCCCATCGAAGACCTGCACCTGCCCATGCCCCAGGACGTGAGGCTGCGCCGCCTGGCCGACAGCCTGCTGGCTGATCCCGCCGACAAATCCAGCCTCGGCCAATGGGCCATCCGCATCGGCATGAGCGAGCGCAGCATGACGCGGTTGTTGCTGGAGGAACTGGGTTTGAGTTTTGGTCGCTGGCGCCGCCAGTTGCACGTGATTCTGTCCCTGCAACGCCTGGCCAAGGGCGACAGCGTGCAAACGGTGGCGCTGGACCTGGGTTATGAAAACGCCAGTGGCTTTATCACCATGTTCCGCAAGGCCGTGGGCCAGCCGCCGGCGCGTTACCTGGCCGACCGCATGGGGGCCGGCGACAATGCCGAGCAGCCGAGCATTGCGCTGGCGGATGCGCCTGCCTGACACCGATAAAATGCAAATTACTGATAAATACAATAAAGAGTAATTCTACTTTTTAATGATTAGGTTAGAACCAATCGGCATTTTACAAGGCGCGCTCCCCGCCCTACTTTTGACCCGGATAACCGACCCCTTGCCCGGTGGAGGTGTTGAACCCCAACCCAACAAGGAGTGACCATGAGCATCGAATTCATCGGCTATATCGGCGGCCATCACGCCTCCGAAATCCACCCGCGCAGCGGCCCGGTGCTGCAACCCGAGTATGTCGAAACCGTGGCCCGCGCCCACGAGGAGGCGGGGTTCGACCGCGCCCTGGTGGCCTTCCATTCCAACAGCCCGGACAGCACGCTGATTGCCTCCCATGCCGCCAGCGTCACTCGAAAGCTGCAGTTCCTCATCGCCCATCGCCCGGGCTTTGCCCAACCCACACTGGCCGCTCGCCAGTTCGCCACCCTGGATGTATTCAACGGCGGACGCACCGCCGTGCATATCATCACCGGCGGCGACGACCGCGAACTGCGTGCCGACGGCAGCCATATCGGCAAAGATGAGCGCTACGCGCGCACCGACGAATACCTGAGTGTGGTGCGCCAGGAATGGACGAGCGAAACACCCTTTGATTTCGCCGGCACCTACTATCAGGTCGAAGGCGCACACTCCTCGGTGAAGTCGCCGCAGCAGCCGCATATTCCGTTGTACTTTGGCGGCTCTTCAGCGGCGGCGATCGCAGTGGCGGGCAAACATGCCGATGTGTATGCGCTCTGGGGTGAAACCTACGAGCAGGTGCGCGAGACCGTGGCCCAGGTGCGTGCGGAAGCGGCCAGGTACGGCCGCACGATTCGCTTCAGTCTGTCGCTGCGGCCGATCCTCGCCGAAACCGAAGAGGCCGCCTGGGCACGTGCCGAAAGCATCTTGCAGCAGGCCACGGCGTTGGCCGAGCAGACTGGCTTTGTACGCCGCGAACCCCCGAATGAAGGCTCCCGTCGGTTGCTGGCGGCGGCCGCACAAGGGGCACGACTGGACAAGCGCTTGTGGACCGGGATTGCCGGTTTGCTCGGCGCGCAGGGGAACTCGACAGCGTTGGTGGGCACGCCTGAACAGGTCGCCGAAGCCTTGCTGGATTACTACGATCTGGGCATTACCACGTTCCTGATCCGTGGGTTTGATCCGCTCAATGATGCGATTGACTACGGCAAGCGCTTGATCCCCCTCACCCGTCAGTTGGTCGCGCAACGAACGCAGCAAGTCGCGTAAGACATAAAGCCCGGAGGGGCTGGTTCCCGATGGCGGTGTATCAGTCACCCGATGTATGACTGATACACCGCCATCGGGAGCAAGCCCCCTCCCACATTTTGATATTCACTTAGCTTAAAGATCAGTTCTTGTAGTCGGTATCGCTGCGTTCCAACTGCCGGATCAACGCGTTCCAATGCCTCGCCACGCCCGGGCCTTCACCGTTGCTGAACACCTTGGCCTGTTCCTCCACCTTGGCCACCACCTCTGCGGGCGGAAATATCAGTTCCTCATTCCCCGCCGCCTGCGCCGCGATCTGGATATTGCACGCACGCTCCAAGCTTTGCAGTTGCTGGAACGCATGCTCGACACTCACGCCAGCCGTCAGCAGCCCGTGATTACGCAAGATCATCACACTCTTGTCGCCCAGGTCCGCCACCAGCCGCTCGCGCTCGTCCAGGTCCAGCGCCACGCCTTCATATCCGTGGTACGCCACGCGCCCGGAGAACGCGATGGAATGCTGGGAAATCGGCAGCAAGCCATTCTTTTGCGCCGACACCGCAATGCCGTCGCGGGTGTGAGTGTGCAGCACCGCCTGCAAATCCGGCCGTGCGCCGTGGATCGCGCTATGGATCACGTAGCCGGCGTAGTTGATGCCCAGCCCCGTCGGGTCGTCGACAAGGGTGCCATCGAGGTCGACCTTGACCAGGTTAGACGCGCTGATTTCATCGAACAGCAAACCGAAGGCATTGATCAGGAAATGCTCATCCGGCCCCGGCACGCGGGCGGAGAAATGCGTGTAGATGTGGTCGGTCCACTTGTACAGCGCCGCCAGGCGATAGGCCGCGGCCAACTTGACGCGTACCTCCCACTCTTCTGGAGTCACGCGTTGACGAACCGTGTTGGACACGCTGGAGATAGAGGTGACGCTGCTCATGGCAAACTTCCTGGATGGCCTTAAGGACGTCCAGGCAGCCTAGGGGATGCCGAAAAATAATAAAAAGCACATTTTAATCTAAGCTAATTATTATTATTTTTCATATCAGGCCGCTGCTCGGATTTTCTGCAGCGAGGCCGCCACCCACTTGCCGAACGCATCCACCGGCCCCTGCAAGTTGCCCAGGAAGTGCGGATAGATCAGCCACAGATCCATCACCGGCTTGAAATCCTTGAGTGGCATCACCGCCAATTGCTCGCGGTGAGCGCTGCGCTCCAACAAGGGACGCGGCACCAGGCCCAAGCCCAGGCCATCCGCCACCAGGCCCAGTTGCAGCTCGGTGCCGAAGGTTTCCAGGTTCACCCGCAACGCCAGGCCCTGGTCGGACAAGGTGCGCTGCAAACCGGCGCGAAAACCACAGCCATCAGGGTTGAGAATCCAGCCGCTCTGGTACACATCCGCCAACTTGCCCGGCTTTTTCGGCAGTTGGGCCTTGGCGCACACCACCACCAACTCCATCTTGCCGATGGACTCGCCGACGATGTTGTCAGGGAAGATCTTGCCCGCCGGAAACAACGCGGCCGCGGCATCCAGTTCGCCACGTTCGATCTTGCCGACCAACTGGCTACCCCAGCCGGTGGCGACCTGGGCCCGCAGGTCGGGGTAGTCGCTGCGCAACTGCTTGAGCGCGTCCAGCAACACCACGTCGCCGAGGGTCTGCGGCACGCCCAGGCGCAACACGCCGGTGGGCGGTGCGTCGGTGGCCACCAGTTCGCGCAGGGCATCCATCTCACGCAGGATCAACCGGCATTGTTCATAAACCCGGGTGCCGATCAGCGTAGGCTTGAGTGGCTTGGTGTTGCGGTCGAACAGCTCCACGCCCAGCGCCTGCTCGAAGTTCTGCACGCGGCGGGTGATGGCCGGCTGGGTCAGTTGCAACGACTCGGCGGCGTGGCTGATGGACTGGCAACGAATCACTTCGACAAAGGCATCGATATCGTCAATTTTCATTTGGGCCGCACATAGAGAAGCGTCATTAAGATGTGTGGGAAGCATAGTTGCAGGCGCGTTGCCTGGATAGCCCAGGCTGTAATCAATAACGTCTAACGCTATTCGGACCAGTTCTAAATTACCTTCAGCTATAAGCTAATCATTAATAAATAGCATATTAAGCTCAGATATTATGCTTATATAAAACCATCACCAGCGACCACAGGATGGAGTTGTCATGACCCAGGCCAAGCACCCCGAGAGACTCAGAGCCTTCATAGGCGCCCTGGCGGAATTGATCGACGGCCACCCTCGCGAAGGCGACTTGCTGCACCGGGGTGGCAAGCTTCTGGCATCCCTGGTCAGCCATGATGACTGGCTCCCTGATGACTTCGCGCAACCCGACCCCGAGCGCTATCAGCAGTTTTTGCTGCATGCCGATTCGCGCCAGCGCTTCAGCATCGTCAGCTTTGTATGGGGGCCGGGGCAAAGTACACCGATTCATGACCATCGGGTGTGGGGGTTGATCGGTATGTTGCGCGGCGCTGAGTATTCCCAGGGGTTCGAACGCGCCGCCGATGGCAGCCTGAAGCCCGCAGGCAAGCCGATTCAATTGGTGCCAGGCCAGGTCGAGGCGGTGTCGCCCAAGGTCGGCGATATTCATCAGGTCAGCAACGCCTACCGCGACCAGGTGTCGATCAGCATTCACGTGTACGGCGCCAACATCGGTGCCGTGCGCCGCGCGGTGTACCAGCCCGACGGCAGCGAGAAACTGTTTATCTCCGGTTACTCCAACGCCTTCCTCCCGAACATCTGGGATTTGTCCAAAGAAAAGAGCCCTGCCCTATGAGCACCGTATCGACTGCAAGCTTCGCCCGGATTCGCCAGGCCCTGTCGGACCGTGAAGAAGTCGCCCTGATCGACGTGCGTGAAGAAGCGCCGTTTGCCGAAGCCCACCCGTTGTTCGCCGCGAATATCCCGTTGTCCAAACTGGAGCTGGAGGTGTATTCGCGTATTCCACGGCGCGATACCCCGGTCACCGTCTACGACAATGGCGAAGGCCTGGCCGCCCGCGCCGCCGAGCGCCTGGTTGCGCTGGGCTACACCCAGGTCAGCCTGCTCGACGGCGGCCTCGACGGTTGGCGCCGGGCCGGTGGCGAGTTGTTTATCGACGTGAACGTGCCCAGCAAAGCCTTTGGCGAACTGGTGGAAAGCGAACGCCATACGCCGTCGCTGGCCGCCGAAGACGTGCAGGCCCTGCTCAACAGCCAGGCCGATGTGGTGGTGCTCGACGCACGCCGCTTCGATGAATACCAGACCATGAGCATCCCCACCGGTATCAGCGTACCGGGTGCCGAACTGGTACTGCGTGCCCGCGAGTTGGCGCCCGATCCCGCCACGCGCATCATCGTCAACTGTGCCGGGCGCACCCGCAGCATTATCGGCACCCAGTCGCTGATCAATGCCGGCGTGGCCAACCCGGTCTCGGCCCTGCGTAATGGCACCATCGGCTGGACCCTGGCCGGGCAGAAGCTTGCCCATGGGCAGTCACGCCGCTTTGCGCCGACCAGCGAAGAGCATCGCCAGGCAGCAGCCCAGGCGGCACGCCGCGTCGCCGACAAGGCTCGCGTCGGCCGCGCCACCTTGGCAGACCTGCACCGCTGGCAGCAGCAACCCGCGCGCACCACTTACCTGTTCGATGTACGTACCCCGGAAGAATTCGAAGCCGGCCATCTACCGGGCGCACGCTCCACGCCGGGTGGCCAGTTGGTGCAGGAAACCGACCATGTCGCCAGCGTCCGCGGGGCGCGTTTGGTACTGGTGGATGACGATGGCGTGCGCGCCAATATGTCTGCATCCTGGCTCGCTCAAATGGGCTGGGAGGTGCATGTGCTGGATGATGTGCAAGCGTCCGATCTCAGCGAACAAGGTGCGTGGGTCGCCCCCGTACCTGCGCCGCCCCAGGCCGAATTGATCAGCCCTCACACCCTCGCCGACTGGTTGGACCAGGGCGATACCGTGGTACTGGATTTCACCGCCAGCGCCAACTACGTCAAACGCCATATTCCGGGGGCCTGGTGGGTACTGCGCGCACAATTGCCCCAGGCCCTGGCCAAGGTGCCCAGCGCCCAACGCTACGTATTGACCTGTGGCAGCAGCCAATTGGCGCGCCTGGCAGTGGCTGAAGTCGAGGCCATCACCGGCAAGCAAGTGTTCCTGCTGCAAGACGGCACCGCTGGCTGGATCAATGCGCAACTGCCGCTGGAAGAAGGCGAAACCCACCTGGCCTCACCGCGTATCGACCGCTATCGCCGACCGTATGAGGGCACCGACAACCCCAAGGAAGCCATGCAGGCGTACCTGGATTGGGAGTTCGGCCTGGTGGCGCAATTGGCGCGTGACGGCACCCATGGGTTCTATGTGATCTGAGCCCACCCTCACTGGGCTTTCGAAATCACATCCGTCATGTACTGATTCAAGTCGCGAAAGTCCTTAACCCCCCAAGCGAACGGCGCAATCTTGACGCCGTTCTCTCGCAAAGTCCTGGGAATCAGGTCGCCATTGGGGCGAAGGATGACCGACGCGACGATAACGCCCGGGTAATCACTGAGGCGCTTCTTGAAAGCGCGGGTGGTGAGATCGGGCGTGGGCGGCGTGCTTTTATTGGCCAGCGGCCCCGTTCCCTTGATATCGGCGCCATGGCACATGGCGCACCTCTGGAAATAGAGGTTCTTGCCATTGGCATTCTCCGCGCAGGCGAGTGATGTTTGCGCCAGCGCTAAAAGCCCCAGCGAAGCGATGAATAGCGTGTTCAACGGCATGGATATCCTTATTGTGCGAGTCCCTGGAAAGCTTCGGATTCTGCTTCGGGGCATCCTCGCATGCAAGGCTCACCTCCCTCCATGACACGCCACGCGTGCCGACAATAAATGCACTTTAAGAATATTTACAAACTCAAATAATCACTTTTTTTAATAATTAACATATAACCAAAAAGAACTTCACAGCAGGTTTTTATGGGAATAACGTTAACTCCTCACCGACCCCTTCTCCAGGCGGAGGTAGCCGAACCCTTATTCTGATCTGCCTGGAGCCTGCATCCCATGGTCTTGACCCTCGTCTTCAAACGCCTGCTGCTGGGCACCGCCTTGACCCTGGGGCTGGCTGGCATAGTCGCCGCCGCCGACCTGCAACCCCTGCGTGTTGCCAACCAGAAATCCACGATCAAGGCGCTCCTGGAAGCCTCCGGCGAAACGCGCAATGTGCCCTACGCCATCCAATGGTCGGAGTTCCCCTCCGCCTCGCCTTTGGGTGAAGCGCTGAATGCCGGCGCCGTGGATGTCGGTGCGCTCGGCGATGCACCGTATGTGTTCGCCCTGGGGGCCGGTGCGTCGCTCAAGGTGGTCAGCATCATCCACGCCGAAGGGCGTAACACCACTGCCCTGCTGGTGCCCAAAGACTCGCCGATCAAGACGGTGGCCGACCTCAAGGGCAAGAAGATCGTCACCGGGCGAGGCTCCATCGGCCATTACCTGGCGATCAAGGCCCTGGCCGGTGCCGGCCTGACCACCCAGGATGTGCAGTTCATTTTCCTGCTGCCCAGTGAGTCCCGCCTGGTGCTGGATAACGGTACGGTCGACGCCTGGGCCACCTGGGATCCCTACACCACCGTGGTCACCTCGCAAAGCCAGGCCCGCGTGCTGGTCAGCGGCAATCGGTTGCTGAGCAATCACCTGTACTTCGCGGCGACCAGCCAGGCGATCGCCGACAAGCGTGTACAACTGGACGACTTTGTCGCTCGCGTCGACCGCGCCTATGCCTGGGCCAACGCGCACCCTGATGCATACGCCGCCGCCCAGGCCAAAATCACCGGCCTGCCGTTGGCCGTGCATGTGGAAGTGGCCAAAGACACGCACCTGAGCCCGGTCGCCATCGACGACTCGGTGATCAGTGGCCTGCAAGCCACGGCCGATACCTATCAGAAAGAGGGCCTGCTCCCCCGACGCATCGACGTCTCCCAGGGGTTCGACAGGAGCTTCAACGCCACCCGTTTCCCCACTTCCCAAGCCTCGCGCTGAGCCAGGAGCCGCACATGAGCAAGCCACGTCAATTCAAGCCACGCCATTTGAAACTGGGCGCCATGGTCCATGGTGTCGGCCACGGCTGGGGCGAATGGCGCCACCCGCAGGCGCAACCCAATGCCAGTACGAATTTCGGCTTCTACCAGCAGCAGACCGCGCTGGCAGAACGTGCCAGGTTCGACTTTGTATTTATCGCCGACAGCCTGCACATTCATGCCAAATCCAGCCCGCATTACCTCAACCGTTTCGAGCCGCTGACCCTCCTCTCGGCACTGGCGGCACAGACCACCCATATCGGTTTGGTGGCGACGGTGACCGTCAGCTACACCGAGCCCTTCCAGGTGGCGCGCCAGTTTGCCTCCCTGGACCATATCAGCGGCGGCCGTGCCGGCTGGAACGTCGTCACCTCGTGGCTCAGCGGCACCGCCGACAACTTCGGCAAAGCCGAGCATCCGCCGCATGCCGTGCGCTACCGCATCGCCAAGGAACACCTCAACGTGGTCAAGGGCCTGTGGGACTCCTGGGAAGATGACGCCTTTGTCTATGACAAGCACAGCGGCGAGTTTTTCACCCCAGGCAAGCTGCATGCGCTGAACCATAAAGGCGAGTTTTTCTCGGTCAAAGGCCCGCTGAACATCGCCCGCTCGAACCAGGGCCAGCCGGTGATTTTCCAGGCGGGCACCTCGGAAGACGGGCGTAACTTCGCCGCACAGCATGCCGATGCGATTTTTGTGCATGTGGAGAGCCTCGAGGATGGCCTGGCCTATACCCAGGATCTGAAGCGGCGCGCCGAAGGCTTTGGCCGCGATGCCGACAGCCTGGCGATTCTGCCGGGCATCCGCCCGATCATCGGGCGCGATGCCGCCGAGGTGGAAAGCCGCTATCAGCAGGCTGTCGATCTGGTCTCCGTAGAAGACGCCATCGTCGCCCTCGGCCGCCCGTTCAACGACCACGATTTCAGCCAATACCCGCTGGACGCCGCCTTCCCGGAGCTCGGCGACCTGGGTTCCAACAGCCAGAAAGGCGGCTCCGACCGCATCAAGCAATGGGCCAGGGACGAGGGCCTGACCCTGCGCGAAGTGGCGCTGCGCTTCTCACGGCCCAAGCGTGATTTCGTCGGCACTCCGGAGCAAGTTGCCGATGCGATCCAGACCTGGTTCGAGGCCGGTGCCAGCGACGGCTTCATCATCAATTCGCTCCTGCCGGACGGCTTGCAATCCTTCACCGAATGGGTGGTGCCGGTGCTGCAACAACGCGGGTTGTTCCGCACCGAGTACAGCGGCCATACATTGCGCGACAACCTGGGCCTGCAAGTACCAACCAACCGCTACACCGAAGCCTCGTAGTGAGCGGGCTTGCCCCGCGCTGGGGGGCAAAGCCGCCCCAACAAGGACGCCGTGGTGGTTCAGGAATACCGAGGTGACCGGATTTAGGGCGGCTACGCCACCCAGCGCGGGGCAAGCCCGCTCACTACAACCATTTCAAGCGAGTACAGACTCATGACTCAACCGTCCTTGCGTTCCGTGGAAGTCGCCCATTTCGATGCCCTGCTCGAGCGTCTCAGCGCCGAGCTGGCCAGCACTGCGCATCGGTTTGATGAAAGCGGCGCCTTCCCCCACGCCAACTTCAAGCTGTTGCACGAGCACGGCCTGGTCGCCCTCACCGTGCCCAAATCCCTGGGCGGTGGCGGCGCCAGCCTGCCCCAGGCGCGCAAGGCCATCAGTGCGATAGCCAAGGGCGAGCCCTCCACCGCGTTGATTCTGGTGATGCAATACCTGCAACACACACGCCTGCAAGACAGCAAGACCTGGCCCCAGCACCTGCGTGTCCAAGTCGCAGAAGAGGCGGTGCGCAACGGCGCGCTGATCAATGCGTTGCGTGTAGAACCCGACCTGGGCACCCCGGCCCGTGGCGGCCTGCCATCCACCACCGCGGTACGCAGCGCTGACGGCTGGCGCATCAGCGGGCGCAAAATCTACTCCACCGGCAGCCATGGCCTGAGCTGGTTCAGCGTGTGGGCGCGCAGTGACGATACCGACCCGCTGGTGGGCGCCTGGCTGGTGCCAAAAAACAGCCCCGGCGTGAGCATCATCGACACCTGGGACCACCTGGGCATGCGCGCCACCTGCAGCCATGAAGTGGTGTTCGACAACGTGCTGGTGCCGTTGGACCACGCGGTCAGCGTCAGCCCCTGGAGCGCGCCGCAACCCGAGCTGGATGGCGAAGGGTTCCGGTGGATGGCGGTGTTGTTGTCGTCGGTGTACGACGCCGTGGCCCAGGCCGCACGGGATTGGCTGGTTACCTGGCTGGAAGAACGCAAGCCATCCAACCTTGGGGCGGCGCTGGCCACCCTGCCACGGTTCCAGGAAACCGTCGGGCATATCGACACGTTGCTGTTCGCCAACCGCAGCCTGTTGGACGCTGCGGCCGAAGGGCACACCCCGGCCACTCACGCGGCGCAGTTGAAGTACCTGGTGACCCACAACGCGATCCGTGCGGTGGAGCTGGCCATCGAAGCCTCGGGCAACCCCGGCCTTTCACGTCATAGCCCGCTGCAACGGCACTATCGCGACGTGCTGTGCAGCCGCGTCCACACCCCCCAGGACGACGCCGTGCTGCAAGGCGTCGGCAAAGCCGTGTTCGCACAACGTCAGAAGGAACGCGCATGAGTCAGGTGATTATCGCCAGCCAGCTGGACGAAGACTTCAACGCCGTGATCCGCCAGCGCCTGGTCACGCTGCACCCGCAAGCCCAGGTCATCGGTGTACCGGTCGGCGTGCCCAGCGACCTGCCGCCCCAGGCCAATGTCCTGCTGCTGCGCCCGATCAACGTGCGTGGCTACACCGCCCCCGACACCCCGCCGCCCGGCTGGCCTTACGGCGTTCAGTGGGTACACCTGGTGTCCTCGGGTATCGACTTCTACCCCCAGTGGCTGTTCAACGGCCCGCCGGTGACCACCTCACGCGGCAGCGCCGCCGATAACCTCGCCGAGTTCGCCCTGGCGGCAATCTTTGCTGCGGCCAAACACTTGCCGGATATCTGGGTGAAGGATGCCCAGTGGCAGTTCACCGCACTGCGTCCTCTCAAGGGCACCACGTTGGGGATCCTGGGGTTTGGTGCGATTGGCGAACGCCTGGCGCAAAAGGCCCTGGCCCTGGGGATCAACGTCGTGGCGCTACGTCAAAGCCAGGCACCGTTCAGTTCGGGCGTGGAAACCGCCAAGGATATCCATGACCTGTTCGCCCGCGCCGATCACCTGGTGGTAGCCGCACCGCTGACCGAAGCCACGCGACATGTCATCAACCGTGAGGTCCTGGGGAGCGCCAAGCCGGGATTGCACCTGATCAACATCGCACGGGGTGGTTTGCTGGATCAGGAGGCACTGCTCGAAGCGCTGGATAACGGTCAGATTGGGCTGGCATCACTGGATGTGACAGAACCGGAGCCGTTGCCGGAGGGTCATCCGCTGTACAGTCATCCGCGCGTGCGCTTATCGCCGCACACCTCGGCGATTTCCACGCGCAGCCAGCATGAGATCGCCGACGCGTTCCTGGCCAATCTGGAGCGTTACCTGGCTCAGCAAGCACTCCACAACCGGGCCAATTAACAACCGCCGGCGAGGCGCTCGCGTAGAAACTCCACCAGCGCCTGCACCGGCCGCGAACTTTGCCGGTGCTGCGGGTACACCGCCGACAGAGTCAGGGGGTCGGGGGCGTACTCATCCAGCAGCGTCACCAGCCGCCCGTCCTTCAAGGCATCGGCGACGATAAAGGTCGGCAGGTAGGTGACGCCCATTCCGGCGATGGCTGTGTCGCGCAGCAGCTCGCCATTATTGACGCGCATACGCCCGCTGACATTCAGCGACTGCAACTTGCCCTTGGCCTGGAAGCGCCACTGCACCTGGCGGCCATGGCCGTAGGGCAGGCAATCGTGGCCGGCCAGGTCTTCGGGCTTTTGCGGCGTACCGCGCACGGCCAGGTAGTCGGGGCTGGCGCAGTACACACGCTGCACGCTGGCGATGCGCCGAGCGATCAGGGTGGAATCCTCCAGGGTGCCGATGCGCAACACGAGGTCATAACCCTCGCCGATCAGGTCGACGGGGCGGTCGCTCAGGTCGACTTCCACCGAGACATGCGGGTGACGTTGCAGGAACAGCGGCAGCAGGCAACCCAGGTGCGCCATGGCAAATGACAAGGGCGCACTCAGGCGAATAGTGCCGCGTGGTTCGCTGTTCTGGCCGGCGATGCCCTGCTCCACCTGCTCGACTTCACTGAGCAGGCGCAAGGCGGATTCGTAGTAGCTCTGGCCCAGCGGCGTGACGTCGAGGCGGCGGGTGGAGCGGTTGAGCAGACGCACGCCGAGGCGGTCTTCGAGCTGGATCAGGCGGCGGCTGACAAATTGTTTGGACAGGCCCAATTGCTCGGCGGCGGCGGTAAAGCTGCCGGACTCCATGACCTGGCAGAACAGGCGCATGTCTTCGAAGGGGTTCATTGTCGCTTCTCGGTGGACATTTCCGGGTTTATAACACGCCCTGACTGATCATTCCCACGCGCTGCGTGGGAATGCAGCCCTTGGACGCTGCGCGTCCGCAATGCAGGTCGTGACGCGGAGCGACACGGGAGGCATTCCCACGCGGAGCGTGGGAACGATGGGGATGGGTTACTTGGCGGTGAAGGCCGAGTAGCTGTTCATCAGGTTGCGGTAGTTGGGGATGCGTGGCGACAGCAGGTTGGCCAGGCCTTCCATGTCGTTGCGCCAGTCGCGCTGAAGCTCGCAGGCCACGGCGAACCAGTTGACCAGTTGGGCACCGGCGGCGGTCATACGTGCCCAAGCCGCTTGTTGCACGGTTTCGTTGAAAGTGCCGGAGGCATCGGTGACCACGAATACCTCAAAGCCTTCTTCCAGCGCGCACAGGGTCGGGAACGCTACGCACACGTCCGTCACCACACCGGCAATGATGATCTGCTTGCGGCCGGTCGCCTTCACTGCCTTGACGAAGTCTTCGTTGTCCCAGGCGTTGATCTGGCCAGGACGGGCGATGTACGGCGCGTCCGGGAACAGTTCTTTCAACTCTGGAACCAGCGGGCCGTTGGGGCCGCTTTCGAAGCTGGTGGTGAGGATGGTCGGCAACTTGAAGAACTTCGCCACATCGGCCAGGGCCAGTACGTTGTTCTTGAATTCGTTGGGCGAGAAATCCTGCACCAGCGAGATCAGGCCGGTCTGGTGATCGACCAACAGTACAACGGCGTCATCTTTGTTCAAACGAGGGCTAGCCATGGTTCAACTCCTTACGGGGGTTTGGGTAATCAGAATGCAAAGCACGAGCAGCCGAACGCACCCCAGAAACCCTGGAAGTCGCTGACCGGCACGCTGGAAAGGCGCGCTTTTTCGTGGCTGTGGGAATGCACGCCGCAGGGGCCGCTGCATTGGTGGACCTGGGCCTGCAACGGTGAACCCGGGCGCCAGTGGCCCGGCACCTTGACCACCGGCGACCAGTCCGGCAGCACCGGCACGCGCGGCGGTGCGTAATCTTCGAAGTCGCCGGCGCCGTACACCACCTTGCCGCCGACGACGGTGAGCACCGATTCGATCCACTTGATGGCTTCTTCATCGACGCTGAAAAAGTCGGCGGACAACGCCGCGACGTCCGCCAATTGCCCGACCTTGATCTGCCCCTTCTTGCCTTGCTCGGACGAGAACCAGGCGCTGCCATGGGTGAACAGTTCCAACGCGGTCAGACGCGGCAGGCCCTCGGCATGCAGCGCCAGGCCACCGACGGTGCGGCCGCTGACCATCCAGTACAGCGAGGTCCACGGGTTGTAGCTCGACACCCGCGTGGCGTCGGTGCCCGCGCCTACCGGTACGCCTTCGGCGAGCATGCGCTGGATCGGCGGCGTGGCTTCGGCGGCCTTGGCGCCGTAGCGCTCGACAAAATATTCGCCCTGGAACGCCATGCGGTCCTGGATGGCGATACCGCCACCCAAGGCACGTACACGTTCGATGTTCTGCGGCGTGATGGTTTCGGCATGGTCGAAGAACCACGGCAGGCCATTGAACGGAATATCGCGGTTGACCTTCTCGAAGACGTCGAGCATGCGCGAGATGGATTCGTTATAGGTCGCGTGCAGGCGGAACGGCCAGCGCTGCTCGACCAAGTGGCGCACCACCGGTTCCAGCTCCTGTTCCATGGTCTGCGGCAGGTCGGGACGCGGTTCGAGGAAGTCTTCGAAGTCGGCGGCCGAGAACACCAGCATCTCGCCGGCCCCGTTGTGGCGCAGGTAATCATCGCCCTGGTGCAACTTGACGCTGCCGGTCCAGTTCTTGAAGTCGCTGAGTTCTTCCTTGGGCTTCTGGGTGAACAGGTTGTAGGCGATGCGCACCGTCAACTGTTCGTCCTTGGCCAGTTGCTCGATCACCGCGTAGTCATCGGGGTAGTTCTGGAAACCGCCGCCCGCGTCGATGGCGCTGGTCAGGCCCAGGCGATTGAGTTCATGCATGAACTGGCGGGTGGAGTTGACCTGATATTCCAACGGCAGTTTCGGCCCCTTGGCCAGGGTCGCATACAGAATCATCGCATTGGGCCGGGCCACCAGCATCCCGGTAGGGTTGCCGTGGCTGTCGCGCACAATCTCGCCACCCGGTGGATTGGGCGTGTCCTTGGTGTACCCGGCCACGCGCAATGCGGCACGGTTGAGCAAGGCGCGGTCGTACAGGTGCAGCACGAACACCGGGGTGTCCGGTGCGGCCTGGTTGAGTTCGTCCAGGGTCGGCATGCGCTTTTCGGCGAACTGGAATTCGTTCCAGCCACCGACCACGCGTACCCATTGCGGCGTGGGCGTACGGTCGGCCTGGTCCTTGAGCATGCGCAAGGCATCGGCCAGGGACGGCACACCTTCCCAGCGCAACTCGAGGTTGTAATTGAGCCCGCCACGAATCAAGTGCAGGTGCGAGTCGTTAAGCCCCGGAATGACTGTGCGGCCCTTGAGGTCGATGACATGGGTGCCGCTGCCACGCAGGGCCATGGCTTCACCATCGGTGCCCACGGCGACGAAGCGCCCCTGGCTGATGGCAACGGCGGTGGCACGCGGGTTTTCACGATCCACGGTGTGGAACTGGCCATTGAACAAAATCAGATCGGCGTTCATAGGGTTTCCTTTACAGAGGCTTCAAGCCAGGGAGCGAACAGGCGGGTGGCCGCCGGCATCAGCAGGTAGACCACCAGCAGAACGATGGTCAGGGTGATCAGGAATGTGGCGACGACGTAGTTGGAGAGCAGCGGATGCAAGCGCAGCACCGGGCCCCAGATGATCGGCACCAGCAGGGTCAGCGGCAGGATCACACACAGGGTGACGACCGCCTGCTTCCAGCGCGGAGGCTTGGCGGCGGTGTCGGCCAGGGGGGAGAACCAGAACTCGTTGGCCGAGCCGACTTCGGTGCGGTCGCCGTCGGCGAGCATCGGTGCGGCCTGGTTGATCAGCTCCTGACGCTCGGGGGAGTCCAGCCAGTGCTTGAGGTCATCGGCCGAGCGATAGCGCAACACGCAGGTGAACAGCGCCAGGGCGTCCTGCTTGCTGCGCACCACATCAACGCCGAGGTGGCCCGGGCGCTCGCCGGCAATGCGCACAATGCGTCGCAGCCAGGCTTCGTAATCGGCTTCAAGCCCCTTTTTCACGCGGTGTTTGACCACCAGGGTCACGACCTCATCCGGCCCGCCTTGCGCTGTTGAGTCCATCGTGTTTTTCCTCTGGGTACTTGAATATTGGCAGTAGTGTGCAATGCGCCGATCCGCAAAAATTGCACGTATGTGCTCTGCGCAAGAGATGCTTGCAGCGCTCTACACGGGGGCTGCATTCACCGGTAAGGTAGGCAGGAACCCGCGCCCATCGACCATGGAGATCGATCATGGCTCAACCCGTTACCACCACCGGAATGCTGTGCCCACAGCGCGAACAGAGGGTCAAACAGTTGATCCTCGCCAATCTGTCCGGGACGCTGGACGTGACGGAACTGGCCCGCGCCTGTGAACTGTCGCGCAGCCATTTCTCCCGGGCCTTCAAGCGCACTACAGGTGTAGCCCCCCAGGAATGGATCCGCCAGCAACGCGTCAAGCAAGCCAAGCGGCTGATCGCCGTCTCCGGCCTGAGCCTGACGCAAATCAGCCAGGAATGCGGGTTCTTCGACCAGGCGCACTTCTGCCACCTGTTCAGCCGTATCGAAGGGGTGAACCCGATGACCTGGCGCAGACTTCAACTGCGCTATCGCGATTACCTCAGGGCGGCTCAGCGGGCAATCGTCAACTGTAGCGGGACAGTTATTCAAAATTCAGCTTCTTAATCAACCTATCGCTAACCAGTAACCTTCTCCTCACACCGAAGCCCTGCATCGTGCAGACCGCTTCTTTTGAGGAGAACATCCCATGCTGACCCTTCGCAAAGCCTCGGAACGCGGCGCCGCCAATCACGGTTGGTTGAAGTCGTTCCACACCTTCTCATTCGCCAATTACTGGAACCCCCAGGAGCAGGGTTTTTCCGACCTGCTGGTGATCAACGATGACCGCGTCGCCGCCGGCAAAGGCTTCGGCCAGCACCCGCACCGCGACATGGAGATTTTCTCCTATGTGCTCGAAGGCGCCCTGGAACACAAGGACACCCTGGGCACCGGTTCGGTGATCCGCCCGGGTGACGTGCAACTGATGAGCGCAGGCAGCGGCGTAGCCCACAGCGAGTTCAACCACAGCCAGAGCCGGGGCGTGCACTTCCTGCAGATCTGGATCGTGCCGGAGGTGGTCGGCGCCAAGCCGCGCTATCAGCAAGAGCACTTCAGCGAGGCGCAGAAACGTGGGCGCTTGCAGTTGATCATCTCGCCGGATGGCGCCAAGGGTTCGCTCAACGTGCGCCAGGATGCCCGGGTCTATGCGGGCCTGTTCAACGGTGACGAAAGCGCAACCCTCGATCTGGCGCCGGACCGCTACGCGTACATCCATGTGGCACGTGGCAGCCTCGAGATCAATGGGCAGCGCCTGCAGGAAGGTGACGGCGCACGCATTCGCGATGAACGCCAGATTCGCCTGAGCCAGGGCACTGACGCCGAGGTGCTGGTGTTTGACCTGCGCCCTCAGGAACTGCCGCAGATGCCATGACCGGCCCTGCGATGGCCCGTGAGAACGGGCCATCGTTGGCATCGATAGTCACCATCAGCGCAATGAAGTTCTCTTGAAAAATCCAACGCGTAACATCAAACCCATACCCAGCAGCACCCAAACCCAACACTCGGAGCACACTCTCATGAAACGCCAAATCTTGCTTAGCCTCGCTTTCTCGGTACTCGCCGCCAATGCTTTTGCTCACCCCGTTGTCGCTGAAGGCGGCGCGGATCGCCTGATGGATAGCCGTGTAGCCGAAAGCGGTGCTGACCGCCTGCTGGAACGCCGCGTAGCTGAAGGCGGTGCTGATCGTCTGCAACAACGTGGTCTTGCTGAAGGCGGCGCGGATCGTCTGCAACAACGTGGTCTGGCCGAAGGCGGTGCGGATCGTCTGCAACAACGTGGCCTGGCCGAAGGTGGCGCTGATCGTCTGCAACAACGTGGCCTGGCCGAAGGTGGCGCGGATCGTCTGCAGGAACGTGGCCTGGCCGAAGGTGGCGCTGATCGTCTGCAGGAACGTGGTCTGGCCGAAGGTGGCGCTGATCGTCTGCAAGAGCGTGGCCTGGCCGAAGGTGGTGCCGACCGTCTGCACAGCAACAATGCCTGACCCCGCGCTGTTGGCGGGAACCCCAAACCGGCCTGATCAGCCGGTTTTTTTTCGTCTTCGATTAATGCAGGTTGCGCTCCAGCCAAAGCACCGCCTTGCCGATCTGCTGCCGTGCTTCGATGCGTTCATGCACTTGCTTGACCGTTTCCAACGTGTAATGCCCTTCGATCTCCACCGTCAGCGAGCCCTCCAGCATTGCCGCGAACACCGCGTTCGCCCGTCGTTGCACGGTAGGACCATCGGCCATATGGTCGGCCAGCCGCGGTCGTGTCAAAAACAATGAACCGGCCTCCCCCAGCTCCATCGGATCAAGGTCCGTCAGCGAGCCGGAAACATTGCCGTAGTTGACGATCAAGCCACGGGTACGGCATGCCCTGAAACTGTCGCGCAAGGTGGTTTTACCCAGCGAATCAAATACCACGTCCACCCCGCGCCCATCGGTGGCCTCCAGCACCCGCTCGGCAAATCCGTCATAGGTCCAGGCGTGGTGAGCCCCCCGCTCCAGGGCAATCGCACATTTTTCAGCGGTGCTACCGGTCGTGAACACGGTCGCGCCGAGTCGACGCGCCATCTGCACCAGCCATTGACCGATGCTGCCGGATGCCGCGTGGATCAGGCAGGTATCACCGGCTTTCAGCCGCGCCACATCCTCGATCAGGTAATGGGCGGTGCTCCCTTGAAACATCGCTGCAGCCGCCTGATCGAAAGGGATCGCGGTGGGAATCTGTGCCACTTTGTCGACAGGCACACAGGCGTACTCGGCATAGGCTCCCCAGGCGATACACCAGGCTACGCGGTCACCCACGTGCAAATGGCTGACGTCGGCCCCCACTTCTACCACCACACCCGCGCCTTCCATGCCCAGTGTGCAAGGCAGGCGCACCGGGTAGGTCGCTGACCTGGCGTATTTGCCCTGGCGGGTATGGATATCCATGAAATTGATGCCCGCACAGGCAACCTGCACCAACACATGCCCAGCGATGACCTGGGGTTTGGGTACGTCATGGCGCAGTTGGGCCACTTCAGGGCCGCCGTAGGTGTGCAGGGTGATGGCTTTCATGGGGAACAACTCCGTTTGCAGTAGGAAGCGCCCATGGTAAAAGGACGCTATCAGACTGAAAATTCCCCATCCATTCACAGCCTCCGTGCGGAAATAACCCGATGTTCGACTGGCAGGATCTGTACTACTTCACCGTATTGGCACGCACCCAGTCGCTGTCGGCGGCCGCACGGGAGTTGCAGGTGGAACATGCTACCGTCGGGCGCCGCGTCGACGCGCTGGAAAAAGCCCTGGGCGTCAAGCTGGTAGACCGCTTGCCGCGTAGCCGGCCGCTCACTGCGCAGGGCCTGGCGTTGGCGAAACTGACGACCGGCATGGGCGAAATGGCCACTGACGTCATGCGCCTGTCGCGGGTCGCCTCCATCGAAATGGTCGGTACGGTACGGGTCAGTTGCCCGCCGTCCATCGCCAACCATTGCATCGCCCCCCACATTGCCCGTTTGCGTGCGCAGTACCCCCAGTTGAACCTGGTACTGATGCCGTCTACCCAGGTTGCGGCACTGGACAAGGGCGAGGCCGATATCGCCCTGCGCACCGTGCGACCCGACGAGAACGCGCTGGTGCGGCGCAAGGTCGGCGTGGTGCGCTTCGGGCTGTATGGCTCGCCCGAACTGCAACAATTACCAGCGCCGCAGTGGGGCTTCGTCGCCTATGACAGTAGCCGCGATCACCTGCCCCAACAGGCGTGGATGCATCAAGTGCGCGGCCAACGCCCGGTAGTGTTTGCCGCCAGCGAGCTGATTACCCAGCAAATGGCAGCCCGCGCCCGGGTCGGCGCCGTGGTATTGCCGACCCTGGTGGGCGACCACGATCCGTTTCTGGTCAGGCTGCCCACGACCAGCGAAGGCCCGGTGCGTGATATCTGGCTCACGGTGTACCCGGATATGCGCCGCTCACCCTCGGTGAAAGTGGTGATGGAGTTTCTGGTGACATGTATCGAAGACGAGCCGCAATTACGCCGTTGAATCACCGCACAACGCCGAGAAATTTCTTGCGATACGCCGCCGGCAACATCCCCACCCGTTGCTGGAACAGGCGGCGAAACGAATTGCTGTCTTCATACCCCACCGCGTAGGTGATGCTTTCGAGGGTCATGCGCGTCGATTCGAGCATCTGCTTGGCCCGCTCCAGGCGCAGGGCCTGCACGTAGGCAATCGGCGTATGGGCGGTCGCCTCCTTGAAGCGCCGCTTGAAATTGTGCACGCCAAACCCAAAGCGCCGCGCCACCTCGTCGATCACCAGCGGCTGGGCAAAGTGCTGCTCCAACCAATGCTGTACCCGCAGAATTTCAACGTCGCCATGGCTCTTGGGCAGCGACCACATGGCATACACCGATTGTTCGGTGCGTACCGTATCGATCAGCAGGTATCGGCTGCACGTGTGGGCCAGTTCCGGCGAACCGAAACGGCGGATCAGGTGCAGCATCAAATCCATTGCCGCACTGGCGCCGCCACAGGTGATCATGCGGTTTTCTTCGCACAGGATCTGCGCGTCATCCAGGCGCACCGTGGCGTAGCGGCGCCTGAATAGCTCGGCAAACGCCCAGTGGGTAGTGGCGCGCAGGTCGCATAGCAAGCCGGTTTCGGCCAGTAGAAAAGCGCCGGTGCACATCGAGGCCAGCACCGCGCCACGCGCATGCTGCTCACGTAACCAGGGGCCGTAGCTTGGAAACGCCGGCAAGGCGTCTTTCAGGGTAAAGAGAAATCCCGGGATCAATACCAGGTCGGTCTGGGCCACTTGCGCCAGTGAACGGTCCACCAGCAAACGCTGCCCACCCCAGGCCGCCACAGGCTCGCCGTCGAGGGATGCAACAGTGAGCTCAAAGGGCGGCGTCTCGGCGAACAGGTTGGCGGCGCTGAGCATTTCCAGGGCCAGGGTGGCACTGGCGGCGGAGCATTGATCGGCCAGAAGCAAGGTGATGTGCATTGAGGGGCCTATTGCGCTTTTCGCATGTAATAAGTCATTTGCGCACCTACCTTAGCCGATCCGACACCTTTACAGTGGCCGCTCCGATCAATTGCCTGGCGTTTTTATGAATCTCTGGTTTCGCTTGTTCCGCATGCTGTGCCGCCGCCCCTGGCGTAACCCTGTGCATGGGCTGGACACCACCGTGGTGCGTATGCGGGTGTGGCCGCTGGACCTGGACCTCAACCGGCATGTCACCAATGGCCGGTATTTTTCCCTGGCGGACGTGGCACGCATGGACTTTGTACTGCGCACCGGCGCCTTTCGCGTGGCCCTGCGCCAAAAAGCCTTGCCGATCGTGGGCGATACCTGGGGCAAGTTCCGCCGCGAGTTGAAACTGTTCGAAGCGTTCGAGGTGCACACCCGCATGCTCGGCTGGGACCACAAGTGGAGCCTGATGGAGCACCGCTTCGTCAGCCAGGGCCGGGTGGTTGGCGTGGTGGTGATGCGCGGGCTGTTCCGCAACGCCAAGGGCACCCTGCCCCCGGCGGATTTCCTGCGTGAACTGGGCCTGGACGAGACCTCACCTGCGATGCCGCAGTGGTTAAGCGACTGGGCAGCCAGCTGTGACGCTATGAGCTTGCAATTGCGGGGGGAGGAGCAGGCGTGAGCCTCCCCTAACTCGCAGATGCCAGCGCCTTCAAGTTGGCTTGCCCATCCTCTCGTGCCACATACAGGAACGATTTACCTTCCTGGACCTTGAACAGCACTTTCATGCCCAGCAGTTTCTCAAGGTCCTTACGTGCGGTATTTTCCGAGATGTCATAGTCGTGGGTGAGTTCCTTGGGGGTGAATACACGTCCCGGATGCTGGAGCACTTTCTTCAAGAAATGAGCCTGGCGATAATTCAGTCCCTCCTTCAACTCCAGCGTGTCCACCCAACCCATCAGTTCCAGGGCTTCTTGCCGTTTCCCTTCGAAGTAATCCATAAAATCATGGATGGCGCGCTCGATGATCCGCAATTGGTAGATGACGAAGTAGGTCAGATCAAATGCATCGGTTTCGGTGTAGATATAGGAACGGCCATATTGCATCGGGGCTTCTTTGAGCAGCGTACTGATGGAAATGTATTCAAACGGCCAATAGCCACTTTTGAGCATGAACCAGTAAAACAAAGAACGTGCGGTTCGCCCATTACCGTCCCTGAAGGGATGCTCATAACCGATCATGAAATGCAGGATGATGGCCTTCACGACTGGATGGATAAAGTGTGTGCCACCCTGACCGTCATGCCGCTCGTTCGCAAACCGGCAAAGCGCCTCAAGCCTGTCCTGCAGCAGCGCCGCCCTGGGGGGTTGATGGACCACTTCATCAGACGCCCCGCCGACAAAAATATCGTCATGGACCCTGATATGCCCCGGATGGACGTCTTCCTCGTCTATTCCCGCTGTAGCAATGCCGTGAAACTCGCAGATCAACGCAACAGAAAGCGGTTCGTCTTTGTTAAATTTGGCATGCCGCATCAGGTGATAGTTGTTAAGGATCATCCGCTCATCGTCGTTCTGTGGCGCACGCTCCTTAGCCAACATGTCCTTGGCGATTTTACGGGTCGTCGCCGCACCTTCCAGTTGAGCACTGGAAATCGCCTCCTCCATCATCAATGAGTCCACCAGATACTGGGTGTTGTCCCGATATTGGGGCGATGCCGCCGCCGCGCCTCCCAGCCGGGATGTGATCGACTCAACAGCGTGAATCACCGCATCACAAAAATCAGTGTTGTATAAGAAAAAAGGGCTGCCGCACTCGCTGCGCAGCTCAAGCGTCTTGCTCCCACAGGCCCGAGCCATCTTGATGGCGGCCCATGCGGCGTCCTTGTCGACACCCGGTGACGGATAGCGGCGAAATTCATCCCAGTGCAAATACCGCCCTTTGCCGTCAACCGCCTTGTATTGGCGTGCCAGCTCAAAAATCTCCAGGCCGTATTGCTTTAACAACACCGCAAAGTCGGCTGGCTTGTGGATTTTCGCCATGACTGAAACTCAATTTTCAAAAATTGAGTTGATCCTTGCGCGCCGGCTGCCGGGTGTCAAGCCTGACCCTCGCGCTTGACCTTCAAATGCCGCGCATACCACGGCCGTTGCGGCACGCGCTTGAACCAGCCCTTGAGCAGGTCTTCATCGGTGCCGAAGGTGATGCGCAGGGCCAGCTTCATGGTTTCCGGGTCCATCTCCATTGAGCGGCCCATTTGCAGCCCTGGCGTGGTGCTGCAGCCGTGGGTATCGGGGCCCAGCCACGGGTCGTCGACTTCGACCCAACGACCCGGGGCAAACCAGGCCACGCCGTTGACTTCGCGGCGGCTCACTTCGCCCGGGTGGAAGCGTTCATGGGCACGGAACCAGTCTTCGATGCGGTCGTCGATCCAGCCGTGGAAATGCCAGAACACCGGGTTGACGTGGGAGGAGAACGGGTCGCCGAGGAAGTCGTTTTCGGGCGCATACCAGCGGGCGGCAAAGTCCGAGGGGTCGCGGGCGAAAGGCACCGGGGCGCCGTTGGACGGATCGCGAGGCACCGAGGCCCAGCGCATATGCAGCCAGTCGTGCAGGCCCAGTTCCATTTCCGAGCCCAACTGGCCCAGGGTCAACTTGGCCAGGTAACGCGGATCGCGGTATTGCGACTCCCACACCTGGAAGTTGCTGTGGTAAGTCTCGGCCGCCTTGATGTCACCGACCCACTGGGTGTAATCGGCATCGTCCGGGGCCGACCAGGCCGGCGGCAGCGCGAAGCCGTCGTGGTTGTCGAAGTAACGCAGGAAGCCCAGGCGGTCGCGTTCCAGCGCCGGTTGCGGTTCGGGGAATTGCGGCCATGACGGCAGGTCCTGCATGGAGCGCGCCGTGCCGAGCATATGCCGGTGCATGAAGAAGAAATCGATGCCCGAGCCGTTGCGGTCCTTGCGCTGGCCTCGCGCATCACGCTCCTGGCCACGCGGGCCGGGCTGCCAGCCGATGCCGCGCAGGGCGTCGCGTTTTTCCTCAGAGAGCTTGTGCCATTGGTCACGGGTGGCGTGCCACAGCTGGTGAAACAGGCGATGCTCGGGCGAGATCAACCAGGCCAGCAACGTGGGGTTGAGGCCGATACGCTGGCGGGCTTCGGGGAACAGTTGTTTGTGCGCGACAAAACGGTTGTCGCGTTCGGTCAGCGCCAATGGGCGATTGAGCTCGAGGATCTGCCCGGTCAGGGTGCCGCTGCCGGCGTTGCCGAAATCGGCCCAGACTTCATCGAGGGTCATCTTGAATTCATAGGCGGGGACGCCGGCGGGCGAATCGCGGTCGATCAGCCGCCAATAGAGCAAGGCGCCCTCGCCCGTCACCAGATCGCCCAGCACGCGGTAACGCGGCTCGCCTTCGGCGCGCAGGTTGTCGGCGGTGTCCAGGTAACCGCGCAGGCCACGGCCACGGGGAGCGATGTCCAGCAGCAGCGCCAGACCTTGCAACGGCAAGCCCTTGAGGCCGACATCGCGCCCTTCCAGGCGCAGGCTCCAGACGCCACGCAAGGTATTGGCCAGGTGCTGGCCTTGGGTATCGGCCAGGTCGACCGTGGCTTCGCCGGGGGTGATGGGGAACGCTTCTTCGCGCGTCAACTCACGATGGGCATAAAGGGCCGCCGGCACAGCCGCGCCGGTCAGCGCCAGGCCTGCGATGAACCCACGTCGAGAGATCGTCATTGTCTACCTTAGGAAACGGCTTAATCAGAGCTAGAACGTTTGCAGCCCGGCAAAATTTACCGGCGCATCGCTGGCTCTAAATTTCCCCCGCCATCGCTCGTTCCTCCCTGATAGCAAAGGCCTCAACTGACTGAGATGGCAATGACAAAACCACGTTCGAAAAAGGCGCTGTACATCGGCCTGCCTCTGGCACTGGCGATCGGTGCCGGGGCCGGTTTCCTGGCCTGGGATCACTGGTTCAAGGGCAATGCCGGTTACCCGCTGGAGGTGATCAAGCAGGCCAACGAGATGCAGGACCGTTTGTTGTCTTTCGACAGCCACATCACCGTCCCCCTGGATTTCGGCACCGCCGGCAACGAGGCCGACAAGGATGGCGGCGGCCAGTTCGACCTGGCCAAGGCGGCGCGTGGTCGCTTGTCCGGCGCGGCGCTGACCATTTTCGGCTGGCCGGAAATCTGGAACGGCCCCAACGCGCCTCACAAACCCACCGAGGGCTTTGTCGAAGAAGCCCGCCACGAGCAGGAGGTGCGCTACAAGATCATCTCCGGCATGGTGCGCGACTTCCCCAACCAGGTGGGCATCGCCTACACCCCGGATGATTTCCGGCGCCTGCATGGCGAGGGCAAGTTCGCGATTTTCATCAGCATGCTCAACGCCTACCCGCTGGGCAACGACCTGAACCAGCTGGACCTGTGGACCGCGCGCGGCATGCGCATGTTCGGCTTCAGTTACGTGGGCAACAACGATTGGTCCGACTCTTCGCGCCCACTGCCGTTTTTCAACGATTCGGTGGACGCCCTCGAGGGACTGTCGGAGATCGGCAAGCAAGCCGTGCACCGCCTGAATGACCTGGGCGTGATCATTGATGTGTCGCAGATGTCGACCAAAGCCCTGGAGCAAGTGGCACAGACGAGCCGCACGCCGCTGGTGGCCTCCCACTCGGCACCGCGCGCGTTCGTCGACATCCCGCGCAACCTCAGCGACAAAGAACTGCAATTGATCAAGAACAGCGGCGGCGTGGTGCAGATCGTAGGTTTTTCCGCCTACCTGCGCCCGCTGAGCCAGCCAACCCAGGACAAGCTCAACGCCCTGCGCGCACGCTTCGACCTGCCGCCCCTGCCCAACCTGGCCGTGGCCTTGATGCCCGGCGACGCAATCATTGCCGCATGGCCCGAACAACGCTTCGGCCAATACGCCAGTGCGCTGTACGCCATCCTCGACGAAGAACCCAAGGCCACCCTCAAGGACCTGGGCGACGCCATTGACTACACCGTACGCAAGATCGGTATCGATCACGTCGGCATCGCTTCGGACTTCAACGACGGCGGCGGCATCCAGGGCTGGGAGAACGTCGGCGAAGTGCGCAATGTCACCGCCGAACTGATCCAGCGCGGCTACTCCGAAGCCGATATCGCCAAGCTGTGGGGCGGTAACTTCCTGCGGGTCTGGGACCAGGTACAAAAAGCCGCCAAGCCTTTGGCCAACCGTTAATCACCGACGAAGTAAGTCCATGACCAACCGCCGTACTTTTCTCAAGCAGGCCGGCGTACTCGCCGCCGGCCTGCCGCTGCTGCCACAGGCACTGGCAGCGCCAGCCACACCGCTGGCGAACGACCCATGGACGGGACTCAAGCAACTGTTCAACCAGGACCCGGATTACCTGCACTTTTCCAACTTCCTGGTGGCGTCACACCCCAAGCCCGTGCGCGACGCCATCGAGCGCTACCGCATGCAGATCGACCGCAACCCCGGGCTGGCGATGGACTGGGACCTGCAGGAAACCTGGAAGCGCGAAGGCCAGGTCCGCGAATGGGCCGGGCGTTACCTGAACGCCACACCGGCGCAGATCGCCCTGACCGGCAGCACGTCCGAAGGCTTGGCGATGATCTACGGCGGGATCAAGGTACGCGCCGACCAGGAAATCCTGACGACGGTGCACGAGCACTACGCGACCCAGAACAGCCTGGATTTCCGCGTGCAGAAACAAGGCACCCAGGTGCGCCGCATCGCGCTGTTCGACAACCCCAGCCAGGTGTCCGCAGATGAAGTGCTGGGCAATATCCAGCGCAACCTGCGCCCCAACACCCGCGTACTCGGCATGACCTGGGTGCAATCGGGCAGCGGCGTGAAACTGCCGGTCGGCGAGATCGGCAAACTGGTGGCGGAACACAATCGCAACCGTGACGACCAGGACCGCATTCTGTATGTGATCGATGGCGTACACGGCTTCGGCGTGGAAAACCTCGACTTCCCGGACATGCACTGCGACTTCTTCATCGCCGGCACGCACAAATGGATGTTTGGCCCGCGCGGGACCGGTCTGGTCTGCGCCCGCGAAACCGAGAACAAGTACGTCACGCCGATGGTGCCGACCTTCTCCGAAGACACCAATTTCGCCACCACCATGACGCCCGGCGGTTATCACGCCTTCGAGCATCGCTGGGCGGCCGACGAGGCGTTCAAGCTGCACCTGCAACTGGGCAAGGCACCGGTGCAGGCGCGCATTCATGCCCTCAACAGTGAACTGAAGAATCAGCTACTGGCTCACCCACAGATCGAGCTGGTCACACCGCGCAACCCCGAGCTGTCGGCGGGTTTTACGTTCTTCCGGGTCAAGGGCCAGGACAGCGATGCGGTGGCCGCGCACATGATGAAAAACCGCGTGGTCATCGACGCGGTCGACCGTGACGTCGGCCCGGTGATCCGCACCTCCCCCGGCCTGCTGAACAGCTCGGATGAGATACACCGTTTCATGACCGTGCTGAGCCAGCGGTTGTGACTCCCATTCTTCCTTTGAACGAGGCGTCCCCATGATTGCATTGCGACTCAAACCCTTGACCACGCTGGCGCTGACCGCCCTGTGCAGCACCCTGCTGCCGGGGTTGGCCCAGGCCGCCGAGGCGCAACCCGGCAAAGTGTTCAAGGACTGCAAGGACTGCCCGGAAATGGTGGTACTGCCCGCCGGCACGTTCACCATGGGCACACCGGAAGACGAAGTCGGCCGCGAGCCCGATGAAGGCCCGATGCATGCAGTGACCTTTGCCAAGCCGTTCGCCATGAGCCGCTTCCAGGTCACGGCCGGCGAATGGGACAGCTACGTCCGCCAGACCGGCGTCAAGATCGCCAACGGCGACGACCGACCTGGACGTGAATGCATCGCCAGCAAACCGCGCTACCCCCAGGGGCCGCGCCAGCCGGCGGTGTGCATGGACATGGACGACATCAAGGCTTACGTGGCCTGGCTGTCGAAGAAAACCGGCCAGCAATACCACATGGTCAGCGAAGCCCAGCGCGAATACGCGGCCCGCGCCGGTTCCACCGGGCCATTCCCCTTCCCGTTCGATGAAGGCAAGGGCTACAGCATCGCCCAGCATGCCAACACCTATGGCCCGGCGGACGGCTACAGCTATTCATCGCCGGTGGGCAGCTACCCGCCGAATGCGTTTGGTCTGTATGACATGCATGGCAACGTCTACGAACGGGTCGCCGATTGCGAACACCCCAACTATATCGGCGCCCCAACCGACGGCAGCGCCTGGATGGAGCCGAACTGCGAGTCCTACCAGATCCGCGGCAATGACTGGGGCGAAGCACCGGTATTCTCGCGCTCGGGCAACCGCAACAACATCTACCCGCAGACGCGGGGCGACTGGATCGGGTTTCGCGTAGTACGTGATCTCTGACGCACACTCTAATCCCCTGTGGGAGGGGGCTTGCTCCCGATGGCGGTGTATCAGTCACGGTTTCTTAACCTGACAC
>NZ_JBNPJV010000019.1:0-29836 GCF_050312585.1 Pseudomonas sp. R19M
TGGGGCGGCTTCGCCACCCAGCGCGGGGCAAGCCCGCTCACTACAGAGTTTGGTCGCGGCAGGTTCTCTTAACTGACCAGCATTAGGGCTTGCCCCCTCCAACAGTTTCAAGATCTCATGCTTTACCAAAACTCCCGCTTGCGTCGTTTCGCCGCGCTCACTAACGTAGCGCCTTTACTGACGCTACCCCCCGCAGGAGCTTTGCCATGGCCTCGCCAGCCTTCTCACATTTTCTTCCCCGGTTCGGCGTTGCCGCGGCAGTGGCCAGTGCATTAAGCCTGGCCGGTTGCCAACTCCAGAGCACCCAGGACACGCTGCCGCCAGTCGCCGGTGTGCAGCCGATCAAGGGGCTCGCGCAGAATGTGTCGGTACGCCGCAATGCCCAAGGCATGCCGCTGATCGAAAGCAACACCTTTCATGACGCGCTGTTCAGCCTGGGCTACGTGCACGCCGGCGACCGCATCACGCAGATGGTCACGTTGCGCCTGCTGGCCCAGGGCCGACTGGCGGAAATGTCCGGCCCTGAAGTGCTGGATGTCGACCGCTTCATGCGTGCGGTCAACCTGAAAAAAAGCGCCGGTGAGCTGTACAACGCCTCATCGCCGCGCCTGAAGCGCTTCTTCGAAGTGTATGCCCGCGGCGTCAATGCCTACCTGTTCCGCTACCGCGACAAGCTGCCGCCGGACCTGGCCCAGACGGGTTACAAGCCCGAGTACTGGAAGCCGGAGGACTCGGCGCTGTTGTTCTGCCTGCTGAATTTCAGCGAGTCGAGCAACCTGCAGGAAGAACTGTCGTCCCTGGTGCTGGCGCAAAAAGTCGGCGTCGACAAACTCGCCTGGCTCATTCCAAGCGCGCCGGATGAGGCGATCCCGACGGCAGAAGCCGAGAAACTCAAGGGGCTGAACCTGAGCCAGATCACCGGCCTCGCCGGCCTGGATGCGGTCAGCCAGCAGTTGGGCAGCCTCAATGCACTGGGCGTCACCACCTCCAATAACTGGGCGATTGGCCCCCAGCGCAGCCGCAGCGGTAAAAGTCTGCTGGCCGGCGACCTGGCGGCCCAGCCGCAAGCTCCCTCGGCGTGGAGCTACGTGCAGATCCGTGCGCCGAAATACCAGGCCGTCGGCGCCTCGATTGCCGGCCTGCCGACGCTGCTGTCCGGCTTCAACGGCAAAGTCGCATGGAGCATGAGCGCGGTGAAAGGCGACACCCAGGACCTGTTCCTGGAAAAGGTCAAACGCCAAGGCAGCGCGTTGTACTACGAGAGCAACGGCAAATGGCTGCCGGCAGGCGTGCGCAACGAAACCTTCTTCGCCAAGGGTCAGCGGCCGATTCGCGAAGTGGTGTATGAAACGCGTCACGGTGCCCTGCTCAACAGCAGCCAGGCGCTGACCAGCGGTTTCGGGCTGGCCCTGCAAACCGCCGACCTCAAGGACGACAAGAGCCTGGACGCGTTCTTCGACCTGTCCCGCGCGCAGAACGCCGGCAAGGCCTCGGACGCCACCCGGGAAATCCGCGCCATTGCGCTGAACATGATCTTCGCCGACGCCAGCAACATCGGCTGGCAAGTGACCGGCCGCTTCCCCAACCGTCGCGAAGGCGAAGGCTTGCTGCCTTCACCGGGCTGGGATGCGCGTTTTGACTGGGACGGCTACGCCGATGCGATGCTGCACCCCTATGACCAGGACCCGCCTCAAGGCTGGATCGGCACGGCCAACCAGCGCACCGCGCCGCGCGGCTACGGCATGCAATTGTCCAATTCGTGGGATGCACCGGAACGCAGCGAGCGCCTGGCGCAACTGGCCAACGCCGGCAAGCATGACAGCCGCAGCATGATCGCCATGCAGTACGACCAGACCACCACCTTTGCCGCCAAGCTCAAGACCCTGTTCCAGGCACCGGGCATGGCCCAGCCGCTGAAGCAGGCCATTGACGCGCTACCCGCCGCCGAGCGGGCCAAGGCACGCGAAGCATTGGATCGCCTGATGGCCTTCGATGGGCGCCTCACGTCCAGCTCCGCCGACGCGGCGATCTATGAACTGTTCCTGCAGGAAAGCGCCAAGCAGATCTTCCTCGACAAGCTCGGCCCGGAAAACAGCGCCACCTGGAAAGCCTTCGTCAGCAACGCCGGCCTGTCTTACTCCGCCACGGCCGACCACTTGCTCGGCCGCGAAGACAGCCCGTTCTGGGATGACACGCGCACGTCGCAAAAAGAAGATAAACCGGCCATTCTCGCCCGCAGCCTCGCCGCTGCGATCAGCGCCGGCGACAGCCTGCTGGGTGGCGATCACAAAGCCTGGCAATGGGGCAAGTTGCACAGCACCACCTGGAAAAACACCCAAGGCCAAGTGATTCGCGGCCCGCTGGCCAGTGGTGGCGACCACAACACCTTGAACCCGGCGCCGTACAGCTGGGGGCAGGACTTCAACACCACCCAGGTGCCGGCGCTGCGCATGATCGTCGACTTCGGCCAGGCGGAACCGATGATGGGTCAAGGCGGCATCGGCCAGTCCGGCAACCCGGCCAGCCCGAACTATGCCAATGGCATCGACGCGTCGCTCAAGGCGCAATACCTGAGCTTCCCGATGCAACCGCAGAACTTTGACAAGGCCTACGGCAAGACCCGCCTGACCCTCACCCCCGCCAAATAGCTTGTAGTGAGCGGGCTCGCCCCGCGCTGGGCGGCGCAGCCGCCCCAACAATGACGCCGCGGTGTTTCAGAAAGACCGTGGTGCCTGAGTTTAGGGCGGCTACGCCCCCCAGCGCGGGGCGAGCCCGCTCACTACAATCGATCGAACTTATCCTTCCGCGCCCGCCTCCTACCTGATAAGCCCATTGCCCCCGGCACGTCCATGGACCTTGTCATCGCTCGCCCCGAGGGTCTTTACTGCCCCGCCGGAGACTTCTACATCGACCCCTGGCGCCCGGTAGAGCGCTGCGTGATCACCCACGCCCACGGCGACCACGCCCGCACCGGTAACCAGCATTATCTGGCGGCCGCACCCGGCGAAGGCATCCTGCGTTCGCGGCTGGGCCAGGACATCAACCTGCAAACCCTGGCCTACGGCGAGCCACTGGTGCACCACGGTGTGACCTTGAGCTTCCACCCGGCCGGTCATGTGCTCGGCTCGGCCCAGGTGCGCCTGGAATACCAGGGCGAAGTCTGGGTGGCGTCCGGCGACTACAAGGTCGAGCCCGATGGCACCTGTGCGCCGTTCGAGCCGGTGCGTTGTCACACCTTCATCACCGAATCGACCTTTGGATTGCCGATCTACCGCTGGCAGCCGCAGGCGCAGATTTTTGCCGGGATCAACCACTGGTGGCAGGGGAATATCGCGCAAGGCAAGGCCAGCGTGCTGTTCTGTTACTCCTTCGGCAAGGCCCAGCGCATTCTGCATGGCATCGACGCCAGCATCGGCCCGATCCTCAGCCACGGCGCGGTCGAGCCGTTGAACCGGGTGTATCGCGAGGCCGGCATTTATATTCCTGAAACCCTGTATGCCGGCGACTTCAACAAGACCGACCCGCTGTTGCGTCAGGCCCTGATTATCGCTCCGCCCTCCGCAGGTGGCAGCAGCTGGATACGCCGCTTCGGTGACTACAGCGATGCATTCGCCAGCGGTTGGATGCGCCTGCGTGGCACCCGGCGGCGGCGCGGTGTCGATCGGGGTTTTGTATTGTCGGATCACGCCGACTGGCCCGGCCTGCTGTGGGCCATCGAGCAAACCGGCGCCGAACGGGTGATGGTCACCCACGGCTCCGTCGACGTATTGGTGCGCCACCTGAGGGAAAAAGGCCTGGATGCCCAGGGTTTCACTACCGAATATGGCGATGACGAAGAAGAGGCCACGGCATGAAAGCCTTTGCCGAGCTGTACGCCAACCTCGACGCCACGACCTCCAGCAACGCCAAGCTCGCGGCGCTGCAAGCCTATTTTGTACAGGCATCGCCGGCAGACGCCGCCTGGGCCGTGTACTTTTTATCCGGCGGCCGGCCACGGCAACTGGTACCCACACGCTTGCTACGGGACATGGCCACGCAAGCATCGGGGATCGAGCCCTGGCTATTCGAAGAGAGCTACCAGTCGGTGGGCGATCTGGCCGAGACGGTGTCCTTGCTATTACCGGAATCCGCCTACACCTCGGAGGATGGCCTGGCGACGTGGCTTGAAGACAAGCTCCTGCCTCTGCGCGGCTTATCGCCACAGGAACTGACCGAGCGCCTGCCCGCGTTGTGGGCGCAACTGGATCAACCGAGCTTGATGGTCTGCATCAAGTTGATCACCGGCAGCTTTCGTGTCGGCGTCTCCAAGTTGCTGGTCACCCGGGCCCTCGCCGCCATGGCCGGCCTGGACAGTAAACGCGTGGCCCAGCGCCTGGTGGGCTACACTGACTTGTCCAACCGCCCGACCGCCGAAGGCTACCTCAAGCTGATCGCCGCCGAATCATCCGACGAACATGCGCAACGCGGCGGGCAGCCTTATCCATTTTTTCTCGCCCACGGGTTGACGCAACCGCTCGAGCAATTCGACGCGCTGCTTGGCTCACCCAGCGAGTGGCAGGTGGAGTGGAAGTGGGACGGCATCCGCGCGCAGTTGGTCAAGCGCGAGGGACGGTTATGGGTGTGGTCCCGCGGCGAAGAACTGGTCACCGAGCGCTTTCCCGAACTCCACAGCCTGGCCGGTAGCCTGCCGGATGGCACGGTGATCGACGGCGAAATCGTGGTGTGGAAGGACACGGTGCAACCCTTTGCCTTGCTGCAACAGCGTATCGGCCGCAAAACCCTGAGCAAAAAAGTCCTCGAGGACGCGCCCGTCGCCGTGCTGGCCTACGACCTGCTGGAATACCAGGGCCACGACTGGCGCAACCACATCCAGGCCGAGCGGCGCAGCCAACTTGAGCAGGTCATTGCTCAGTGCAACAGCCCCGTGCTGTTGCCCTCGCCCTTGCTGACGGCCACTGATTGGGCGCAGTTGGCCGAGCAACGCGAAGATTCTCGCCGCCTCGGCGTGGAAGGCATGATGCTCAAGGCGCGTGATGGCCTGTACGGCGTAGGTCGCACCAAGGACATGGGCGTGTGGTGGAAATGGAAAGTCGACCCCTTCAGCGTCGATGCGGTGTTGATCTATGCCCAGCGCGGCCACGGACGGCGCGCCAGCCTGTACAGCGACTACACCTTTGCGGTGTGGGACGGCCCGCCGGGCACGGAACGCACATTGGTGCCATTCGCCAAGGCTTATTCAGGGCTGACCGACGAAGAAATGCGCAAGGTCGATGCGATCGTGCGCAAAACTACGGTGGAAAAATTCGGTCCCGTCAGCAGCGTAACGCCGAGCATGGTGTTTGAGCTGGGGTTTGAGGGGATCGCCTTGTCCAAACGGCACAAGAGTGGCATCGCGGTGCGTTTTCCACGGATGTTGCGGTGGCGGCAGGATAAGTCGGTGGACGAGGCTGACACCCTGGTCATCCTGCAAGACTTGCTGAGCTGACAGGTATTTCCAACCGCATGCGTTCCAAGATGGTGCATTGAAAATTCAATGCCCATTTTCGGGCATATCCTACACTCACAACTCCCTTATCCCACCTTTTAAACCGATCATCCGGAACTATGGTGCAGAAATTGCTACTTGTGATCCGTCTGACACCGTTCAGTAACAGTCCTAAACGCGCCACAAGCGCTTATCTTGGTTTCCAGGGAATACATAATGAAAAAAGCATTGCTGACCCTTTCTGCACTGGCTCTGTGCATGGCTGCTGGTACCGCGCTGGCCAAGGAATACAAGGAATTGCGTTTTGGTGTCGATCCGTCCTACGCACCATTCGAGTCCAAGGCCGCCGACGGCAGCCTGGTGGGCTTCGATATCGACCTGGGCAATGCGATCTGCGCCGAGCTGAAAGTGAAGTGCAAGTGGGTGGAAAGTGACTTCGACGGCATGATTCCAGGCCTCAACGCCAACAAGTTCGATGGCGTGATTTCCTCCATGACCGTGACTGAAGCCCGTGAAAAGGCGATCGATTTCTCCAGCGAACTGTTCTCCGGCCCGACCTCGCTGGTGTTCAAGAAAGGCGCGAACTTCTCCACGCCTGAATCCCTCAAGGGCAAATCCGTAGGCTACGAGCAAGGCACCATCCAGGAAGCCTACGCCAAGGCCGTACTGGATAAAGCCGGTGTGACCACCAAAGCCTACGCCAACCAGGACCAGGTCTACGCCGACCTGACCTCCGGGCGTCTCGACGCTTCGGTGCAAGACATGCTGCAAGCCGAACTGGGCTTCCTGAAGTCGCCGGCGGGCGCTGGCTACGAAGTCAGCAAGCCTATCGACGACCCATTGCTGCCATCTAAAACTGCGGTCGGTATCAAAAAAGGTAACAAAGAGCTGAAGGCGCTTCTCGATAAAGGTATCAAAGCGTTACACGATGATGGCACCTACGCCACCATCCAGAAGAAACACTTCGGCGATCTGAACCTGTACAGCGGTAAATAACACCCTGGCGCCCACCGTTTTCAGGTGGGCGCTTTTTTATCGCCATAGGTCCTGAATTCATGTTTGAAGATCTTTTACAAACCCTGGGGCTCAGTGCCTTCAGTTTGAAGGGGTTCGGCCCGCTGTTGCTGCAAGGTACGTGGATGACCGTGAAACTGTCGGTCGCCTCCCTGGCCGTCAGTGTCCTGCTGGGCCTGCTCGGCGCCAGCGCCAAATTGTCCAGCGTGCGCCTGTTGCGCATTCCCGCCCAGCTCTACACCACCCTGATTCGCGGCGTGCCCGACCTGGTGCTGATGCTGCTGATTTTCTACAGCCTGCAAATCTGGCTAACCGGCTTTACCGACTTCATGGAATGGGACTACATCGAGATCGACCCATTCAGCGCCGGGGTCATTACCCTGGGCTTCATCTACGGTGCCTATTTTACCGAGACCTTTCGCGGCGCCATCCTCGCCGTGCCCCGTGGGCAGTTGGAAGCGGCGACCGCTTATGGCCTCAAGCGCGGGCAACGGTTTCGCTACGTGACCTTCCCGCAGATGATGCGCTTTGCCCTGCCGGGCATCGGCAATAACTGGATGGTGATGCTCAAGGCCACCGCGCTGGTCTCCATCATTGGCCTGGCGGACCTGGTCAAGGCGGCCCAGGATGCCGGCAAGAGTACCTATCAACTGTTCTATTTCCTGGTGCTTGCCGCGTTGATCTACCTGCTGATCACCAGCGCTTCCAACTTCGTCCTGCGTCGGCTTGAACGTCGCTACTCCGCTGGGTCCCGGGAGGCCGTGCGATGATCGAACTTCTGCAGCAATACTGGCGGCCCTTCCTGTACAGCGACGGCCAGCACATCACCGGGCTCGCGATGACGATGTGGCTGCTGAGCCTGTCGCTGGTCTTCGGTTTTCTGGTATCGATCCCGCTGTCCATCGCTCGCGTATCATCCAAGCGCTGGGTGCGCTGGCCGGTGCAGTTCTACACCTACCTGTTCCGCGGCACGCCGCTGTATATCCAGTTGCTGATTTGCTACACCGGCATCTACAGCATCGCGGCCGTGCGCGCGCAGCCGGTACTGGATGCATTTTTTCGCGATGCGATGAACTGCACCATCCTCGCCTTCGCCCTCAACACGTGCGCCTACACCACAGAGATTTTCGCCGGAGCGATCCGCAGCATGGCCCATGGCGAAGTCGAAGCGGCCAAAGCCTACGGCCTTACCGGCTGGAAGCTATATGCCTACGTGATCATGCCCTCGGCCCTGCGTCGTTCGTTGCCGTATTACAGCAATGAAGTGATCCTGATGCTGCACTCGACCACGGTGGCCTTCACTGCAACGGTGCCCGACATTCTCAAGGTGGCCCGGGATGCCAACTCGGCCACCTACATGACCTTTCAATCATTCGGTATCGCTGCACTGATCTACTTGACTGTGACCTTTGCCCTGGTGGGTCTGTTTCGTCTGGCGGAGCGCCGTTGGCTGGCCTTCCTGGGCCCCAGCCATTAAGCCGCTTTTCATGTGTAGGAGCAGTCATGCGACATCAGGTACATGATCTGATCGCACCGGTGCCAGGCACGGCGCGGCAGATTCACAGTTTTCACTTCGGCCCGGAACAGGCTGAAGGCAAGATCTACATCCAGTCATCGCTGCACGCCGATGAGCTGCCGGGCATGCTGGTGGCCTGGCACCTCAAGGCGCGCCTGGGGCAACTGGAAGCGGCCGGCCGCCTGCGCAGTGAGATCGTGCTGGTACCCATTGCCAACCCGGCGGGCCTGGAACAGGTGCTGATGGACACGCCCCTGGGTCGCTACGAACTGGAAAGCGGGCAGAACTTCAACCGCCGGTTTGTCGACCTCAGTGACGAAGTGGGCAACCAGATCGAGGAGAGGCTCGGGGATGACCCACAGCACAACCTCGAGCTGATCCGCACCGCGCTGCGCGGCGCCCTCGCCGCGCAAACAGCCGACACCCAATTGCACTGCCAACGCCTGGTGCTGCAACGCCTGGCCTGCGATGCCGACATGGTGCTCGACCTGCATTGCGATTTCGAAGCCGTGGCGCACCTGTACACCACCCCGCAAGCCTGGCCGCAGGTGGAGCCGTTGGCGCGCTATCTCGGCTCGGAGGCCAACCTGCTCGCCACCGATTCCGGTGGGCAGTCGTTCGATGAGTGTTTCACCCTGGTCTGGTGGCAGTTGCAGCAACGTTTTGGCGAGCGCTTCCCGATTCCCATGGGCAGCTTCTCGGTGACCGTCGAGTTGCGTGGCCAGGGCGACGTCAATCACGGCCTCGCGGCCCTCGACTGCCAGGCGATCATCGACTACTTGATTCACTTCGGTGCGATTGAAGGTGACATCGCGCCACTGCCCGAACTGCCCTACCCGGCCACTCCGCTGGCAGGTGTGGAGCCTGTGGCCACGCCGGTCGGCGGCCTGCTGGTGTTCAGCGCCCTGCCCGGTGAGTACCTGGAAGCCGGGCAACTGATCGCCGAAATCATCGACCCCATTACCGACCGCGTAACACCCGTGCATTGTAAAAACGCCGGCCTGCTTTACGCCCGTTCGCTACGGCGGATGGCCACTGCCGGGATGGTGATCAGCCATGTCGCCGGCATTGAGGCCTACCGCAGTGGCTACCTACTTTCGCCTTGAGGATGCACGCTCCATGTACAAATTGACTGTTGAAGGCCTGCATAAAAGCTATGGCGACAATGAAGTGCTCAAAGGTGTTTCGCTCAAGGCCAAGACCGGCGACGTGATCAGCCTGATCGGCGCCAGCGGCTCCGGCAAAAGTACCTTTTTACGCTGCATCAACTTCCTGGAGACGCCCAATGACGGGGCCATGACCCTGGATGGTCAACAGATCCGCATGGTCAGCGACCGCCACGGCATGCGCGTGGCCGATGACGCCGAACTGCAACGCTTGCGCACGCGCCTGGCGATGGTGTTCCAACACTTCAATCTGTGGAGTCACATGAGCGTGCTGGAAAACATCACCATGGCCCCGCGCCGGGTGCTGGGCTGCAGCAAGAAGGACGCCGAAGACCGCGCCCGTCGCTACCTGGACAAGGTGGGCTTGCCGGCACGAGTGGCCGACCAGTACCCGGCGTTCCTGTCCGGCGGCCAGCAGCAACGGGTGGCCATCGCCCGTGCCCTGGCCATGGAGCCTGAGGTGATGTTGTTCGACGAACCGACTTCGGCCCTCGACCCGGAACTGGTCGGTGAGGTGTTGAAGGTGATTCAGGGCCTGGCCGAAGAAGGTCGCACCATGATCATGGTGACCCACGAGATGAGTTTTGCGCGCAAGGTGTCGAGCCAGGTGTTGTTTCTGCACAAGGGCCTGGTGGAAGAGCAAGGTGCGCCGGAAGACGTGTTGGGCAACCCGAAGAGCGAACGCCTGCAGCAGTTCTTGAGTGGCAACTTGAAGTAAACCTTTGGGGCGCCTGGAGGGTCTTTGACTTAGAGCCTCCAGAGCACCTGCCCCATGGCAAAACCCCTCGACTTCGCCAAGACATGGTTTGCCACCCAGGGCTGGAAGCCGTTCACCTTCCAGAAAGACGTATGGGCTGCCGTCAAGGCCGGCCAATCGGGTTTGCTGCACGCCAGCACCGGCGCCGGTAAAACCTATGCGTTGTGGTTTGCCGCGCTCAATCGCTTCGCCGGCACGCGCCCGCCCGCGACGGGTAAACCCAAAGTGCCAGCACCGCCGCTGACCGTGCTCTGGATCACGCCGATGCGCGCCTTGGCCGCCGATACGGCACGTGCCCTGGAAGCGCCGCTTGCGGCCTTGCAGATTCCATGGAGTGTCGGCCTGCGTACCGGTGATACCAGCAGCAGCGAGCGCGCACGCCAGACCCGACGCCAGCCCACCGCGCTGGTGACCACCCCGGAAAGCCTGACCCTGATGCTCGCCCGCGCCGACAGCGAAGCGAGCCTGGCGCACTTGCGCATGGTGGTGGTGGATGAGTGGCATGAACTGATCGGCAACAAGCGCGGCGTGCAGCTGCAACTGGCGCTGGCGCGGTTGCGCCGTTGGCATCCGGAATTAATGGTGTGGGGCATCTCCGCCACCTTGGGGAACCAGGCCCACGCGCTTGAGGTGTTGGTCCCACACGGCGACGGGATCAATGTGCAGGGGCAAACGGCCAAGCTACTGAAAATCGACACCCTGTTGCCCCCCATCGCCGAGCGCTTTCCCTGGGCCGGGCATATCGGCCTGAAAATGCTCCCGCAAGTGGTCGCCGAAGTCGACGCCAGCAGCAGTTGCCTGGTGTTTACCAATACGCGGGCACAGTCGGAGATCTGGTATCAGGCGCTGCTGGACGCCCGCCCGGACTGGGCCGGTGTGATTGCCCTGCATCACGGCTCACTGTCCCGGGAGACCCGCGACTGGGTCGAGCGAGCCTTGAAAGACGGCCAGCTCAAGGCAGTGGTCTGCACCTCCAGCCTGGATCTGGGCGTGGACTTCCTGCCGGTGGAGCGTGTGCTGCAAATCGGCTCGGCCAAAGGCGTGGCGCGCCTGATGCAACGCGCCGGGCGTTCCGGCCATGCGCCCGGCCGCCCATCGCGGGTGACGCTGGTGCCCACCCATAGCCTGGAGCTGGTGGAAGCCGCCGCCGCCCAGGACGCAATCGCCCAGCGACGCATCGAAGCGCGCCAATCGCCTGAAAAGCCTTTGGACGTGCTGGTACAACATTTGGTGAGCATGGCCCTGGGCGGCGGCTTTACCCCGCAGGCCTTGTTGGCCGAAGTACAGGGAGCCTGGGCTTACCGCAACCTCACCGATGAGGATTGGGCCTGGGCCTTGGGCTTTGTGCGCCATGGCGGGCTGTCGCTGACGGCGTATCCGGATTACCGCCGGGTGGAGCCGGATGAGCACGGCATCTGGCGCGTTCCCGACGCGCGCCTTGCGCGGCGGCATCGCATGAGCGTGGGCACCATCGTCAGTGACGCGAGCATCCAGTTGAAGTTCTGGAGCAAGGGCGGCGGCGGCAAGCACCTGGGCAGCGTGGAAGAGGGTTTTATTGCTCGGCTCAAACCGGGGGATGGCTTCCTGTTTGCCGGGCGGCTGTTGGAGTTGGTGCGCGTGGAAAACATGACCGCCTATGTCAAACGCAGCACCGCCAAAAAGGCCGCGGTACCGCGCTGGAATGGCGGGCGCATGCCGCTTTCCAATGAACTGGCCCAGGCGGTGATCGAGCGTTTTGATGCGGCGGCGCACGGGCATTTCGACGGGCCGGAAATGCAAGCGGTACAACCCTTGCTGCAAACCCAGCTGCGCTGGTCGGGCCTGCCCACACGCAGTCACCTGCTGGCAGAGGCGTTGAAGTCGCGCGAAGGCTGGCACCTGTTTCTCTATCCCTTTGCCGGGCGCCAAGTGCATTTGGGCTTGGCCAGCCTTCTGGCGTGGCGGGTCAGCCAACAGCAACCGGTGACGTTCTCGATTGCGGTCAATGATTATGGGCTGGAACTGTTGAGTGCCACGCCTCTGGACTGGCCAGGTTTGCTCTGCCCCGCATTGCTGAGCCCGCAAAACCTGCTGGCGGATGTGGCGGCCAGCCTGAACGCCGGGGAACTGGCCCTGCGCCGCTTTCGCGAGATCGCCCGCATCGCAGGACTGGTATTCGCCGGCTATCCTGGTGCGCCAAAAAGCACGCGCCAGGTGCAGGCTTCCAGTGGCTTGTTCTTCGAAGTGTTCAAGCAATATGACCCGCAGAACCTGCTACTGAGCCAGGCCGGCGAAGAAGTCCTGCGTGATGAGTTGGATATTCATCGGCTGGAAGAGACGTTGCTGCATTTGTCCGCACTGCAACTTGACCTGCACCTTATCGAACGGCCGTCGCCCCTGGCCTTTCCCCTATTGGTCGAACGCATGCGCGAAAGCATGAGTTCGGAAAAACTTTCGGAGCGTATTGCGCGGATGGTGAAGGACCTGGAAAAGGTCGCGGATAACGGGAAGCGCTGATGGTTTGCTCGATAACCCTTGAGAAACAAGAATTGTGGCTGCTGGCTGACAAAGCGATCTACTGGCCTGCGCGCCGCTGCCTGTTGATTGCCGATGCGCATTTCGGCAAGGCGTCGGCTTATCGCAGCCTCGGCCAGCCGGTGCCACAAGGCACCACCCAAGAAAACCTGACGAAGCTGGACCAACTGCTGGCAGCCTTTGCCTGTGAACAGGTGATCTTTCTGGGAGATTTCCTGCATGGGCCCGGTTCACACGCCAGCAGCACCCTGGGCGCACTCAGGGCCTGGCGTGAACGCCATCGCGAGCTGAGCCTGACGTTGATTCGCGGCAATCACGATAAGCGCGCGGGCGACCCACCGGCCGACCTGCGCATCGAGGTAGTCGCGGAGCCGCTGCTGATGGGACCGTTTGCCCTGCAGCACGAACCCGAGGCCCATGCCAGCCACCATGTATTGGCAGGGCACGTGCACCCGGTGTATCGCTTGCGCGGCAAGGGCCGACAAAGTCTGCGCCTGGCATGCTTCCAGATTGGCAAGCGGATCAGCCTACTGCCGGCGTTTGGCGCGTTTACCGGCGGTTATCCTGTGTCCTCGAGCGACGATGCACAGGTTTTTGTCATAGCCGATCAGGACGTATGGCCAGTTCGCTGAGAACTGACCACAAGGCTCAGGCCACCGGCACCGGTGGGGGCTCATCGTGCGGTGGAACGCCAGCCGGTTCGTTAGGCTCATCAGGCTGCGGAGAGTCTGGATCAGGTTGGCCAGGGATACCGCCCGCATAAGCAGGGTCGGCCATCAGGGACCAGGCTAGAACACCAATCTGGTTGGGCTCCAGCCGGGCAAGTTCGGCGCTGATTCGCGGGTCGATCTTCATAAAGCACTCCTCAAGCATGGCCCGGCGCGTTTTACACACGCCGAGGCTGTACACCTAATAGAGTCACTTCCCGCGGACTAATTCCCTTTACGTGTAAGAGCTTTCGATCAAGCGCGTGGGAGAGTAACGCCACGCTGGCCCTGATACTTGCCCCCACGGTCCTTGTAAGACACTTCGCAGGCCTCGTCGGATTGCAGGAACAGCATCTGCGCCACGCCTTCGTTGGCGTAGATCTTCGCCGGCAAGGTGGTGGTGTTGGAGAACTCCAGGGTGACATGCCCTTCCCACTCAGGCTCAAGCGGCGTCACGTTGACGATGATGCCGCAACGGGCGTAGGTGCTTTTGCCCAGGCAGATGGTCAACACGTCGCGTGGGATGCGGAAGAACTCCACGGTGCGCGCCAGGGCGAAGGAGTTCGGCGGGATGATGCACACGTCGCTCTTGATGTCGACGAAGCTTTTCTCGTCGAAGTTTTTCGGATCGACGGTCGCCGAATTGATGTTGGTGAACACCTTGAATTCGTCAGCGCAACGCACGTCGTAGCCGTAGCTGGAAACCCCGTACGAGATCAGGCGTTCGGCGCCTTCGCCACGCATCTGGCGCTCTACGAAGGGCTCGATCATGCCGTGCTCTTGCGCCATGCGGCGAATCCACTTGTCCGATTTGATGCTCATGGCGGGTGTCCTGAAATAACGAGGTGGAGAAATTCTGTGGGGCATCTTACCGGGGCCGGCCTTAGGGTTCAAAGGGCGTGGGGCTTTTCTTGATGATGCCTGCGCTTACCCGCAAGCCTGTATAAAGCCGCCGCCAGCGGGGCCGGGCCTCGGGTTGGCGCCGTTGGTGACGGTAAATACCACCGCCAGTCACGAAAATAGAGAAACCTACGGAAATATCATTGGCACGTTCCGGAAAAAGGGTTAAGGTGGCGCCACTGTGTTGCTTGTGTCACTGAGAATCTCTACACGATATGTTGAATTTCGATCCAACCATCTCCAAGAATTTTTCCTGCTCTTTGCACTCAGTCTCGGCCAGGGCTTTTCCTGAGTCGCAGTTAACTTTGTCCAAGGAGATACACCATGTCTAATCGCCAAACTGGTACCGTTAAGTGGTTCAACGATGAAAAAGGCTTCGGCTTCATCACTCCACAATCCGGTGACGACCTGTTCGTACACTTCAAAGCTATCCAATCCGACGGCTTCAAAAGCCTGAAAGAAGGCCAACAGGTTTCTTTCATCGCTACCCGCGGTCAGAAAGGCATGCAAGCTGAAGAAGTTCAAGTTATCTAACTTGTACTGACTTAGTCGAAAAAACCCCGCTTTTAAAAGCGGGGTTTTTTTATGCCTGGGATTTGGTATTACCATCCTTTATGCCAGGCACAAAAATGCGCAAGGGGGCTTGCTCCCGATAGCGGCGCCTCAGTCAATGCCTCCAGTGACCGATCTACCGTTATCGGGAGCAAGCCCCCTCCCACATGCGAGCTACGGCGTTATTGAAACAACGACTCACTCGACAAGCCATTTTTCTCAAGGATCTCACGCAAGCGCTTGAGCCCCTCCACCTGGATCTGCCGCACCCGCTCACGGGTCAGCCCAATTTCCAGGCCTACATCCTCCAGGGTGCTGCTCTCGTGGCCGCGCAGGCCGAAGCGGCGAATCACCACCTCACGCTGCTTGTCCGTAAGCTCCGACAGCCACTGGTCAATGCTTTGGGAAAGATCATCGTCCTGCAACAGCTCACAAGGATCCGTCGGACGATCATCCGTCAGGGTGTCCAGCAGGGTTTTATCCGAATCCGGACCCAGCGAGACATCGACCGAAGACACGCGCTCGTTCAGGCCGAGCATGCGCTTGACCTCCCCTACCGGTTTTTCCAGCAGGTTGGCGATTTCTTCAGGCGAAGGTTCATGATCGAGTTTTTGTGTCAGCTCACGCGCCGCCCGCAGGTAGACGTTGAGCTCCTTGACCACATGGATCGGCAAACGGATCGTGCGGGTCTGATTCATGATCGCCCGTTCGATGGTCTGGCGAATCCACCAGGTGGCGTAGGTGGAGAAGCGGAAACCCCGCTCCGGATCGAACTTCTCCACTGCCCGGATCAAGCCCAGGTTGCCTTCCTCGATCAGATCCAGCAGGGAAAGGCCACGATTGACGTAGCGTCGGGCGATTTTCACCACCAGGCGCAGGTTGCTTTCAATCATGCGCTTACGCCCAGCCGGATCACCCTTTTGCGACAAGCGCGCAAAATGGACTTCTTCATCGGGAGTCAACAGAGGGGAAAAGCCGATTTCATTGAGGTACAGCTGGGTCGCATCGAGCGCCCGCGTGTAGTCAATGTACTTGTGTTGCTTTAACGCTGTGGAGTTCTTGGATTTGGTGCGAACTGAAGGTGGTGCGTTTCCTTCATGATTCGACATCGATGATTCCTTCTCGGTGAGAATCTCCATTTCAAGGAGAACCTCATCGTCGATGTCAAACTCCGGCGCTTCTTTACTGAGAGCCATTGTTATAGTCCTTTGGTGAGTTCGACCTCAAGCTCAAGCGACGCCTTTATCCTTGGCAACGCTGGAGCCTGTTCCTTCTACGTGAGGGAACAGGCTGTGCAACACATCAACGACGGGGCAGGAATTGCAGCGGATCTACAGGCTTCCCTTGACGGCGAATCTCAAAGTGCAGTTTCACCCGGTCTGTGCCAGTTGATCCCATTTCGGCAATTGTCTGTCCGACTTTGACTTGCTGCCCCTCCCGAACCAACAACCTGCGGTTATGACCGTAGGCACTGACGTAGGTGTCGCTGTGTTTGATGATGACCAGCTCGCCGTAGCCCCGTAAACCACTCCCGGCGTACACCACTATCCCATCAGACGCAGCTAAAACAGGCTGTCCCAAATCCCCGGCGATATCAATGCCTTTATTCAAACTACCGTTTGAAGAGAATTTTCCAATCAACACACCGTTCGAGGGCCATCCCCAACCCGTTGGCGCAGGGCCCGCAGGTGGCAACGGCGCGGGTGCCGGCTTGCTCGCCGTCGAAGGCGCGGCGGTACCGGCAGGCCGCGTGATGATGGTGGTTTTGCTCGAAGACGAAGGCGAAGATCCAGTGTTTGTCACAACTGTCGTAGGCGTGGAACCGGTGCGCCCATCGAAACGAATGGTCTGCCCCGGATGGATCGTATAGGGCACAGGGATACTGTTGCGCGCAGCGAGCGCTTTGTAGTCCCAACCGTAACGAAAGGCGATCGAGAACAGCGTGTCGCCCTTTCGCACGACATACTGCCCGGTGGTAACCATGGGCTTTTGCGGGACTGAACTGGCGTTGCGATCGACAACCCGCGCGCCACTTGAGGGTGAGCTTGAACAGCCCGCCAATAAGGAACTCAAGACAAGGCCAAGCACCAGTCGCTGAAAACTTGTTTTACTCATACGCTGCGCAAGACCTGTGAGACTCACCCGCCGCTCCCTTTGTGGTGGCTGAACGTTAACGCCTGTACCAGGCCTGAAATATGACGCAAGTATAACTGGGCATTGGATTGATACCGGCACAGGGATGAAACGAAAAATCCACCCTGTTTAATTCCGGCTTCCGATCATGTTGACACGATAGACCCCGCCGTAAGACACATCGCCGCCAACAGAATTCACTGCCCGCGAATTAAATGATCAAGCCAGCGGGCCATTGAGCAAGGGTACAAAACGCACTGCACCCAAGACATGCCGAGAAAAGCCTTCGTCTTCCCGGATAATGAGCATCAATTGTTGCACTTCGCCGGAACCCACGGGGATGACCAGGCGCCCGCCCGGCGCCAGTTGATCCAGCAAGGCTTGCGGCACATCGGTGGCCACCGCCGTGACAATAATGCCGTTATACGGAGCCAGGGCCGGCCAGCCCTCCCAACCATCGCCCCAGCGAAACACCACATTGCGCAGGTTCAACTCCACCAGGCGTTCCTTCGCGCGGTCCTGCAGCACCTTGATGCGCTCCACCGAGAACACCCGCTCCACCAGCTGCGACAGCACCGCCGTCTGGTAGCCGGAACCGGTGCCGATCTCCAGCACCTTGTCCAACGGCCCCGCCGCCAGCAACAGTTCGCTCATGCGCGCAACCATATAGGGCTGGGAGATAGTCTGGTTGTGGCCGATGGGCAACGCGGTATCTTCATAGGCACGGTGCGCCAGGGCTTCATCGACAAACAGATGCCGAGGCGTACGCCGGATCACCTCCAGCACCTGGGCATTGGACAAGCCCTCTTCGTACAGGCGCTGGATCAAGCGCTCACGGGTACGCTGGGAAGTCATCCCGATGCCACGGCGCAACAGGTCGTCTTGTTCACGCGCCATCAACGCAGCCCCTCAAGCCAGCCATCGAGGCTACTGAAGGCATCACTGAAGGTGCGATCAAGTTGCAACGGGGTAATCGAAACATAACCTTGCATCACCGCATGAAAGTCCGTGCCGGGGCCACCGTCTTCGGCGTCGCCGGCGGCGGCAATCCAATACCCTTCCTTGCCACGCGGATCGACCACCTTCAAGGGCGCCGCCGCACGGGCACGATGGCCCAGGCGAGTGAGCTGGATGCCGCGAATATGATCGAGCGGTAAATTGGGCACGTTGACGTTGAGCACGGTACGCGGCGGCAACTCCAGGGAACCATGAGCCTCCACCAGCTTGCGCGCGAAATAGGCGGCGGTCGACAGGTTATCCAGTTGCCGCGAGGCGAAGGAAAAAGCGAACGAAGTCCGACCGAGGAAACGCCCCTCAAGGGCCGCCGCCACGGTGCCGGAATACAGCACGTCATCCCCCAGGTTTGCACCGAGGTTGATGCCCGATACCACGAGATCCGGCTCTTGATCCAACAAACTGTTGATCGCCAGGTGCACGCAGTCGGTGGGAGTACCGTTTACGCTGATAAAGCCATTGGCCAGAACCTGCGGGTGCAGCGGACGGTCGAGCGTCAGCGAACTGCTGGCGCCGCTCTTGTCCTGATCCGGGGCGACCACCACGCACTCGGCGTAATCCTGCAGCGCACCATAGAGCGCGGCAAGACCGGGTGCGGTGGCACCGTCATCGTTTGATATCAGAATACGCATGGGTTGTCCGTCGGCCCCACCGGCACCAGATCAACAAGCTCGCGCACCAAGACAGTGGCGAAGCATCCGGCCGGCAGGACGAATTCCAATTGCAGAATGTCAGGTGCGGGATAATGCCACGTCAACCCGCCAATGGGCAGTCGCAGAATGCGACGTTCCTGGCTCATACCGGCATTCACCAGCCAGTCACGCAGATCGGCTTCCTCGGCGGCGACCGCCTGCTCCAAGGCAAAGGTCGCGCCCGTGGCGGGCGAGTCACCCTCGCCCCACTGCGGCCCGGTCGGGTGCAGGTCCAGAATGGCCAGGCGCGGATCGCTGCATTCAGCCTCCCCCGCCGGAAAAAAACTGCGACTGTCGGTAAACGCCAGCAGGTCACCCACTTGGGCACGCTGCCAGGAACCGTCCGCAACGCGCGCAGCCAACACCTTGTTGAACAGGAAGCTGCGCGCCGTGGACAACAGCCGCGAGCGTACATTGCGCTGCTCCGGCAGGGCCTTGCGCGCCGCCCACTCACGGGCGTCCACCACGTTGCCGCCGTTATGGCCGAAACGCTGGGCACCGAAGTAGTTGGGAATGCCGTGCGACGCAATCAACTGCAAGCGCGCATCGATGGAGGCGGTATCGCCCTCCAGTTGGGTCAGGCGCAATGTGAAGCCGTTGGCGGAATGCGCGCCGCGCTGCAGCTTGCGCTTGTGGCGGGTCGTCTTGAGAATCTTGAGGGTGTCGTTTTCAGCACCGCTCATATCCGGGTCGGCCTTACCCGGCAATTGCACGCTGAACCACTGGCGAGTCAACGCCTGACGGTCCTTGAGGCCGGCATAACTGACGGTGCGCAATGGCACGCCAGCCGCCTTGGCAATGCGTCGGGCCGCCTCCTCAGTATTCAGGCCGCGTTTTTCCACCCATAACCACAGGTGCTCGCCGTCACCCGTCAGCGGGATATCCAGCACTTCGTCGACCTGGAAGTCTTCAGCCGTCGCCTTCAGTACAGCGCGGCCCAACGCCTCGCCATAGGCCCGTGGGCCCAGCAATTGCAGGTCGTTCATGCGCGCAGCAACAACGCAACGGAGTGCACCGCAATGCCTTCTTCACGACCGGTAAACCCGAGTTTTTCGGTAGTGGTGGCTTTCACGTTCACTTGATCCAGTTCAATGTTCAGGTCAGCGGCGATCAACGCTCGCATCGATTCGATATGCGGGGCCATTTTCGGCGCCTGGGCCACGATGGTGTTGTCGACATTGCCGACCTTCCAGCCCTTGGCGTGAATCAGGCCGACCACGTGGCGCAACAAGACACGGCTGTCCGCGCCCTTGAAAGTCGGGTCGGTGTCCGGGAAATGCTTGCCGATGTCACCCAGCGCCGCAGCCCCCAGCAACGCATCGCTCAAGGCATGCAGCAAGACATCGCCGTCGGAATGAGCCAGCAACCCATGGTGGTGCGCGATCCGCACGCCACCCAGGGTGATGAAATCGCCTTCGGCGAAACGGTGCACATCGTAGCCGTGGCCAATACGCATAAAAAAACGCCCCGATTTAATTCAGGGCGTGATTCTACCTACTTTTGCCTCACATTAACCGAGCAAAGCACGACCATGATGTCGCAAATGGTCTTCGATGAAGCTGGCGATGAAAAAGTAGCTATGGTCGTAGCCGGGCTGCAGGCGCAACTCCAGTGGGTGGTTGGCCACCTTCGCCGCCTGTATCAGGGCCTCAGGCTTGAGTTGCACGGCGAGAAAATCGTCGCGGTCGCCCTGATCCACCAGCAATGGCAGCTTTTGCGCCGCTTCACTGATCAGCACGCTGGCATCCCATTCACGCCATTTCGAGCGCTCCTCGCCCAGATAGCGCGAGAACGCCTTCTGCCCCCAAGGACAATCCATCGGATTGCTGATCGGCGAAAACGCTGACACCGACAGGTAACGCCCCGGGTTGCGCAACGCGCAGACCAACGCGCCATGCCCACCCATGGAGTGACCGCTGATGCCACGCTTATCCGATGCAGGGAAATGTGCTTCAACCAACGCCGGCAATTCCTGCACCACGTAGTCATGCATCCGATAGTGCTTGGCCCACGGTTCCTGGGTGGCATTGAGGTAGAAGCCCGCGCCCAGGCCGAAATCCCAGGCGTTGTCCGGGTCACCGGGCACACCCGGCCCACGGGGGCTGGTGTCCGGCGCGACAATGATCAACCCCAGCTCGGCGGCCATGCGCTGGGCGCCGGCCTTCTGCATGAAGTTCTCGTCGGTGCAGGTCAGCCCGGACAACCAGTACAACACCGGCAGCTTGCCGCCCTGCTCCGCTTGCGGCGGCAGGTAGACCGCGAACGTCATGTCGCAGCCGAGGACATCGGAATGATGCTTGTAGCGTTTATGCCAGCCGCCGAAGCTCTTCTGGCACGACAGGTTCTCCAGACTCATGGCCGACCTCAAAAGTGGATGACGGTACGAATGCTCTTGCCTTCATGCATCAGGTCAAACGCTTTGTTGATGTCTTCCAGACCCATGGTGTGAGTGATGAAGGTATCCAGCGGGATCTCGCCGGTCTGAGCCATCTCCACGTAGCTCGGCAGCTCGCTACGGCCGCGCACACCGCCGAAAGCCGAACCGCGCCAGACGCGGCCGGTGACCAGTTGGAATGGACGGGTGGCGATTTCCTGGCCGGCACCGGCCACGCCGATGATCACCGACTCACCCCAGCCTTTATGGCAGCACTCAAGGGCAGCGCGCATCAGTTGCACGTTGCCGATGCACTCGAAGGAAAAGTCCACACCGCCGTCGGTCAAGTCGACGATGACGTCCTGGATCGGGCGATCGTAGTCTTTCGGGTTGATGCAGTCGGTGGCGCCCAGCTGCTTGGCGATTTCGAATTTGGCCGGGTTGATGTCGATCGCAATGATACGACCCGCCTTGGCCTTGACCGCGCCAATCACCGCCGACAGGCCGATGCCACCCAGGCCGAAGATCGCCACGGTGTCACCCGGCTTGACCTTGGCGGTGTTGATCACCGCACCAATACCGGTGGTGACGCCGCAGCCCAGCAGGCAGACTTTTTCCAGCGGCGCTTCTTTTGGGATCTTGGCTACGGAGATTTCCGGCAACACGGTGTACTCGGAGAACGTCGAGGTGCCCATGTAATGGAAAATCGGCTGGCCCTTGTAGGAAAACCGCGTGGTGCCGTCAGGCATCAAGCCTTTGCCCTGGGTGGAGCGGATCGCCTGGCACAGGTTGGTCTTGCCCGACAGGCAGAACTTGCACTTGCCGCACTCCGGCGTGTACAGCGGGATCACATGGTCACCCACGGCCACCGAGGTCACGCCCTCGCCGATAGCTTCAACCACCGCACCGCCCTCATGGCCGAGGATCGACGGGAAGATACCTTCCGGGTCAGCGCCCGACAGGGTGTAGGCGTCGGTATGGCACACGCCGGACGCGACCACGCGCAGCAGCACCTCGCCGGCCTTGGGCATGGCCACATCCACTTCAACGATCTCAAGGGGCTTCTTGGCTTCAAAGGCTACGGCGGCGCGGGACTTGATCATCCGGGTTTCTCCATGGGTTAAAAACTGAGGGGTGAGTGTAAAACATGGCCCGGTGATGAATAATCCAGACAAAAGCAAAACTTTATTGCTGTACAGGGATAATCAACATGCTGGAAAACCGTTGGGAAGGCATCGATGAATTTGTCGCCGTCGCCGAATGCAGCCAGTTCACTGCAGCGGCCGAGCGCCTGGGCGTATCGTCATCCCATATCAGCCGGCAGGTGGCACGCCTGGAAGAACGACTGCAAACGCGGTTGCTGTATCGCAGTACACGCAAGGTCACCCTGACCGAAGCCGGCCAGACCTTCCTGCAGCACTGCCAGCGTTTACAAGACGGTCGCGAAGAGGCCCTGCGCGCCGTGGGTGACCTCACCAGTGAACCCAAGGGCATGTTGCGCATGACCTGCGCGGTGGCTTACGGCGAACGGTTTATCGTGCCGCTGGTAACGCGATTCATGGCGCTGTACCCGCAATTGCGCGTGGATATTGAACTGACCAACCGCCAACTGGACCTGGTGCACGAAGGCCTCGACCTGGCGATTCGCCTGGGGCGCCTGCAAGACTCGCGCATGGTCGCCAGCCGGCTGGCCCCCCGACGCATGTACCTGTGCGCGTCGCCCTCCTACCTTGCAAGGTATGGTCGGCCACATAGCTTGTCGGAATTGAGTCGGCATAACTGCCTGATCGGCAGCTCGGATATCTGGCAATTGGCTCAGGACGGGCGCGAATTTTCTCAACGGGTGCAGGGTAACTGGCGTTGCAACAGTGGCCAGGCGGTACTGGATGCGGCGCTGCAAGGGGTTGGATTGTGCCAATTGCCGGACTATTACGTGCTTGAACATTTGCACACTGGCGCGCTGGTGTCATTGCTGGAGGCGCATCAGCCGCCGAATACGGCGGTGTGGGCTCTGTATCCACAGCAGCGGCACTTATCGCCGAAGGTGCGCAAGTTGGTCGATTTCTTGAAGGCGGGGCTGGCTGAAAGGCCGGAGTACATCAGTTGATCAATCAGTGATTGGACCTATCGCCATCGGGAGCAAGCCCCCTCCCACATTTGGAATGCATTTCAAATGTGGGAGGGGGCTTGCTCCCGATGGGGCCGCTGCAGTCCAGCGGCCTACCTGCGATTAGCCCAGCGCAAGCGCAACCACTCCAGATCCTCTGGCCGGGTCACCTTGATATTGTCCGAACGCCCTTCAATCAAGCGCGGCGCCTGGCCGGACCATTCCATGGCCGAGGCTTCGTCAGTGATCACGGCGTCGGCCACCAGGCTGTCGGCCAACGCACGGTGCAATGCCCCCAGGCGGAACATCTGCGGGGTATAGGCCTGCCAGATCAGGCTGCGGTCGACGGTTTCCATCACCCGCCCATGCTTGTCGACACGCTTGAGGGTATCGCGAGCCGGCACGGCCAGCAGGCCCCCGACCGGGTCATCCGCCAGTTCGCTCAAGAGTTTGTCGAGATCGTCACGGCTCAGGTTTGGCCGCGCGGCATCGTGCACCAACACCCAATCGTCGTCGCTGGCGCCCAGGGCGTTGAGTTGCAAGAGTGCATTGAGCACCGACCCCGAACGTTCCGAGCCACCGTCCGCACGATGGATACGCGCGTCGCCGGCACACGCCAGTTCAGGCCAATAAGGATCATCAGAAGCAAGACTGACCACCAGGCCCTTGAGCGATGGATGGTCGAGAAAACAGCCAAGGCTGTGTTCGAGAATGGTGCGCCCGCCCAGTTGCAGATACTGCTTGGGACGGTCAGCGGCCATACGGGCACCGACGCCCGCGGCAGGAATCACGGCCCAGAAGGCCGGTAGACGGTAACTCATTGGGCCAACTGGTAGAGGGTTTCACCCTCCTTGACCATGCCCAATTCATGACGAGCCCGCTCTTCAACGGTCTCCGTACCTTTTTTCAGCTCAAGTACTTCGGCGTCAAGGACGCGATTACGCTCCAGCAGGCGTTCGTTTTCGGCGTGCTGGTCGGCAATCTGCTGGGTCAGTTCTTCTACCTGCGCAAAGCTGCCATTACCGACCCATAGGCGGTACTGCAGGCCAGCCAGCAACAAGAGCAAGACGAGGAATAACCAATTGGGACTGCGCATCGAAATCCGGGTATCCAGTGAAAAAAGCCAGCCATGTAAAACTTTTGCAGCAACTGATAGCACGAAGCCTGGAAGGACCAGGCTTGTGCTAGATAGCCATCAGGTTAGCGTCGAAAAACACCCTATCGTGGTTTTTCCGACGCAATCCAACGACTTTTTACCATGCTTTACCATCAAGTAGCGATCAGCCGCGAAACTCACCGCGACCGTTGTACTTGGCTTTACCCGCCAGTTGCTCTTCGATACGCAGCAATTGGTTGTACTTGGAAACGCGGTCGGAACGGCACAGGGAACCGGTCTTGATCTGGCCCGCCGAGGTGCCCACAGCCAGGTCGGCAATGGTCGAGTCTTCGGTTTCGCCGGAGCGGTGGGAGATCACGGCGGTATAGCCTGCAGCCTTGGCCATCTGGATGGCTTCCAGGGTTTCGGTCAGGGTGCCGATCTGGTTGAACTTGATCAGGATCGAGTTGGCGATCTTTTTGTCGATGCCTTCTTTCAGGATCTTGGTGTTGGTCACGAACAGGTCGTCGCCCACCAGTTGGATTTTTTCGCCGATCTTGTCGGTGAGGACTTTCCAGCCGGCCCAGTCGGACTCATCCAGGCCGTCTTCGATCGAGATGATCGGATAGCGCTCGGTCAGACCTTTGAGGTAGTCGGCAAAACCTTCGGAAGTGAATACGTGGCCTTCACCCGACAGGTTGTATTTGCCGTCTTCATAGAACTCGCTGGCTGCGCAGTCCAGGGCCAGGGTCACGTCAGTGCCCAGCTTGTAGCCGGCGTTGGCCACGGCTTCGGAGATCACTTTCAGCGCATCTTCGTTGGACGCCAGGTTCGGCGCGAAACCACCTTCGTCGCCCACGGCAGTGCTCAGGCCACGAGCCTTCAGTACAGCCTTCAGGTGATGGAAAATCTCGGTGCCCATGCGCAGGCCATCGGAGAAAGTCTTGGCGCCAACCGGCTGCACCATGAATTCCTGGATGTCGACGTTGTTATCGGCATGCTCGCCACCGTTGATGATGTTCATCATCGGCACCGGCATCGAGTACACACCCGGCGTGCCATTCAGGTTGGCAATGTGAGCGTACAGCGGCAGGTCCTGGTCCTGGGCAGCAGCCTTGGCAGCGGCCAGGGACACGGCGAGGATGGCGTTGGCACCCAGGTTGCCTTTGTTTTCGGTGCCGTCGAGCTTGATCATCGCGTGATCCAGGGCTTTCTGGTCTACCGGATCCTTGCCCAGCAACAGGTCACGGATCGGGCCGTTGATGTTGGCTACGGCCTTCAGTACACCTTTGCCCAGGTAACGGCTCTTGTCGCCATCACGCAGTTCCAGCGCTTCGCGCGAACCGGTGGAAGCACCGGACGGCGCGCAGGCGCTACCGATGATGCCGTTATCGAGAAGCACGTCGGCTTCGACGGTGGGGTTGCCACGGGAGTCGAGAACTTCACGACCTTTGATGTCGACGATTTTTGCCATTGTTGTAAACACTCCAAAGTTGACGAAAACGACGCAGCTGAAGGAAAACTTTTGACCGACCGCAAGGGTGGAACAACGGGGCAGGCTTGCAGGCGACAAGGCTCAGGCCCACGGGCCTGAGCATAAAACGAGGGAAAGTCTACCGGAGAAACGGTGCTTACGCGGTTTCTACCGTCGGAAAACTCTTGACCAGTTCGTCCAACTGCTTGAGCTGGGCCAGGAACGGCTCCAGCTTGTCCAGGCGCAGGGCGCAAGGACCATCGCACTTGGCGTTGTCCGGGTCCGGGTGGGCTTCCAGGAACAGGCCGGCCAGGGACTGGCTCATGCCCGCCTTGGCCAGATCGGTGACCTGGGCACGACGCCCACCGGCGGAGTCCGAGCGACCACCGGGCATTTGCAGCGCGTGGGTCACGTCGAAGAACACCGGGTATTCGAACTGTTTCATGATGCCGAAACCGAGCATGTCCACCACGAGGTTGTTGTAGCCGAAGCTCGAGCCACGCTCGCAGAGGATCAACTGGTCGTTACCCGCTTCCACGCACTTGTTCAGGATGTGTTTCATCTCCTGGGGCGCAAGGAACTGGGCTTTCTTGATGTTGATCACCGCGCCGGTCTTGGCCATCGCCACGACCAGGTCGGTCTGGCGCGACAGGAAGGCCGGCAACTGGATGATGTCGCACACCTCGGCGACCACGGCAGCCTGTTCAGGCTCGTGGACGTCGGTGATGATGGGCACGCCGAAGGCTTGCTTGATGTCCTGGAAGATCCGCATGCCTTCTTCAAGGCCCGGGCCGCGATAGGAGGTCACGGACGAACGGTTGGCCTTGTCGAAGCTGGCCTTGAACACGTAGGGGATGCCCAGCTTCTGGGTGACCCGCACGTACTCTTCACAGACCTGCATCGCCATGTCGCGGCTTTCCAGCACGTTCATGCCGCCAAACAACACCATGGGCTTGTCGTTGGCAATCTCGATGTCACCTACGCGAATGATCTTCTGGGCCATCAGGGTTACGCCTTCTTCTGATGTTGCGTAAGTGCTGCCTTGACGAAACCGCTGAACAACGGGTGACCGTCACGCGGAGTCGAGGTGAACTCGGGGTGGAACTGGCAAGCGACGAACCATGGGTGATCCGGTGCTTCGACCACTTCAACCAGCGCGCCGTCACCGGAGCGACCGGAGATTTTCAGGCCAGCTTCCTTGATCTGCGGCAGCAGGTTGTTGTTCACCTCGTAGCGGTGACGATGACGCTCGACGATCACGTCCTTGCCATAGCAGTCGTGTACCAGCGAGCCCGGCTCCAGCAGGCAATCCTGCGCGCCAAGGCGCATGGTGCCGCCCAGGTCGGAGGTTTCGGTACGGGTTTCAACGGCGCCGGTGGCATCTTCCCACTCGGTGATCAGGCCCACGACCGGATGGCCGCTGCTGTGATCGAACTCGGTGGAGTTGGCGTCTTTCCAGCCCAGCACGTTACGGGCGAACTCGATAACGGCCACTTGCATACCCAGGCAGATCCCCAGGTACGGCACCTTGTTCTCACGGGCGTACTGCACGGCAGTAATCTTGCCTTCCACGCCACGCAGGCCGAAACCGCCAGGAACGAGGATCGCATCGACACCTTCGAGCAGCGCGGTGCCCTGGTTCTCGATGTCTTCGGAATCGATGTAGCGCAGGTTGACCTTGGTACGGTTGCTGATACCGGCGTGGCTCATCGCTTCGATCAGCGACTTGTACGCGTCCAGCAGTTCCATGTACTTGCCGACCATCGCGATGGTGACTTCGTGCTCGGGGTTGAGCTTGGCGTCGACCACGGCATCCCATTCGGACAGGTCCGCGCCGCCACACTGCAAGCCGAAACGCTCGACCACAAAATCATCCAGGCCTTGCGAATGCAGGATGCCCGGGATCTTATAGATGGTGTCGGCGTCTTCCAGGCCAATCACCGCACGCTCTTCAACGTTGGTGAATTGCGCGATCTTGCGGCGCGAGGAAATATCGATCGGGTGATCGGAGCGGCATACCAGCACGTCCGGCTGCAGGCCGATGGAACGCAGTTCCTTGACCGAATGCTGGGTAGGCTTGGTTTTGGTTTCGCCGGCGGTGGCGATGTACGGCACCAGGGTCAGGTGCATCAGCATCGCGCGCTTGGCGCCGACTTCGAAACGCAGCTGGCGGATCGCCTCGAGGAACGGTTGGGATTCGATGTCACCCACGGTGCCACCGATCTCGACCATCGCCACGTCGGCATCGCCTGCACCCTTGATGATGCGGCGCTTGATTTCGTCGGTGATGTGCGGGATCACCTGGATGGTTGCACCCAGGTAGTCACCACGGCGCTCCTTGCGCAGCACGTGCTCGTAGACACGGCCGGTGGTGAAGTTGTTGTTCTGGGTCATGGTCGTGCGGATGAACCGCTCGTAGTGGCCCAGATCCAGGTCGGTCTCGGCGCCGTCATGGGTGACGAACACTTCACCGTGCTGGAACGGGCTCATGGTGCCCGGGTCGACGTTGATGTACGGGTCCAGCTTGAGCATGGTGACTTTAAGCCCCCGCGCCTCCAGGATGGCCGCCAATGAAGCGGAGGCAATGCCTTTCCCCAATGAAGAAACAACACCGCCCGTGACGAATATGTAGCGCGTCATGAAAAACCCTAGAAGTCTGCGTTAAAGCGGTCCGAGCCGCCGGGGAAAGCGAAGGAAGGCCGAAGCCCCCGATCACCTGCATTAATCACAGTGCACCTTTCAAAAAAACCGCCGCGTGGTGACAGACCAGCAATGAAACACCGGTACGTTGATCGCTACACATTTTTTGGAATCGCCCAGCAAAGACTGCTTGGTAATCGGCAACTGCTGCGATTCAGGAGAATCCACAGAAGTTGTATCAAGAAGGGAGCGTAGTCTACCGGAAAGGCTCTATCAGCTCAAACCTTGATCGCAGTTCTGTGGCAACCAATGCAATTGCCAACCTTCACTCGGTACTGCCCAGCGTCCAGCGACGCTGGGGCCACCCAGCAATTGCTCGCCCCGATACAGGAGCGGCAATCTGCCACGGACGAAGCCCGGCAGCGCGCTTTCGTTAAGCAGGCGCTTCAGATCACGGCGACCTCGCCCCGGTACCTCAAGCACTTCACCGCCCCGGCGATAACGAACCTCCAGAGGACCTTCGGGCACCTTGCCGACCAACTCCAGCCGGCCATTGCCGGGTAACTCTAGTGGGTTTTGCGGATCGGGCCAGCTCAACGTTGCGTCGGAAAATTCCGCCCAGGCACCCGGCAACCACCAGATGCGCTCGCCGCAACGGTGCAACTCGCCATCGGCCATGCGCCATAGAGGTTGCGCATCCGGCTTGGCGTCGCGCAGGGAATGCCAACCGGCCCAGTGATCACTGTCGGGTAAACGGGTCAGCGGGGTCAGCCAATGACGCAAGGCGTTGCGCTGGCGAGCGTCGGAAAGCTCACGCAATGGCGCAAGGGCCAGTGACGGTAAAGGCAGCCAGGGGAATGGTGAAGGTTGGTCCGCAGCCTGCAAGTCCATCCGCGCCAAGTCGTCCAGCAGCCCCTGGGCCTCGCCGAGCTGCTCGGCGGTACGGGCCAGGCGGCTGGCGGCTTGCGGCCAGCGCTGCGTCAGTGCCGGGAAAACGCGATGGCGCAAGTAATTGCGCGAAAAATGCGGGTCGGCATTGGAAGGGTCTTCGACCCACAGCAATTGATGTTCATGGGCGTAGGCTTCCAGCTCACCACGTGATACGTCGAGCAAGGGTCTCAGCAGATGGCCTCCCGCCAGGGGGCGATGACCAGGCATCGCCGCCAAGCCACGCACACCGGCCCCACGCAGCAGGCGAAACAACAGGGTTTCGGCCTGATCTTCGCGATGCTGGCCCGTAAGCAACACCCCCCCTGCCCCCGTGACTTCGGCAAACGCCTGATAACGTGCGTCGCGGGCGGCGCGCTCAAGGCTCGCTCCGGGCCGGACCTGCACACGCATGACGCACAAGGGCACGCCAAGGCTGTCGCACACCGACTGGCAATGACCGGGCCATGCGTCGGCGGCAGCTTGCAGGCCATGGTGGACATGCACGGCACTGAGCGTCGGGAACGTTTCGGTTTTTGCCAAAGAGACCAGAAGGTGCAGCAGCACGGTGGAATCCAGCCCACCTGAGAAAGCGACGTGCCAGGCCGGGGCATTGCGCCACGGGGCAAGGGCTTGAAGGAGTTTGGCGGCTAGCGCTGGCTTCATCGGAAAATACCGCCATCAAACTGGAATGCGACAACCCAGCATACACAAAGCAAATGTAGGAGGGGGCTTGCTCCCGATAGCAGTGGGTCAGTCAATGGACCC
>NZ_JBNPJV010000068.1:0-29408 GCF_050312585.1 Pseudomonas sp. R19M
AGTGTGACAGTCAACTCATCTGTAGTTGAGACACCGCCATCGGGAGCAAGCCCCCTCCCACATTGTTTTTGTGGTGTTGTTTAGACTGCTAAGGCACGTGGTTCGCTGCGACGGATCGCACGCACCTTGTGCAGGGTATCGGCGCAAGTGCGCGCAGCTTCCTGGCCTTTATGCACAAAGTGATCATGGAAGAATGCATGATGCTCGCTGCCGGCGTGGAAGTGGTGCGGGGTCAGAGAAACCGAGAATACCGGCACTTCTGTTTCCAGCTGCACCTGCATCAGGCCGCTGACCACGGATTGGGCGACGAATTCGTGACGGTAGATGCCACCGTCCACCACCAGCGCGGCAGCCACGATACCGGCATAACGGCCGGTCTTGGCCAGCAACTTGGCGTGCAGGGGCATTTCAAACGCGCCGCCGACTTCGAAGAAGTCGATGTCCGATTCCTGGTAGCCCTGGGCGATGATTTCGGCAAGGAAACCTTTACGGCTCTGGTCGACAATATCCTTATGCCAGCAGGCTTGGATAAACGCGATACGCTCGCCGTGATGGTTTTTGCTTTTGCTGTCGATTGCGGTGGGTTGCATGTTCTGACTCCTGTTTAAGAAAAAAACAGGGCGTTATGAATCGAATGGGATTTAAGGGTGCGCAACGCCGGTCATGCACGCATGAGGTCAGCGAACGGCCCTTAGGTGCCAATCCCGTTCTCTCTTCATCCGGACTATGACCGTCGGCCCCGGGATCACACCGGGTCTGCTGACCTTGTCGCCGTCCTGCGTGAGCAGTTCAAGGCGCCAAGCGCTCGCGGGCTATGCACATTGCGTGCAATTACCGCCGGTGGGGAATTACACCCCGCCCTGAGAACGTTGCCGCCAGAACCCTGGCGGCGGAGAGTTTTTAACACGGTTTTTCAAAAACTGCACGGCCGCTGTATCGATAAGCTATATCGGTTTGTTTGGTTGGTATTCATTTGAATACACGTAGGGCTTGATATCTCGCGGCTTTGCCCGCAGTAATCTCCTTCTAAGGGGCTTACCCACTCACAGAGGCCAGTTTCATGTCAGTGATCGACCTGCGCAGCGACACCGTGACCCAACCCACCCCCGGCATGCGGGACGCGATGGCCAGTGCGGTCAGTGGTGATGACGTCTACGGTGAAGACCCGAGCGTCAACCACCTTGAAGCTGAGCTGGCCAGGCGCCTGGGCTTTGCGGCGGCGCTGTTCGTGCCCACGGGCACCATGAGCAACCTGCTGGCGTTGATGGCTCACTGTGAGCGCGGCGAGGAATATATCGTCGGCCAACAGGCCCACACCTACAAATACGAAGGGGGTGGTGCGGCCGTATTGGGCTCGATCCAACCGCAGCCGCTGGAGGCGCAGGCGGACGGCTCCCTGGACCTGGACCAGGTGTCGGCGGCGATCAAGCCCGACGATTTCCACTTCGCCCGCACCCGCTTGCTGGCGCTGGAAAACACCATGCAGGGCAAGGTTCTACCGTTGGAGTACTTGGCGAAGGCCCGCGCGTTGACCCGTGAGCGTGGTTTGGCCCTGCATCTGGACGGTGCGCGGCTCTACAACGCGGCGGTCAAGCTCGGTGTGGAGGCGCGGGAAATTGCCCAGTATTTCGACTCGGTCTCGGTGTGCTTGTCCAAGGGGCTGGGCGCGCCAATTGGTTCGGTGTTGTGCGGCTCTACGGCGTTGATCGCCAAGGCGCGTCGCTTGCGCAAGATGGTCGGCGGCGGTATGCGTCAGGCAGGTTCGCTGGCGGCGGCAGGGCTGTATGCCTTGGATCATCAGGTGGCGCGCCTGGCCGACGACCATGCCAATGCCCAGTGGCTGGGCGATGAACTGCGCAAAGCCGGTTATGAAGTGGAGCCGGTGCAGACCAATATGGTCTACGTGCAGATCGGTGGGCAGGCTCAGGCCCTGAGGGCGTTTGCCGCCGAGCGGGGGATCAAGTTGGTCGCCGCGCCGCGTCTGCGCATGGTCACGCATATGGATGTCAGCCGGGCGCAGATCGAGCAAGTCGTGCAGGCATTCGTCGAGTTTTCCCGAAAATGACAGTGCTGGCCGTCTAATTGAATGCTTCTATCGCATAAACACGCTGTACCACCGGCAAAGGGCCGATATAATGCGGCCCTTTGCCGTCGCTCCGTCTGATGATGTTGCGCACTGGCCTTTGGCCGCAGACTCCGTGGAAGAACCTAATGAAAAGCGCAGAAATCCGTGAAGCCTTCCTTCGCTTCTTCGAAGAGCAAGGTCACACCCGTGTAGCCTCCAGCTCCTTGATCCCTGGCAATGACCCGACCCTGCTGTTCACTAACGCGGGGATGAACCAGTTCAAGGACTGCTTCCTGGGCCAGGAGAAGCGCGCTTATACCCGCGCTACCAGCAGCCAGAAATGCGTACGCGCCGGCGGTAAGAACAGTGACCTGGAAAACGTCGGTTACACCGCTCGCCACCACACGTTCTTCGAAATGTTGGGCAACTTCAGCTTCGGCGACTATTTCAAGAAAGATGCGATCACGTTCGCCTGGACCTTCCTGACCGGTGTGTTGAAGCTGCCCAAGGAAAAGCTCTGGGTCACCGTCTACGCGACAGACGACGAAGCCTATGACATCTGGACCAAGGACGTCGGTGTGCCCGTCGAGCGCATGATCCGCATCGGCGACAACAAGGGCGCGCCTTACGCGTCCGATAACTTCTGGACCATGGGCGATACTGGCCCGTGCGGTCCTTGCACCGAGATTTTCTATGACCACGGTGCCGACATCTGGGGTGGCCCACCGGGCTCGCCGGAAGAAGATGGCGACCGTTACATCGAGATCTGGAACAACGTGTTCATGCAGTTCAACCGCACCGCCGACGGCGTGTTGCATCCGCTGCCGGCACCGTCGGTGGATACCGGCATGGGCCTGGAGCGGATCAGTGCGGTGATGCAGCACGTTCACTCCAACTATGAAATCGACTTGTTCACCAACCTGCTGAGCGCATCGGCTGCGGCGATTGGCTGCGCCAATGAAAACCAGTCGTCGCTCAAGGTCGTGTCGGACCACATCCGTTCCTGCGGCTTCCTGATTGCTGATGGCGTGCTGCCGTCGAACGAAGGCCGTGGCTACGTGCTGCGTCGTATCATCCGTCGCGCCTGCCGTCACGGTAACAAGCTGGGCGCCACCGGCAGCTTCTTCTACAAGATTGTGGCCGCGCTGGTCGCCGAGATGGGCGACGCCTTCCCGGAGCTCAAGCAGCAGCAGGAAAACATCGAGCGCGTGCTCAAGGCTGAGGAGGAGCAGTTCTCCAAGACCCTGGAGCACGGCCTGAAGATTCTCGAGCAGGACCTGGCTGAGCTCAAAGGTACCGTGGTGCCGGGCGACGTGGTGTTCAAGTTGTACGACACCTACGGCTTCCCGATGGACCTGACCGCCGACATCGCCCGTGAGCGCGAGCTGACCATCGATGAAGCCGGTTTCGAGCGCGAAATGGAGGCCCAGCGCGTGCGTGCGCGTTCCGCCAGTTCCTTTGGCCTGGACTACAACACCCTGGTCAAGGTGGACGTGCCTACCGATTTCATCGGCTACAAGGCGACCGTGGGGTCGGCCAAGATCGTTGCCCTCTATAAGGACGGCAAGTCGGTCGACGTGTTGAATGAAGGCGACGAAGCGGTAGTGGTCCTGGACCAGACCCCGTTCTATGCCGAGTCCGGTGGGCAAGTGGGTGACTGTGGTTTCCTGAGTTCGACGTCGGGTCGCTTTGAAGTGCGTGACACCACCAAGACCGGCGGGGCTTTCCTGCATCACGGTGTGCTGGTGTTGGGTAACTTGACGGTCGGTGCGCCGGTCGATACCCAGGTCGATGCCGACGTGCGTCACGCTACCGCGCTGAACCACTCGGCCACTCACTTGTTGCACGCTGCGTTGCGCCAGGTGCTTGGCGAGCACGTTCAGCAAAAAGGTTCGTTGGTCGACAGTCAGCGCCTGCGCTTCGACTTCAGCCATTTCGAAGCGATCAAGCCGGAGCAGATCAAGGCACTGGAAGATATCGTCAACGCGCAAGTGCGCAAGAACACTCCGGTCGAGACTGAAGAAACCGACATTGAGACCGCCAAGGCCAAAGGCGCCATGGCACTGTTCGGCGAGAAGTACGGCGACAGCGTGCGCGTACTGAGCATGGGCGGCGACTTCTCGGTGGAGCTGTGCGGCGGTATCCATGCCAACCGTACCGGTGACATCGGCCTGCTGAAAATCATCAGTGAAGGCGGTGTGGCGTCCGGCGTGCGGCGTATCGAGGCGGTGACCGGGGCAGCGGCCCTGGCCTACCTCAACGCCGCCGAAGAACAACTCAAGGAAGCGGCGGGCCTGGTCAAGGGCAGCCGCGACAACCTGATCGACAAACTGTCTGCGGTGCTTGAGCGCAACCGTGCGCTGGAGAAACAGCTGGAGCAGTTGCAAGCCAAGGCAGCCAGCGCGGCGGGTGACGATTTGTCTGCTCAAGCGTTGGACGTCAAGGGCGTGAAAGTGCTGGCTGCGCGTCTGGACGGCCAGGACGGCAAGGCGCTGTTGGCCTTGGTCGATCAGTTGAAGAACAAACTCGGCCACGCAGTGATCCTGCTCGGCGGTGTCCATGAGGATAAGGTCGTTCTGGTTGCCGGTGTAACCAAAGACCTGACTGGCCAACTCAAAGCCGGTGATTTGATGAAACAAGCCGCCGCGGCAGTGGGCGGGAAGGGCGGTGGTCGTCCGGACATGGCGCAAGGCGGTGGTGTAGATGCCGGCAGCCTGGACGCGGCCCTGGGCCTGACCGTACCGTTTGTCGAGGCCGGTATTTAAGGCGCTGTTAATGAGCCCATGGTCTAGTCGTGGGCTCGCTGCGGTGCTGCAAGATTTGTTTATTGGGCGCCCCTTTACGGGCTGAGGCGGCTTAGAAATGGCTTTGATCGTACAGAAATTTGGAGGCACCTCGGTCGGCTCTGTCGAAAGAATCGAGCAGGTCGCCGACAAGGTTAAGAAATTCCGCGATGCCGGGGATGACCTGGTGGTGGTGCTGTCGGCCATGAGCGGCGAGACCAATCGCCTGATCGATCTGGCCAAGGCAATCAGTGGTGATCAACAGCCGCTGCCGCGTGAGCTGGATGTGATCGTGTCGACTGGCGAGCAGGTGACCATTGCGTTGCTGGCCATGGCGCTGAACAAGCGTGGCGTGCCGGCGGTGTCCTACACTGGCAGCCAGGTGCGCATCCTGACCGACAGTGCGCATACCAAGGCGCGCATCCTGCAAATCGATGATCAGAAAATCCGTACTGATCTGAAAGCCGGGCGCGTGGTAGTTGTGGCGGGCTTTCAGGGCGTGGACGAGCACGGCAACATCACCACCCTGGGGCGTGGCGGTTCGGACACCACTGGTGTGGCTCTGGCGGCGGCCCTCAAGGCTGATGAATGCCAGATCTACACCGATGTGGATGGCGTCTACACCACTGACCCACGTGTGGTGCCGGTCGCCCAGCGCCTGGACAAGATCACCTTCGAAGAGATGCTGGAAATGGCCAGTCTCGGTTCCAAGGTGCTGCAAATCCGCGCAGTAGAGTTCGCCGGCAAATACAACGTTCCGCTGCGCGTATTGCACAGCTTCAAAGAGGGTCCGGGCACCCTCATTACTATTGATGAAGAGGAATCCATGGAACAGCCGATCATTTCCGGTATCGCTTTCAACCGTGATGAAGCCAAGCTGACGATCCGTGGCGTACCGGATACCCCGGGCGTGGCCTTCAAGATTCTGGGCCCTATCAGCGATGCGAACGTTGAAGTCGACATGATCGTGCAGAACGTCTCGCACGATAACACCACCGATTTCACCTTCACCGTACACCGTAACGAGTACGATGCGGCGTTGAAAATCCTGCAGAACACCGCTAACGAAATTGGCGCCCGTGAAGTGATCGGCGATACCAAGATTGCCAAGGTATCGATCGTAGGTGTGGGCATGCGTTCCCATGCCGGCGTTGCCAGCCGTATGTTCGGCGCTCTGGCCAAGGAAAGCATCAATATCCAGATGATCTCTACCTCGGAAATCAAGGTCTCGGTAGTGATCGAAGAGAAGTACCTGGAGTTGGCTGTACGCGCACTGCATACCGCTTTCGAGCTGGATGCTCCGGCCCGACAGGGCGAGTGATGTGATGCCAGGAAGGCGCGGTTTACCGCGCCTTTCATTTTTTTGTGGGGCGCATGTTCTTTTGTGTGGGCTCGACAATACTTAGGTGGTAGGGCTATGGCCTTCGGGTTGTAGGTCGAGGGCCTTTTTTTTGCAGACTGTTGTTCCTGAACTGAAATGCGTGAGGTGAAAGGTATGTTGATTCTGACTCGTCGTTGCGCAGAAAGCCTGATTATCGGTGATGGCGAAATCACCGTGACCGTGCTCGGCGTCAAAGGTAATCAAGTGCGCATCGGGGTTAATGCTCCGAAAGAGGTGGCTGTTCACCGCGAGGAAATCTACCTGCGGATCAAGAAAGAGAAGGACGAAGAACCAAGCCTTTAATTTTTATCGTTTTTTATGTTTGCAAACGGGGATGAACGTGGTTAATATACGCCCCGTGTTGCGGAGAGCTGGCCGAGTGGCCGAAGGCGCTCCCCTGCTAAGGGAGTACACCTCAAAAGGGTGTCGGGGGTTCGAATCCCCCGTTCTCCGCCATTATTTGCTTAGTACGTTGCAATCTGGTTTTTTCGGTAAGTTGTTGAAAATACTCGAAAAAATAGCTTTACATAGAGATTGAACGGCCTATAATGCGCGGCAACAAATGCACTCGTAGCTCAGCTGGATAGAGTACTCGGCTACGAACCGAGCGGTCACAGGTTCGAATCCTGTCGAGTGCACCATACAAACAAAAAGCCCGCCTAGTGCGGGCTTTTTGCCGTCTGGCGTTTGTGTAGGTTTTCTCGCAGGCATTATCTTTTTCTCCTGCTTCATGTGTTTTCCCTTCGGGCTGCGTCGTCGCAGTTCATAGATGCAGCCAATCTGAGCTTTGTCTCGCAAGCGCTTGTTCTTTCCAGTTTTTTAACGTTAAAAGCGCACGCAGCGTGTATCATTGTGCCCGTCAGCCCCGCCGGGGCTTGTGGAATACCTCCATGGACTTACCCAGTAGTTACTCAGTACCCCGCTTTACCAATCATGAATTGACTGATTGATCCTTCCGGCGTGCCCCGCTGCTGGGAGTGGAGTTCGCCTATGACCGAAGTAGAAGTAAAGAAAACACAGGAAAGCCTGCAGGATCGTCTGGCTCAAGTCATCGAGCTACTGCAGCGCCAGCGCGTGGTCGAAGACCTCACGCACCGCCAGGAAGGTCCGCATCACGACCGCGTCGAAAACCTGGTCCACCGGCAAAACCTCGTCGAGTTGCAACGCAAGCTCGATGACCTGCACTCTGCCGACGTTGCTTATATCCTCGAAGCCTTGCCGCTGGATGATCGGCTGACGCTCTGGCAGTTGGTCAAGGCTGATCGCGACGGTGATATCCTCCTCGAAGTATCCGACTCGGTCCGTGAAACCCTGATCGCCGACATGGACGATCACGAGCTCCTGGCAGCGGCCAAGGAGATGGATGCGGACGAGCTGGCGGACCTTGCTCCAGAGCTTCCCCGTGATGTTGTCCATGAGCTGATGGAAGCGCTTGACGGCCAGCAACGTGAGCGCGTGCGTTCCGCGTTGTCTTACGACGAGGACCAGGTCGGCGCTTTGATGGACTTCGAGATGGTCACCATCCGCGAGGACGTCAGCCTGGAAGTAGTATTGCGTTACCTACGCCGTCTTAAAGAGCTGCCAGGCCATACTGATAAACTGTTTGTCGTTGATTACGAAGGTATCCTGAAGGGCGTACTGCCGATCAAGCGCCTGCTGGTCAACGACCCTGAGAAGAAAGTTGCGGAGGTAATGGCCAGTGATCCGGTGAGTTTTCACCCGGACGAAGACGCCTATGATGCCGCTCAAGCATTTGAGCGTTACGACTTGATTTCTGCTCCGGTGGTCGACAAGAACGGCAAGCTGATCGGTCGTCTGACCATCGATGAAATGGTTGACCTGATTCGTGAGGAGAGTGAGACCGAAGTTCTCAACATGGCGGGTCTGCGTGAAGAGGAAGATATCTTTGCTTCGGTCTGGCGTTCCTTGCGTAACCGTTGGGCGTGGCTTGCTATCAACCTGATTACCGCCTTCATTGCTTCGCGAGTGATTGGGTTGTTCGAAGGTTCGATTGAGAAGCTGGTGGCTCTGGCAGCGTTGATGCCTATTGTTGCCGGTATTGGTGGTAATTCCGGCAACCAGACGATCACCATGATCGTACGAGCCATGGCGCTTGATCAGGTGAACACCGGTAATACGTCACGCCTTATGCGCAAGGAGCTGGCGGTGGCGCTGATTAACGGAGTCGTATGGGGTGGGGTGATCGGTATTGTGGCCTACATGCTTTATGGAAGTTGGTCGCTCGGCGTTGTAATGACGGCTGCCATGACGCTCAACTTGCTGCTGGCCGCTCTGATGGGGGTACTGATCCCTATGACTTTGGCACGCTTGGGTCGCGACCCGGCAATGGGGGCCAGCGTGATGATTACCGCCATGACCGATAGTGGTGGTTTCTTCATCTTCCTGGGCCTGGCAACGATCTTCCTGCTCTGATGCCTTTTCGCGGGGGGCAATTCTGCCCCTCGTTCCATACTCCTTTCCCAGATTTCGCACAAAAAAAGCCAGCACTTGGCTGGCTTCTGCTTTCAATGGTGAATCAATTGGCTTCTGCGGCTGCCTCAACATCGTGTGCGATAAGCGAGACGAGAGCATTTTGCTGGCGGTGGGAGAGTTGACGAAAACGCTGCAGCAACTCGCGTTCATGCAGTGACAGCTCTGGGCTGTCCATGCGCATGCTCAACTCCTCACCCAGCGCCCCTTCCTGAATAAGGCTCTGCTCCAGGCGGGCGATGATTTCGGAGTTCATGCTGCGGTGATGATTGCGAGCCACCTCGGCAATGCGTTCCCGCATTCCGTCTGGCAGACGTACGACGAACTTGTCAGCCGTACGGCTGGAATAAATTGCCTGTTTCAATGGGCGCATATATTTAACCGGTTAGTTCAGAGGAGCGGTTTCTGGAATTGGCCGCAAGATGAGTGTTAAGACAAGGCTCACGACCAAAGTTCAACCCGAATTGCAAAGAGGCCGCATCATGCCTCAGATTTGACGTTTACTTGGCGTCAATTCTGTGACAAATATTGAACCGCCTACAGGCTTTATGCCAGCACTCATTTTCAATTCTGCGGACTGGTTGGAAAAAAAATTGCGCAGCATCTCGAATCCAGATCGTCGCGCAAGCCCAGGCTGCACGCGGGTTGAGGGCGCACATCCTACCGCAATATGGCCTTTTGCCCTCAATCTTAAGACTAGTGGCAGTTTGCCGATTTGCTAGCGTCAGGCGACATAAGGTCGAGCTGAAATGGTTCTGCGCGGTCTTGGGTAGATTTCATCCGGTAGACCGGGTCGGCGTGAAGCTACTGGACGCTACGCCGGCAATAAATGCTGCGGCTGGGTCGTAGGCGGGCAGAGTTGCATGAGCGCCAAACCCAGGATCGGCGGGTCTGGTGGCTCTCTTAGAAGATCCAGTGTTTGGATGTGGTCGAAGTTTGAGCGCCTTGAGCCGTGTAAACGGGGGAGGGCGGGGCGGCGGTCATTACAGCCAATTGCGGGCGTTGCTGGAGGTGATGTGGAACCGGCTGGTTGATCTGTGTCGTGTTCTGGGCATTCGTGGACTGAAAATGAAATATCACCAGCGCGGCCAAGGCTACGGTATTCAGGGCTAACAGGGCGGCGCTATTCATGGTTCTATTCTCCGCTGACTAGTTTTTGCAAAGCTGGCTTATAGGAGACGTATAGCAGGTGTCGTGCCAATATTTTAATGCTTTAAAATCAACTGGTTGCATTGGTTTTGTGAGGGTAGAGAATGCAATTTGCAATGTATTCGCTTTTTGGGTCAATGCAATTTGCACGATTCCATTTGCAGCCCGAATTTGCGGGGTTGAACTGCGTTTGCTTCTGCAAGCTTAGGCCTACACTCAAAATGCCTACGGACGACATGACAAAATCTATCTTGGCCGTTAACATGCACGCCGTCCGTCACTGGGCTCTTAGCCTGACGGCTTCCATGTGTCCCAGTAGCTCAATTGGATAGAGCATCCCCCTCCTAAGGGGAAGGTTGGCCGTTCTTATCAGGACAAAAATCTGCTGCACATTGAAGGGAGAGCATCAACCCCTGCTGCTGGGGGAGTTCAGCCTAGTTCCGTTAGTATCTATCTGAGCTTGCTGCGCATTGGTGAGCATTGCCGCTCATCTTGTTTTTGAAGCAAATGTGAAGGAAAATTCTGCTGTCGTGTCCTCTTAGTTCAACGGATAGAACGAGCCCCTCCTAAGGGCTAGGTGCAGGTTCGATTCCTGCAGGGGACATATCCTCGCTTCAGTAGCTAGCTGTTTTTTATGATTTTTCTCAGATGAGAGCCATCCCTCCGACCGCTTGGTCTAGCCTGCCCGTGATTTATCTGTTTGTGTCATGACACGATTCGCCGTCTCGCCAAATTGCCTAAAGCCTTCCCTTAACTCGCCTCTCGTCAAATCCCTAGTTCCTGAAAATGAGCATTTGCTCGACTCCATGGGCGCAGGTGAAATTGAAATCTTCGCGTTAGAGGTTTCCGCAAGATTCGTTAAGTTAGCAAGCCAACCATCGTTGGGCGCGTATGACTGGTAGAGGCTAGTTGTAGATGATCGAAATGCGACACTCCTTCACGCCTATCGATTAACCTGCTGCTCTTGGCTCAAAATCCGCTTCCAGTGACGATTGACGACGCTAGGGGAGAAACCCAATTCCTGAGCGATCTGCGCTTGTGTCATACCTTCCGCCTTGAGCTTCCTGACGGCCTCAAGGTTTTCAATTTTCTGAGGTTTTCCACGCGTACGCTGAATCAGCGCTCCATCCGCGAATTGCTCTGCTAGCAGTCCTATGCCCCCTTCAGCTTCAAATGCTCGAAGCTGCTCTAGTGCCTCTTCTATGAGACGAGGGTAGGGCGTGCCAAGGCGTGCAGACATGCACAAAGCCATCAGTGCAAGCGGGTCAATCTCGAGCGCTTCAGCCAAACTTTCGAATTTTTCGAGCGTAATACTCGTTTGTCCACGCTCTAGAGCGCTAATTTTCGATCTCGCGCTGGCGTCTGAAAGCTTTTCATACCGAAAGCGGCGATTCAGCCTAAGAGCCCTTAGGGCGCCGGCTAGGGCAATTTTGAGGTGCATGGATTGGCCAAAAGTCAGGATATAGCCATACCACGGGGTTTCCGATAAACATCAATATGAGGTATTATTGTATATGTCATGGCAGCTCCACTCCCGCTTTCTGAGATCAGAGCCTCCATTTGGGGTGAGTAGGCGGCGCTAGGGGTCTGACAATTTATGAAAAATACAGCGAGAGGGGAGGTGGACGTGGATAGTCCCATTCAAGACAGTCTGCTGGGCGATCCTGGCGCTAGCCTGATGGGCACTGAGCTGAATCTCGATGACGCTTTGGAGGCAGCCAGAAAGCGCTACAAATGGATGCCCCTATGCGCCGTCGAGGAGTGGATCATCCTAGACGCCATCATCACCGACGAAGAGCGAGCCAAAGTAGCCGCCGCAGGCTGCCAACCAATGTTTATGTTTGCCCACAAAGTTGTGGACGATGAGCAGCGGCGTTTCGAACCAGGTCATTGGGTGCGCTCAAGCATGGGTACCGCTTTCAAAGAAGGCTACCTATTCGAAACACGCAACTCCGTCTACGTTTTGCTCGGGCCAGGCCATCGTAAGTCTGCTTCTATCGAAGCGATATTTTCCCTTTTCTGATTACCCACCAGTTCTGCTGGGCAACTGACGTGCTCCAGTAGCTTGAGGCGACACATGTTCAGAACCTTAGACAACGACCTGATAGGCGTCCCAGGAATGTTCGGGAAGGGCGTGTCCCATTGGCGCGGAGTCTCAAGGCTGCTCCGAACGCCTTGGTATCACTTAACCCTTAGCATCGAAAACGAGGGTCGGCCCAGCGAGTGCGCGGTGATGATTGACGACACCCACCAGCTTCAAAAAATGTTGGTAAGCCAAGGTGCGGATTTAGCTATCACCGAGATTATGGCTGTGACGCCATCTTGGATGAATAAGTCCGGAGGCTGGCAGATGGAGCGGTTAACCAGAGTAACCGTAGGTGAGGACAGGTCTGGTTCTGAGGTTTGCTTGTTGGAAGTGGCTAAGGGGGCGGTGTATCACACCTCACACCAGCGAGACTTCAAGATTGAAGCGCTGGCTAACCTGAGGCCCGTCTTTCTCTCAAGCATGATTCGATCAGCCTGAAATTTACCAGTAATCCCCCACGATACCAACGCGCCTGGTTGCGTGTGCAATTCCTGATATCTCCATACAGAACGCAGCCGGAGGGTAGTGATGCTCGACACGATAGATGTAAATTTCCACGGAAAGCGCCATACAGATTTCGACCTCTTGCGAATCATAAAAGCGCAAGAGCAGGGCTTCGACTTACCGGTTACCGCGTACCTATGTGGCGTATCCATAAGGGCGCGCGCAGGCATCGGTGTGGTGTTTGGCCACAAGCGGAAAGACCAATACGGGCGGTTCGGAGACGGCCATTTGATCCGCACTTCTGACGTATTGAAAGTTGAGCGCGAAGGCAGATTCTGGGTTATGACGACGGAGAATAGCCGTTATGTATTAGCAACTTTTCAGCGCCAAAATGGCCGCGCCAGCTTGCGTGATTTTTTGCGTACCACTAATGGGCAGTACCATCCGACCCCTCGGATCTTGCAGTGATATTTCATCGGGAGGGCGGGAGGGAGGGAATGTCTCGGCCTACTGTTGTGACTTTGGGATCAAGGTGGCTTCATGCTCCTGAAGAAAGGCGAGGTCGTCTCCATTGCTTCCGGTATCTTTGACGCCTACAGCCGGGAAGGGCCGTTTGTAGCGACCCAAGATTTCGACCTTGGCGCATTCGTTGCCGAGACCGTATCTGCTGTCACGGAAACTTGGGAGATCACCGAATTGCTTTGGGGGCTTCCTCGGTTGCTTGTTGAGCAAGGTCTCCTTGTCGAGCTACCTTGTCGACGAATTCACTTGGGGTCATTGGGTGACGTTGAGCTGACGGAGGAGAAGAACGACTTGTGATTGGTCGTTTGAGATTAGTTCTCAAGCACTATCAATGAATACGGCTTTTGAGGTTAAGTCGGGCACCGACAGTTCATTGCGTGCCTCTCCGGGGACGGCTGTCATGCACCAAGCCCTTCGTGACTTGGCCCTGGCGGGCTCCCATCCTCACGTCTCCGGCTTAGCGGCCTGCGTGCTCCGCTTGCTTTGACTCGTAGGGTCATATGCCGAACCCTCTTGGCTGGATCGGAAGCGAGTCTTACATTCACTAACGGTCGAGTGCTGGCGCACAATGCTTTAGGCCAAAACCTTTTGCTTTTATAAACGCCGCGTCGTAAACATTGCTCTACCATCGTCCCTTGAGAGACCGTCGTGTTGGAGCAAGCCCCTCGTTATCCTGAAAATACTCCATTGCGTCTCGGCGCATTTAGCCAGTCCGATCATGAACGTGCCACGTCCGGCATTGAGCCAACTTACTCTGCCCTTTCCGGAGCGCTGACGGGACTGGCGAAGGCCGCCTCTGAAGCCCAGGAGTTCGAGGCCGCGAGGGTTTGGTGGCTGCTGGCGGATCTCTGCATGATGATGCTGGACACTAGCAACAGAAATGAGCCCTTCAGGCCCTACCTACTCATTGGTGACCGGCATTCGATGTCACCGGCCAGCATGGTCGACGAAGAGTACGTGTTCTTCAAGGACTTGGTCGACTGCCTCCCTAACGGCCTCTTGAAGGCGAGAGTCTCCGATCTACTCTGGATTACACCTGGCCTCAAGCACATTCGGCACGCCCGGGCCGCCATTGACTGCTATGCGACGGTTCCACTGAATGATGCGGTTTGGTACCAAGAGGGTCGTGAGTGTTTCCAAAGAGCGCTATCCCTGGCGAAGATGATTGGGCCTGGAGCTGAGGGGCGGCTTACGACCCTTACTCAGATGATCATGGACGCAACCAAGCAGGCGATCCACCAAGAACTAGCATTCTCCGTGGGTTTGGTAGAGACGGTCATTGAGTACAGGCTTGACCACCCCGAGGTGCCAGAATTACCTGAAATGATGGCTGAGCTCGGGCAACGCTTCCAGAGCAAGAATGATGTGTTTAGCGCTCGTAGGTGTTTCGAGACAGCTAGCAAAGGTTTTGCGTTGTCCAACCGCGACCTGCTTGCTGTAAAAATGACGGTCGCCGTAGCGCAGACGTGGATATCAGAGGCGGAGCTTAGGGGGGAGCAAACTCACCCGATTGTGGCGCAAAACGCTTTAGAGAATGCTCTTCAAATCTACCGATCTATTCCAGGAGCGTTTCGAGCTGAATTCGAGGTAGACAAGGTTCTGCCTGTTCTGCGCAAGAGAATTGCTGAGGCCGGTGCCCGCGTGGTGGAGCAGATGCACAAGCTCTCAACGAGCACAGATATCACAAACCTGGTTGACCGTACCAAACACCTTATCGAAGGCCAGTCCTTTGGTACCGCCCTTTATAATCTCGCAAATATGTACCCGTTTTGCTCTCCTGCTGAATCCCGGCAGGCAGCGATAAAGTCACTACGTACAGGGATATTGAGCTCCCTGACAGAGGCAGTCTTCTTTGATGAGACTGGTAGAGTGATTGCGAAACGACCTCCACTGTCCTTCGGCGGCGAACTAACTGAGGAGGATGAATATACAATCCAGGCCAAGATGGTCAGCGAACACTTGCACTTCATCAAGCTTACGGTGAGGGGAGGAGTTTTGCCGGCGCTTGCGATCATCTCAGAATCGCACTGTGTCAAAGAGATCGACATGGTTGAGCTGGCCAAAGCATCTGCTTTCGTTCCTCCAAATCGAGCGCAGATGATCGGTAAGGGGTTGTACTGGGGATTCGTAGGGGACTTTGGTATGGCAGCTCATTTCCTCATACCGCAGATGGAAGCAATCGTTCGACACAGAATGAAGGAAGCCGGTCTCAACACTTCGACGTCCAGTGCTGACGGCATCGTTACCGAAAATGGATTGAGCACCCTAATGGATGTCGAAGGTGTCACCGAGCTGCTTGGCCATGACGTAGCTTTTGAAATCAAAGCTGTGTTCTGCAGCCCGTATGGCCCGAATCTCAGGAACACCTTTGCGCATGGTCTGCTCTGCGACGACCAGTTCTACTCAGAATCTATCGTCTACGCCTGGTGGTTCATGCTCAAGTACATCTCGGGGCCATTTTGGGAGACGGTACCTAGGGCGTAGCACTGCCCCAGTCGATGGCTCTGTCGCATGCTGCGGGTAGATCCGCAATGCAAAGCGACAGCCGCATGCGGGGGGCAACAAGATTGCGCCTGTATCCCATATTTCCTGCTCCACGGGCAGCACTGACCGGCACGTTGTCGATTAGATTCTGCTAGCGGGTTTGATTTTCAGAGTAAAGAGGACATTGATGAAAGCTACGCTCAAAGCTCATTTGCAGACGTGGATGAACCGGCTGGAGGCTCTGCAGGATACAGAGCACGACCGTCATTTGGATTATGCCCCCTATTCGGATTACGATTTTTTCCTGGAATATAAGGTGATGGGGATAGCGACCTTCCTGAAGCAGGTAGCCTACCAAGAGGACGATCTAGATCTGCTTGCATTCGCGTCGAAAGCCGAGATGCAAGTCGAAAGCATGATTCGTGATAACGAAGCTGCAGAGGAGGAGGCTGACCGCGAGCATCAAGAGCTGCAGCAGGAAAGTTATGAGCACGATGAGCGCATCAGGAAGGCGTGTGCCTACCATTTCTACACCGTCCCAGCGTTTTCGATAGATACATCGAAATACGAGGTGATGGTTCAGGATGCTGCATCTAGATTTACTGATCCTTACAAGCTTTCTAGCTTGAGAAGGTATCTGGAGAGTGACCAAGTGCTTGGCAGAGTCTACGAAAAAGTGAAATCCCGCCTAAGACGTACGTTTGACCGAGTGGGTGACTCTCCAACCGAAGAAGAGATAGCTCAGGCCTTTGATGTTGAAATGACGAATATCTATCGGCTAGCCGATGCACACGTCGACCGGACAATCGCCCAGTACGCCCCATAGATGCTGCCCGGGCAGATTGGTAAGTATTCATCGTGATCCTTTTCGACGGGCCATAAAATCGTGAAGATCTTTTACTACCGCATCTGCAGAGTTATCGTCGCTCAACTCTGAAGCTTGGACTCTACGTACCTCGACGCCTTCGTAGGTGAGAGGGATCAGACGCTGATCTGCTTGTGCGGGCGTCTCGTGATGGTAGGTGTCTCCATCAACCTCTATGACGAATGTCAGCCCTTGGAAAATCACCACAAAATCGGGCTCAAGGCGGTTGTATCGTTTCCCATGCCTGACGAAAACTGGGAGCGGGGCCACAGCCATTTTTGCTCGGCAGAGGGCTTTGAAAAGAGTGATTTCCGCTTGGGATCTAAACAGGAGACCTTGATGTTCTTTAGACGCGATATTGTCGCTACGGACACGGCCCTGATTGGTCACACCTTCACCTTGAACAAACCTCATTGCATCTTCTCGCCATCCATCCTCAGGCTCGTTCACCAGCGGGGATATGTTCACGAAGCTTAGGGCGTGATCGGGAGTCGAGGCGAAAAATGGACTAATAACGCCTGTGATTGCGGTTTTCACTGCTTCTCGATCTTCTTCCGTCATGGCGAAGAAAATTTTCACGTCCAAGCTGATTGCGAGTATCCAATAGCTGATGTTCATGTTGCCTTCATCCGAATCGAGAGAGCATTGTCCAGCTACCAGCACTGCGATGGCTCTAGCATCTCCTTGGATTTTCAGCGCCTCGACGGCAGATGAAACAAGATTCTCGACGGGGAACGGTGGCCACATCTTTTTGCGCCTTCAGTAGACCGACTCAGTAGAGAAGCCGGGCATGTTCAAGAAATTGGTGAGTACGAATTTTTCGTTAGTTAGCGGGCTGATTGCTATGGTCGCATGCTATCAGTGCCCAATGAGTAGCGTGCAATAGCTGGAAGCACGCGCCTAACCACCTTCAGCACTGGCGCCAACTGAAAGGCGCTACCTACCTTCAAGCCTACATTGCTTTCACCGAAACCACTTCCACGTATCGGTACTTCTTTACTGACTAGGTGTCTTGCAGTGTTGCTGGCTGCCCGCGCCCCTATCCCAACCTTAAGCTGCTTTTTGCCACTCTTTGGCTACTACTGGGTGACTACCTACGCTAGGATTGGCTCGCTGCAGCTTCACTTATAACAGGGCGTGCCTGAGAGCCTCAGCCGCCGGTCATGGTTAGCTAGAAGGGATTCGAGCGTTGATACTCAAGCAGATGCGCGTGTGTGGTTTCCAATCGTTCGGCGCAGAGCCGGTGATTATCGATTTCCGAAAGCTAACCTTCCTGATCGGGCCTAACGGTTCTGGAAAAACGGCTACATTGCAGGCGCTCTGTCGCCTTTTCTCAATTGACCCCAATCAACGGCGGCTGCGCAAATCTGATTTCTTCGTCGCACATGATGAAGAAGAAAGGCCGGATGAGCGAACTCTGTGGATCGAGGCGGATTTTTACTTCCCTGAAATTGCCGATGAGAGCAAGGAGCACCCGACCATCCCGTGCAACTTTGGGCACATGCGGCTGGATAACATCAAAGGCGTGCCGCGCGTACGGTACCGTTTGGATGCCTCACTAGGACTGGACGATGATATCGAGCAGACCCTGCGCTATGTCTCTGAGGTCGACGAGGACGGGAATCCAGTTGCAACGTCGCCCGTACCGCGTGATGAGCGCAATCAGATACAGGTGCACTATCTACCTGCCCGTCGTGACCCGGCAGAGCACATCACCTATGGGACTAATGCGCTTTTAGGCCGACTGTTGCGGGCAGTAAGCTGGACGGAGCAACGCGAAAAAATCAGCCAACTGTCTGCAGATATTTCCGCTAGCCTCAGCACGAACCAGTCGGTCATCAACCTCGGGGACGGAATAGCTAACGCTTGGGGGAAACTGCACAAAGGCAAGTTTTTCAAAGACCCGAGTCTGACTTTCGTAACCCATGAGATCGAAGCGCTGCTGAGGCATCTCTCAGTGTCATTCACCCCTGGTCACGGGGAACAGCAGGTCGACTTCTCTCGTCTGAGCGATGGACAAAAGTCGATGCTTTACCTGGCATTGGTACTGACCTCCCAGGCAATCGGCAGAGCAGTGCTTAAGGGCGATGATGACTCGTTCGATATGGATAAGCTTAAGCCTGCCGTATTCACCCTGATAGCCTTGGAGGAGCCGGAAAACAGTCTATCTCCTCATTATCTGGGCCGGATTGTGTCGTCACTGAAAGCTCTAGTGCTCGGCAAAGAAAACTCAGATGCGCAAGCGATGATTGCCACACATGCCCCCTCGATGTTGCGTCGGGTAGAGCCAGAGCAAATTCGATATCTCAGGCTTGATGAATCGCGCTGCACGGTGGTTGCCAAGATTAAGATGCCACCGGACAAAAACGGTGAGGCTTACAAGTTTGTTAGGGAAGCCGTGCAAGCTTTTCCCGAGATCTATTTTTCAAGGCTGGTCGTACTCGGGGAGGGGGATAGCGAGGAAATTGTGCTCCCTCGATTACTTGCCGCTGAAGGGCTTATGGTGGATGAGGCTGCGGTTTGCATTGCGCCGCTTGGTGGCCGACATGTGAACCATTTCTGGCGCCTTTTGAGCGGGCTTGAAATTCCATATGTGACCCTGCTGGATCTCGATGTAGCAAGACATGGCGGCGGGTGGGGGAGAATTCACTACGTTGCGACGCAGCTCAATTATCACCGTCCTAACCAGGGATACATGCCCGGCGACCAGCTTGAGAAACTTCCGAAATGGAATAATCCTAAATATAAACTTCTCAAAGTCGAGAAAGACCGTAGTTTGAGGAGCTATATCGCTGAGCTAGAACCATTTGAGGTTTTTTTCTCCAGCCCGATGGATTTGGATTTCGCCATGCTCTGCGCGTTCCCAAAGGCGTTCGGTGTCGAGGCCAAATATCTTGTGACGCCGAAAGTCGGCCAACTCAGATCGGTGCTGGGTGACAGCTTCTATGACGAGAAGCAGTACACCGTGTCAGAGCGCAGTTATTTCGCTGCGTACCACAAATTGTTTAAGTTAGACAGCAAGCCTAAATCGCACATCGAAGCCCTTTCCAATCTCACTGATGATGATTTGAGGGAGGCGATGCCGCCGTCGCTCAAGCGACTGGTCAATCATGTTATCAAGATGGCCAGGGAGCTTCACGAATGATCAAGGTCGAAGCCTGGAAACCATCCCATGGAATCGTGCTTGAACCCAATGCAGAGTTTGCAGCGAAGGAGCAAAAGCGCTGCGTGGCCCTGACTGCTGGCCCTGGCTCCGGGAAGTCAGAGCTGCTTGCTCAGCGTGCCGACTTCCTGCTCACAACAGGCGTGTGCCTTTATCCAAAACGCATTCTGGCCATCGCTTTCAAAGTCGACGCCAGTAACAACCTGAAGGAGCGCGTGCGGCGTCGCTGCGGTGCGACGTATGCAGGTCGGTTCGACAGCTACACATTCCACGGGTTGGCGAAGAGGATCATCGAGCGCTTCAGACCAATATTAGCTGGCGACGATGCTTTGAACTCGGGTTTCAAAGTTGTCGTCAAGGGCAAGGCTCACCCCGTTCAAACTGAATTCAAGGAACTCATCCCGCTTGCCATTAAGATTCTGGATGCCTATCCGGCAGCTATTAACGCAGTACGCCAGACCTACAGCGACGTCTTTCTGGACGAATTCCAAGACTGCACGGATGAGCAATATGAGCTGGTGACGAGGCTGTTTAAAGGATCAGGTCGTCGCGTAACTGCGGTGGGAGACGTAAAGCAAAAAATCATGGGGTGGGCTGGCGCCTTGGAAGGGATATTCGCCGAGTTCGTCGATGATTTCGAAGCCGAGCACCTCAATATCTATCGAAACTTCCGTTCGCTGCCGCACCTGCTCAAACTCCAGAACGAGATCATCAAAGTTCTAGATCCGGACTCAGAAATGCCTGCTCACTTACTCGCCGGTGAGGGGGGAGAGGTACACGTGTTGTCCTATGCCGATTGTGAGGAGGAGGCCAGTGATCTAGCAGAGCGCATCTCCCACTGGGTCAACGTGGAAGGCATTGCTCCTGCCAAAATCGCCATACTCACGCGAATCCAGCCGGAGGCTTACTGCATGCGACTGACCGATGAGCTAGATGCTTGGGGGATTAGCTATCGAAACGAAAACAAGGCGCAAGACATTTCGACTGAGCCCATCGCCCAAGTCATCGTGGATTACCTGTTGTGCATTTACGGGCTTAGAGAGCCTAAAGCTTGGACTCGTCTCACCCGTCGCATCATTCCGGTAGAGGACGATGCAGAAGGGAAGCTGAAGACCAATTGGAGCAGATACATCAAAGAAGCACGCAAGTCTGCTTCAGCTGATATGGCGACCAAAACGTTTGCCCAACGATGGACACTTTTGGAGGAGTTCCTCGCGATGGCTGGGCCGACGCAGCTAGCCGGGCTTTCCCACGATTACGAGTCCAGGGAGCACCTTCGCGAGCTCATTGAGGACGTCAAGAAATACATTGACGAAGCTTTGGCGAAAGAGCCTGATCTTCTGAAAGCGTTGGCTCAGCTATCTGATGACCAGTCGATTCGAATCCTAACCGTGCACAAGAGCAAGGGGCTGGAGTTCGATACGGTTGTTTTGCTGGGTGTTGAAGACCAGGCCTATTTCGGCAAGGATCATCATGAAGTTCAGTGCACGTTTTTCGTCGGCGTATCGCGTGCAGAAAGAAGACTTGTCGTGACAACGGCTCGTCGTAGAGAAAACATTGGGCAGGTTAACTACTGGAAATTACCCCGCACAGCTCAGGCAGAATTCTTGGGGTATGTGAACCTTTGGAGAACCCACTCTAACTAAATCTGAAAAACTTTGGTCTATCACTGATCTCTGATGATCATCTGAAAGACGTACTGACTTGTCTATCTTTTTGCGCAGCCAGGCTGGACGTATGGCCCGAGGCTCTAAGATTGAACCGAGCAAGCCTAACTGGGCGGGTATTCCTCACCGGTCGGAACTAGGGCTCGTGTTGGTTCGGGTATGCAGCAGCAATGTCAGGGCGTCCGCCGTGGCGATTTGGTAGTTCGAATTATCTGGCATGGCGGTCTTCTTTGGGATGATGCGCAGAGCCTAGTTCATCTCATCGCTGGCTCAAACGGTGCGGGCAGTCGTATAGGTTTGCCCGATGTTTTGGCAGAGTACGACCTGGGCAGACAGGGGCCAGAAGGCTGCACTCACCGTCTGTGCTTGCCCGCCGTGCTGGTCTGTGGAGCACGCGCTGGGTAATCCCTATCCACCCGAGATTCAAGTTTGCTTACGAAGCCACGCTTCCACTTTTTGCCATCGGCCAACCTCCGAAAGCTGTGACTTTCCTGTATCTAGAATCTTAAGCAGTCGCTGTCTTTCAGCTCTAGAGGAGAACCAATCATTAACCTCGACGCTGCAGTGGCTGGACTCACTCAATGCCCATCTAACGATCATGTCCGCAGCGGCTCGGTAGTGATCTGCCATGAACAGGGGATGGCCATCCACAGACCAGCCGCGCTTCGCTAGCTCATCGGTCACGTCAATGATGCCCAGGTCGCCAAAGTAGGCTGTGGTGTCAGGATAATGGATACCTGCCAACGACACCTTAGCCACCCCCGATTCCCGATCAAAATAGGAAAGGAAATGCCATCCCCCTGTGCTGCTCCCAAGATAGGGGAAATTGATGGCAGCTTTCCCTGTTATGTAGTGCTGGTGCGAGACGCGTTTGAGGTCAAAGTCGAAAAGCGGCTGGGCCATGAGGGCTTTCCTGAATTTTTGAGCGCCGATTCGGTTAATTGGAGCACACCCCCAGTTCGTGGTATAGCGCCCCATCGAAGGGTGGAGGATCGCGCTGTTCTAGTTGATGTAAATCATAACCGTATTAAAGCGCGTGGCATATCTCTACGCATTGAGAAGAGTGCTGCGAACGAACAGGTAATGCTCGAAAAATACCAGTGAAAAAATATTTTAGTTTCGCTAAGGAATTAGTGAGTGCCGCCGATGATATATGTTCACTAATTAGCTAAGGGTCTGTGCGTGTCTGACGGTATATTTTCTGTGATCAAGAGTGTTTTTCCCACGTTCGTGGCTGGAGCTAAAGATCTACAGCGTTCTATAATTACTCCGACCGAATTTTTCAAAGATATGAAGCTGCGTAATTACTGGTGTGCGCAAGCCAGCGTGATCGGGCTCGTAATGGCCGTTGCGTTATCACTACTAAGCTTTCCATCGCTGAAAGGGATTGGGATAGAGCTCAGTAAGGACTTTGTATCCGTCATGGTTGTCCTGAATTGCATGTTCCTAATCCTCTATGGAGCTTGCTTTTGGTTTGGCGCACGTTTCATGTTTGGAAAAGGATCGCTGTTTTCTACGATCAACTCATTTTTTTATATCTCGATTTGCCTAGTCTTCATGAAGATCGCTGAGATGCCAGCGCTGGGTTCGAGAATGACCGCTTTAGCGCATAGCTGTGAGCTTGGGGAATTTGGAGCGAATGTCACTGCAGCGATATCCGCAAGTTCTGTTTCGAGGACGTCGAACTTTTTGATCGGCGTATTTTACCTTGCATTTACCGTCTGCTCGGTAAAACTCCAGCGAGGCGTCAATGACTTCGGTATCGTAAGGGGAGTGGTGTCCGCGATTTTTGGGATGATATTCCTAAGTTTAGCCGTTATTTATATCCAAGAACCTGCAGTATATGCAGTGGTCTGCGGCTACTTAGGCGAAATTAACTAGCTATGTTTTGATTGGTTGGCTAGCTAGCGTTACCTCGCGGTAGATCAACGATTAAGATTGCTGATAACTGTACCATGGCTGGATGTTTCTTTGCGTCAACAGCCATGGCACCGTTATTAAGGGTTCAGAACAGCGGGTGTGGCCCGAATTCTTCATCAATTCTTTCACCCCATCCTGAGTTTTCTGGTTTGTTAGCGGCCCCTCCTACTATTTTAATAGCGTATGCGCGGCACACTTCCAGAAGCGAGGGAGGGATGTATTCCAGTAGCCCTTTGTATTCTTTTTCGTCCCCGTCACGGTACTGGTGCAAATCAGCGCACCAAAGATCGTAGACCCAGTCACTGATTTCCTCCTCGCTTTGCGGAAGGGCAACCAATTCTTTGACGAATTTGTTCAGGTGCTGACGCTCCCTCTTGGACAAGCCTCGGGTGGTTAGGCTAAAAAACTTCAAAGCCTTTATAGCTGGTCTGACTCTCTAGGTGAGCGAGTCAAGTGAGTCAGGCTCTCGCATCAGCGGGACTAGCTGATAGGGGTTGAGATCCTCGCCAGTATCAATTGCCACCGAGCATATTATTCGGTCAAGATTGAAGCTTCTACGGTCGTTTCGAAGGTGGCAAAAAGCATCGATAGTCTTATCGGCCTCCTTGCGCAGGTCTGATATTTCCCTCTCTGTGACTGTGCCTGTGCCGTCCTGGTATCCAATATATATCCGCATCGTCTTGCCTAATGTATGTTCAACAATGGAACCAGAGATCTCCCCGAGGATGACTCAGGCAGATCTCACTACCGAATTTCTGCTGGGATGCATTCATTTCTTGAGGCGGGCCATTAAAGTTGTCTCAATGTACGCCTGCACTCGAGGGGAAAGGTCACCGCTCAGCTTACAAATTCCGGTTCTCGTGAACCCTACCTGGCCCGTCAGACCTTTGTAGCGCACGGAGTAGGATCCTGCGTCGACGACTGAATGCGACAAACCAAAACCTTCGACGCTCTCGGGATCAATTCCGACCTTGGAGGCGATCTCAACACGTGCGGTTGCAGCAATGGAGCTAATGGATCCGGATAGTTTTAACGAGTTCAGAGTGATCGTCTGGAAGCTTTTGATTGAGTCTTTGACTATTTTATCAGTGACAAATATTTGCTCGCAGCTAAATCCGAAGCCAAGTATTTTGTCTAAACTGTTGAGAAGCTCTTTAGAGGAGCGGGGCGGGTCTTCCATTCGGAACATCAGCTGATCAGTACCAAGTAGTGTTACCTTTTGGCTACACGTTGACACGACTTCATTTTGCTTGCTGATACCGTCAAGGTCTATAGACGTAGCATATAAAGATGTTCTCCAAAAAAATTGGAATGAGCGATCTGGAATATTTACTATGAAACCACTATTTAGTGAGGGATCGTATCGGTTCTGCGCCAGTTTCTGTAGAAGCTCATCCACAGAACAAGGAACTCGAACGGCATACCACTTGAATCTTGAGATCATGCTTGCCTCACTATTTTATAGCTAACATGGCTTTTTTAGCGGACGTCTCAATCGCCTTGGATAGTTCATCAATTTCAGGTTTTAAAGGAGTTCTGGAGCGAGGGAATTTTCCATCAATGTTTGGGTGGACTGACTTCAACAGAACAGAGAACTTATGACAGTCTTTAGGGTCTGCAAAAGACGCCTCGAGCTTATAAATATCACCGTTCCCTAATACTCGCTTGGTTAGCCAGCAAATTTTTACAATAAAGTAAGTGTCCGATGATACTAAGTCATTAAGGATGCCTGACCTGTTCACACCGTTTCCACGGAGCAATACTTTTTCTATGTGCGTTTCGTCTTCGTCGCTTGTTAGGTCGTCTCTATCGTCATCGGATGGCTTAGGCTTATACACGTAAACATCCGTAACATCCCGCTTGCTAAAACCGTCAAGGCCATCGATTAAGTCAATAAAGAATTTCGTTCTTACCTGAGGTGATGGTTTGTCAAAAAGTGTGACGATAAACTTTTCAATCTGGGTAGATGCTTGCGTTGTTATGCTTGATACTATTTCATCCCGAATTTCGTTGGTGAAATCATTCTGGGGCGAAACAATACTATATCCGTTTCCTGTTTTAGTAAACTCGATTACTGCATCCTTAACAACGAGCTGTGCGAACTCAGATTTTTTGTAATCGAATCTGGAGTATTGGATAGTTAAACTAAAATTATCACCATCTCGTGAGATGTAAGCGTTATCTCCTGATTCGATAATCTCACGTTTTAATTCCTCGATAGCTGAGCGTACATCGTTGACGTCCAGTTCTCCCAGGAGCTCCACTGTTGTTGAGCGCTCCCTACGTGGAGCTATTCCGATTTTTTCGGAAATGAGCTTGTGATCATAGTAGTCATGAGTAAGTCGGGAAAAATAGTCAGCCAATACTTCGCGGTCTGTTGCTTTGGAGACGATAGTGTTTCTATTTCTAAATAGAGTTGTCAACGTCTGCGCGTCAACTTTATGTTTCTGTACGAGCGCATCAAAGACGTTTTTGTCAGATGCGAAGTACAGTGCGGGGCCAAATTTTCTCTTTTTCATTCTCTCCACCCCATCCATGCGATATTGTAACCATCTACCATCGATGTGATAGAAGAGATTTTTATGTCGTTTAGAACCTGCTCGCGTATAGGATCGAATCCCCACATTTTCGCGTACTTTGTTTTCGCAAGGTTGAAGTTTGCCGTTACATCATGATTTGGGGATTTATGGGTAACACGGATCTGGACTTCTTTTCCCGATTCTAGCATTTGGTATCTGGACAGACTGTCGAGAAGGTATTCAAACTCTTCAGGCGATGCGCCAGGTCTGTTGTAATACACGACGTATCCGGCCTGTGAGTTGTTCCCTGACTGTAGGTTACTGTGCTGAAGAATAAGGTAGGGGCTGGTAAGCGCTTCTACAGTTGCGGGTTGACCCCAAACATCACCCTGCCGGTGTCGCATTACTAAGTCCGGATAATAGAATGTATAGTCAGGCGATATTTTGCGCTGGTGCATTAATCGCATAATGTCATTTGCGATGCTGTATAAGCGCATCAAATCTTCAGGGCCAAAGAAGTGAAGGCAAACATTGGCCGGAATTGGGATGGAATCGAAGCCTATATTTTCGATCAGGTCGCCAAACGCTTTTTGATAGCCATGATCATGATTGTGGACGATCAGTAGTCCGCGAACTTCATGCTCTTCAGACGTATCTATGCTGAAAGTGCTTCTCCAAGACTCAGAGTCCTGCGCGCATTCAATAGTCATTGCCAATGCTTTAAAAGCGTCGCGAACCTTTGTTTTGGTGATTGATTCTTCTTTGTAAGCTTTCAAATCGGAATGCAGGTAGATTGTCGATCCAAGGTATGGATCTTCATAGAAAAAAATCACATCGCCAGGATGCTTGTCCTTGGGTTTTTTTGTAGGCGTAAGATGGTGAGGGCAGTGGCAACTAAAGTTTTCATTCCAGCGGGGTTTTATTTCCCATTTGAAATAAGAAAATATGTCTTGGACTAGCGCCTCAGCAATTTCGCCAATATTTACTGTTTCCGACATGGTGCATCCCTAGCAAATTTCCGGATTGGCCTATAGGCTATTTGCCATCATAGCAGTCCTCGGGGGGGTTGTACTGCCTAGGCGCTTGTCGATCCGGATCAATGGGTTCCCTGCAGGAGCTTGGTCGGTGACAAACCATCTGGAATGGAGATTCCTGCTGGTTGCACGAAAGCAAGGAGGTAGCGTGTACTGGTCACCTTCAGCCTTCAGCCTTCAGCCTTCAGCCTTCAGCCTTCAGCCTTCAGCCTTCACCTCACTTGTCGCTGAGCTGCTACGTTGTTTATCAGGTACATGATAAAACAGGAGGGAAGAATGCGTAGTTTTCAAGGGGCAGTGTTGTTTGTAGATATGCTTGGATTCAGCGCTCTCACTCGAGGGAAACTCAAGCTCACGGAGTCAGAATACACCCCTTGGAAAATCACGCCTGAAGGAAACTTTCCTCATCAGCTGCTTGCTGCTCAGATTTTGCTATCTTTTCGAAAGATACTGATGCGAACAGGTCGCCGATTCAAAACCGTGAAGCTTGCACAATTATCAGACTGTGCATTTCTTTGGTCTGAGGATCTTGGTGCTGTTACAGACGCAGGACGCTTCTTGATGCACGAAGCGATTGAGGCAGGATTGTTATGTCGGGGCGGTCTTGCCTTTGGAGATATCCACGAACCGAATAAAATTGATCGGACTATTGGAGCCTTCATTGTTGGCGATGCTGTGACGAGAGCAGCGACCTACGAGACCATGGGCAAGGGAATGCGAGTGTTTACAGATGCAGACACTGCTGCTGAGATCCTCCTGAAACGTCCTCGTGAGTCCTTTCACGGGCTTACCAACCCTCTGACGGGCGAAACGGTTGATGAATGGCTTTGGTACGCACCCGAGTCATTGCTGGAGTCTCAGCGCAGCGGAATGGCGTTAGATGAAGTGGTTAGACGACTGGTGTCATGTCATACCATGCTCCGCTATTCACCACGTTTTGCATGGAATGCGGTTTCACCTGAAGGATGTCGGCAATTGGCATGCTCAATTGTCGCTATTTCGGATGCCATGCAAAAGCTCTCGCGAGGCTACGGGGAGTTTGAATTTACGGTTGAGTACCTCATTGGTGCAATGCAAAGTCGCAAGGATGCCGTTCGTGAAAGGGTGCAGAAGCAATTTTCCAAGGAGCTTTTGGAGATGGCGATGTCTCGTGATGTCTGTGATCAGTGATCGAGTTTTGCGCCCCACTTGAGTAACGCCGCTCCTGTGGCAGCAGAAAAGACAGCCGGCGTGCTTGCCAGGTCAAGCAGTACAAAAAAGCACAATGAGGAAATCATCGAGACCCAAGGTGGCAACTCCACACTGCTGAAGAAGTGGAAGGCTCAGTATGGCTCGGATGAAATAGACTTCGGGTTGGCTCACTCATAAGAAAGTGTGTGTTTAGCGGGACGATGAATTTTCGTCCCGCTACTACGTAGTTTAGTTGGGGGTTTTTCGCTGTCGTGAAATGCAGGCGGCTAGCGCAGTCTACATTCAACAAGCAGAGATTTTTTGTATGAAATATTTAGACGGCGCTGCTGGGCTTTGGGGTGTTGCACTGAAATATAAATACAACGATGGAGGTAGGCAGGTCGGCTTCCTCAAATTTCTTAGTAACAATCTTAATGCATGCCGTTATATTTGTAACTTTAGGCTCGCTCGTGGGTACGTCAAGGACTAGAACGCAACCCAGGCGTGTAATTGCCGCGTATGCTGCCGCCTGGCTAGCCGGTTTGTAGGACTCGTCGACGATTTTGTCTATCAAGGCTCCTTTGTGGCCTTTTCTAACCTTGAGCTCAATTGGTACCTGCCCGAAAAGGATATCTACATTTCCGCCAAATCTTTCAGGTTTTTTCTGCACTTTGTCGTCGAATCGGTCGCGTAATTTTTCGTAGAGAAATGGAAGGAAGAAATCATCCTCCATGTTTTTATACCCTTTTTCTTCATTATCACGTCTCCAGGCAATTGCTTTACTCTTCAGGTAAGATGGCTCCTCGATACAATGTGATACCTGCTTAAGTGCCCAGGTGGAGAATTGAATAAAATCTTTTTCTAACTGTGGGTTTCCGTGAAAGCAGTAATTTTGTTGCAAGACTTTCGAGATTTTTTCATAGTTAACGATTTCTACTGTGCTCATGCGTTCGCGAATTTCGTGAGGTAGCGAGCAGTAGTTTGCGCCAAAAATATTATTGACTGCCGGTTTGTGGATGGAGAATTGAATGTCAATGTCTTGAAGGTTATTGGCGGAAGATTGTATTCTTATTTGCTGAATATCAAGTTCACCTTGTACGGCCAGAAGCAGTGGCAGAGCGGCCTTGGTGCCAGAACCTGATGTAAGGGGAGAGGGCATCATTGCGCTACCGCTCGGTAGATCGAGTTGCATCATTGCCTTTCGGAAGTTGAATTGACTTAGGAGAAAGCTGAATTTTGTTTCACCTGTTAATTCTGATCTTTTTTCAAGAAATGTCCGCAGGTATCCGAGCTGTTTGCTAGCAGATATGGCAGGTATAGAGAAGGCAATGGATTTAATTAGCTTGGAGTAGGATTCTTCGCCGAAGTAAACCTGGCTCAAAATGTTGTCTTTGAAATTTTTGATAAAATTGGCTTTTGTTATCGATACTTTGAATTTAGGTGTTCCGGTATGGTCGATGCCAATTTTTTCGAATGAGTCAATTACCGGCTTGGTTCCGCTCGAGTCACCATTTTTTAGATAGCCAAGTGTGCGTGTGAACCAAGAGCCAAAATGATCCTCATAGCTTACTGTGTTGAATTTTTCTACTGGTTGAATCGCCCCGGATTCTCTAGACACCTTGCAAGCTCATTGCGTAACGCTTTTCAAACTCTACCGGTGACAGCT
>NZ_JBNPJV010000038.1:0-29363 GCF_050312585.1 Pseudomonas sp. R19M
GCACCTCGGTCCTTCTGAAATACCGCGGTGTCTTTGTTGGGGCGGCGTTGCCACCCAGCGCGGGGCAAGCCCGCTCACTACAGGGAAATTGTTTGTATCGGAGCCTGCCGAAAAGCTTTTGACAGCGCAGCAATTCAACAGGTTAGAATCGCTGGCACGCAGACTGCATGGTCAGTTTGCGCCCGTCTTCCCAGCCCTGGAGTACTGCCTTTGAATGCAACGACCATCAACAGCCTGTTCTTGATCGGCGCGTTGCTGGTGGGTGCGAGCATTCTGGTGAGTTCCCTTTCGTCCCGCTTAGGGATTCCGATCCTGGTGATCATCCTGGCCGTGGGCATGGTCGCCGGCGTGGATGGCGGCGGCATCATCTTCGACAACTACCCGACCGCCTACCTGGTGGGCAACCTCGCCCTGGCCGTGATCCTGCTCGACGGCGGCTTGCGCACGCGGGTGGCGAGTTTCCGCGTGGCACTCTGGCCAGCGTTATCGCTGGCCACGGTGGGGGTGTTGATTACCACCGGCCTGACGGGCATGGCGGCGGCCTGGCTATTTGACCTGAATCTCATCCAGGGCTTGCTGATCGGCGCAATCGTCGGCTCCACGGACGCCGCCGCGGTGTTTTCGCTGCTGGGCGGCAAGGGCCTGAACGAACGGGTTACCGCCAGCCTGGAAATCGAGTCCGGCAGCAACGACCCGATGGCGGTGTTCCTCACCGTGACCCTGATCGACATGCTCGCCAGCGGCCAGACCGGCCTGCACTGGAGCCTGCTGACGCACCTGATCCGCGAGTTCGGCATCGGTGGCATCATCGGCCTGGGCGGCGGCTGGCTGATGCTGCAGATGGTCAACCGCATCAACCTGGCCACCGGCCTGTACCCGATCCTGGTGATCGCCGGCGGCCTGGTGGTATTCGCCCTGACCAACGCCCTGCATGGCAGCGGCTTCCTCGCCGTGTACCTGTGCGGCCTGGTCATCGGTAACCGGCCGGTGCGCAGCCGTCATGGCATTTTGCATATGCTCGACGGCATGGCGTGGCTGGCACAGATCGGCATGTTCCTGGTGCTGGGCCTGCTGGTCACGCCCCACGACTTGCTGCCGATTGCCCTGCCGGCCCTGGGCCTGGCGCTGTGGATGATTCTATTTGCGCGACCGCTGTCCGTGATCGTCGGCCTGTTGCCGTTCAAGGCGTTTCATGGTCGCGAAAAAGCCTTTATCGCCTGGGTCGGCCTGCGCGGCGCGGTGCCGATCATCCTCGCGGTATTCCCGCTGATGGCCGGGCTGCCCCATGCGCAGCTGTACTTCAACCTGGCGTTCTTTATCGTGCTGGTCTCGTTGCTGGTGCAAGGCACCAGCCTGCCGTGGGTGGCCAAACTGCTCAAGGTCACCGTACCGCCGGAACCGGCACCGATCTCCCGTGCAGCGCTGGAAGTACACGTCACCAGTGAGTGGGAGTTGTTCGTCTACCGCCTGGGCGCGGAGAAGTGGTGCATCGGCGCCGCCCTGCGCGAACTGAAAATGCCCGAGGGCACGCGGATCGCCGCCCTGTTCCGGGGCCAGCAACTGCTCCATCCGTCGGGTAGTACGGTGCTTGAAGTCGACGATCTGCTCTGCGTGATCGGTCACGAACACAACCTGCCGGCCCTGGGCAAACTGTTTAGCCAGGCGCCGCAACGCGGCCTGGATCTGCGTTTCTTCGGCGACTTCGTCCTGGAAGGCGACGCCCAGCTGGGCGCGGTGTCGGCCCTGTACGGCCTCAAGCTAGAAGGCATCGACCCGGACATGCCGCTGAGCAGCTTCATCACCCAGAAAGTCGGCGGCGCACCTATCGTCGGCGACCAGGTGGAATGGAACAACACCATCTGGACCGTCGCTGTCATGGACGGGAACAAGATTGGTAAAGTCGGCGTCAGATTTCCCGAAGGAAGTCGCCCGGGCCCCGGACTCTTCCTCTAAACTGCGGGGCCACGACGCCCCGATTCTTCACCTTGCTCGACCGGTCTCTATGCCAACCTTGCGCACTTATCTCGCCACTGCCCTGCTGAGCCTGACCCTGTGTGTCGGCATCGTCCATGCCGCCGAGCCGCCCAGCGCCGACGCCATCCAGCAAAGCCTGGACAAGCTGCCCGACCGCAAGCTGCCCGATGCCGATATGAAGGCGCTGCAGACCATCCTGCAACAGACCCTGACTTTTTTGGGCAACAAGCAGGATTACGAGCAGCGCCTCATCGACCTCAAGCGCCAACTGGAAGACGCTCCGCGCCAGACCAGCGAAAACCAGCGCGAACTGGTGCGGCTCAAGGCCACCAAAATCATCCCGGTGGCGCAGCGCTACGCGAGCCTGCCGGTGCCGCAGCTTGAGCAACTGCTGGTGCAACGCTCCACCCAGCAAGGCGACCTGCAAAAGGAACTGGCCGACGCCAACAGCCTGACCATCGCCGCCCAGACCCGCCCCGAGCGCGCCCAGACCGAAATCAGCAACAGCCAGACGCGTATCCAGCAGATCAACGCGACCCTCAAGCTTGGTAAAGACAACGGCAAGACCCTCAGCGGCGACCAGCGCAACCAGCTGAATGCCGAACTCGCCTCCCTGAATGCGCTGATCCCGCTGCGCCGCCAGGAACTGGCCGGCAACAGCCAACTGCAAGACCTGGGCAACAGCCAGCATGATCTGGTGGTCGAAAAGACCGCGCGCCTGGAACAAGAGATCCAGGACCTGCAAACCCTGATCAACCAGAAGCGCCTGGCCCAGTCCCAACAGACGGTGACCCAGCAGTCCATCGAAGCGCAAAAAGCCGGCAGCAGCAGCCTGCTGGCCTCCGAGAGCGCAGCCAACCTCAAGCTCTCCGACTACCTGCTCAAAAGCACCGACCGCCTCAACGACCTGACCCAGAAGAACCTGGAGACCAAACAGCAACTGGACACCGTGACCCAGAGCGACTCGGCCCTGGACGAGCAAATCAACGTGCTCAAGGGCAGCCTGCTGCTGTCCAAGATCCTCTACAAACAAAAACAGGCGTTGCCGCGCCTCACCGTCGACCGCAACCTGGCAGACGACATCGCCAACATTCGCTTGTACCAGTTCGAGGTCAACCAGCAACGCGAGCTGATCAGCACCCCCAGCAGCTATGTCGATAACCTGCTGGCCAACCAGCCGCCGGATGAAGTCACCCCACAACTGCGCCGTACCCTGCTGGAACTGGCGATCACGCGCAGCGACCTGCTGGAGCGCCTGAGCCGGGAACTGAGCGCACTGCTCAATGAATCCATCACCCTGCAACTGAACCAGAAACAACTGCTCAGCACCGCCAGCAACCTGCGCGCGACCCTGGATGAGCAAATGTTCTGGATCCCCAGCAACAAGCCGCTGGATACCGAATGGCTGGAAACCGTACCGGATCACCTGAGCAAGCAGATCACCACGCTGCCCTGGGCCTCCAGCGTCAGCGAACTGTATGACGGCCTGACTCAACGCCCGCTGCTGTTCCTGCCATTGCTGCTGTTGATCGGTGCCTTGCTGTGGCGACGCAAAGCCCTGTACCAGCGCCTGAACAAGGTCCACCTGGACATCGGCCACTTCAAGCGCGACAGCCAGTGGCACACACCGCAGGCGATCCTGATCAATATCCTGCTGGCATTGCCGGTCTCCCTGGGCCTGGCGTTGTGCGGCTATGCCCTGCAGATCGACGCTCGCGGGCAAAACGCCAACCTGGGCGTCGCACTGCTGCTGATTGCCCAAGCGTGGCTGGTGTTCTACACCGCCTACAGAATTCTCGCGCCGGGCGGTGTGGCTGAACTGCATTTCCGCTGGGAGCGGCCTCAGGTGGCCTTTCTCCAGGGTTGGATACGCAAACTCGGGCTGGTCGTACTGGCGCTGGTTGCCGTGGTGGCCATCGCCGAACATCAACCGGCGGCGCTGGCCGACGACGTGCTGGGCATCGGCGTGGTACTGACCTGTTACGCACTGATGGCCTGGCTGCTCGGTCGCCTGCTGCTGAACAGCCCAACTCACGAAAAAGCCTCGCTGTTCCGAAAAGTCGTAGGGCTGGTGTTTACCGCCCTGCCCATCGCGCTGTTTATCGCGGTGTGCTTCGGCTACTACTATACCGCGCTCAAACTCAGCGACCGTCTGATCAACACCCTGTACCTGCTGATGCTCTGGCTGGTCATCGAGGCCACTTTCGCACGCGGCCTGGGCGTTGCCGCACGACGCCTGGCCTATGCCCGGGCCCTGGCCAAGCGCCAGGCCGCCAAGGAAGCCGGTGATGGCGAAGCCGTGATCGAAGAACCGACCCTGGATATCGAGCAGGTCAACGAACAATCCATGCGCCTGATCCGCCTGGCCTTGCTGGGCGGTTTCATTGCGGCGCTGTACTGGGTGTGGAAAGACCTGATCACCGTGTTCTCGTACCTGGACAACGTGACCCTCTACGAATACACCAGCGGCACCGGCGCCAACATCAGCATGGTGCCGATCAGCATCGGCGACCTGCTCGGCGCTTCGATCATCGTCGGCATCACCTTCGCCCTGGCGCGCAACCTGCCCGGCCTGCTGGAAGTCTTGGTGCTGTCCAAGCTGGACCTGGCCCAGGGCAGCGCCTACGCCACCACCACCTTGCTGTCGTATGTGATTGCCGGCGTCGGCTTCGTCTCTACCCTGTCCACCCTCGGTGTGAGCTGGGACAAGTTGCAATGGCTGGTGGCGGCGCTGTCGGTGGGGTTGGGGTTCGGGATGCAGGAGATTTTCGCCAACTTCATCTCCGGCATCATGATCCTGTTCGAACGCCCGGTGCGCATCGGCGACACCATTACCATCGGCAACCTGTCGGGCACGGTGAGCAAGATCCGCATCCGCGCCACCACCATTACCGACTTCGACCGCAAAGACATCATTGTCCCGAACAAGACATTCATCACCGGGCAACTGATCAACTGGTCGCTGACCGACACCATCACCCGCGTCACCCTGAAACTGGGCGTGGACTACGGCTCCGACCTGGACCGCGTGAAAGAGCTGCTGCTCAAGGCTGCCCGCGAAAACCCGCGGGTGCTCAAGGAGCCGGAGCCGCACGTGTACTTCCTCAACTTCGGCGAAAGCACCCTCGACCACGAACTGCGCATGCACGTGCGTGACCTGGGCGACCGCAACCCGGTGATCGACGAAGTGAACCGCTTTATCAACCGCGAGTTCAAGAAAGAGCACATCAACATTTCGTTCCGCCAGATGGAGGTTTACTTGAAAAACCTGCACGGCCAGGAATACAAACTGGTGGAAGTCGACCCGCCGACCCAGCCCGCCAACGACGGCGGTGTGCAAGAACCGCCGCCCAGCAAACTCGACTAACGGCGTTATCCCCAGCAGAATGCTCGGACATTCTGCTGGAGATGGCCGGTGAAAGCCCTCGACGAACTGACCTTCGACAACCGTTTCGCACGCCTGGGCGACGCGTTCTCGACCCACGTACTGCCTGAACCCCTCGACGAACCGCGCCTGGTCGTAGCCAGCGACGCCGCCATGGCCCTGCTCGACCTTGACCCCGCCGTGGCCGACACACCGGTGTTCGCCGAGCTGTTTGGCGGCCACAAGCTGTGGGCCGAGGCGCAACCACGGGCGATGGTCTATTCCGGGCATCAGTTCGGCGGTTATACCCCGCAACTGGGTGACGGCCGTGGGCTGTTACTGGGCGAGGTGTACAACGACGCGGGCGAACACTGGGACCTGCACCTCAAGGGCGCCGGCATGACGCCTTACTCACGGATGGGTGATGGACGCGCCGTGTTGCGCTCATCGATCCGCGAGTTCCTGGCCTCTGAGGCCCTGCATGCGTTGGGCATCCCCAGCAGCCGCGCCTTATGCGTGATCGGCTCCAGCACACCGGTATGGCGTGAAAAACAGGAGCGTGGCGCGATGGTGCTGCGCCTGGCGCCCAGCCATATCCGCTTCGGGCATTTCGAGTATTTCTACTACACCCAGAAGCCCGAGCAGCAGGCGCAGTTGGCCGAACATGTGCTGAACCTGCATTACCCCGAGTGCCGGGAACAGCCCGAACCGTACCTGGCAATGTTCCGCGAAATCGTCGAGCGCAACGCCGAGATGATCGCCAAATGGCAGGCTTACGGCTTCTGCCATGGGGTGATGAACACCGACAACATGTCGATCCTGGGCATCACCTTCGACTTCGGGCCGTTTGCGTTTCTCGATGATTTCGACGCGCACTTCATCTGCAACCACTCCGATCATGAAGGGCGTTACTCATTCAGCAACCAGGTGCCGATCGGGCAGTGGAACCTCAGCGCATTGGCCCAGGCGCTCACCCCGTTTATCAGCGTCGACGCGTTGAAAGAAGCCCTTGGCCTGTACCTGCCGCTGTATCAGGCGCATTACCTGGACCTGATGCGTCGCCGGCTGGGGCTGACCACCGCCGAAGATGATGACCAGAAATTGGTCGAACGCCTGCTGAAGCTGATGCAGAACAGCGGCGTGGACTACACGCTGTTCTTCCGCCGCCTGGGGGATGAGCCGGCGGCACTGTCAGTGGCACGTCTGCGCGATGACTTTGTCGACCTGGCCGGGTTTGACGCCTGGGCCGAGCTGTACAAGGCTCGTGTTGTACGCGATGGCGACGGCAGCGAAGAACAGCGCCGTGCGCGGATGCATGCGGTGAACCCGCTGTATATCTTGCGCAACTATCTTGCGCAAAACGCGATTGCCGCCGCCGAGTCCGGGGATTACAGCGAAGTGCGGCGGCTGCATGAGGTGCTTTCCAAACCATTCGAGGCGCAAGCGGGAATGGAGCAATACGCGCAGCGGCCACCGGATTGGGGTAAGCATCTGGAGATCAGTTGTTCGTCTTGAAGCCCTTAGATAAAGGTCTCCACTGAAACGCCAAAACGCTCAGCCAGCCAACGAATTTGCCGCACGTTGAGCTGGCGCTTTCCGCTCAGTATTTCAGAAACCACGGACTGGGCGCCGACGCCCGGCAAGTCGCTCTGGGTAAGGTTATGCTCGCGCATCATGTATCGCAGAACATCGACGCCACTGGCGACGGGCATTGGGCGATGCTTTTGATCGTAGGCTTCGATCCAGTCGCTGAGAATGTCCACCAAGCTCATCAGAGGGCTGTCTTCAACCTCACCGATCAGGCTCAATAACTCGTCCAAACCGCACACCAGCGCATCATAGTCCGCCTCGCTTTCTGGTTTGCGCAGCACCGGCGAAACGAACTGCCAGTGTTCAGCCGCTACTCGCATGAGTGCGCTCATCTGATTTTTTCCTTCCATTTATTTTTCTCATAATCGCGGTGATCAAGCAGATGCTTGATGTAAACGCGCTGCACCTGATACGCCACGCAAGCAATCAACCTCAGCTTGTTACCCCCGATATCAAACACGTGAAACTCTCCGACCTTGTCAGTGGCGGGGAACATGGTTTTCATCGACGCAAAGTCTTTGGGGGAGTTGCGTTTGATTACGCGATACCACTGATCCAACGCCATCGCTGAGCGCGGCCACTTTTCCTTGGCTTCCCAGATCCTTTTTTCACTGATGACTCGCATGCAACATCCTTATCGCATCTTGCTATGAAGGCTAAGCTCGAATTGCGACTATCGCAATTTGCTATAGCCACAAACAGACCAACGGCTCAGAACAAAACCGGCTTTAGCAGCCTAGGCAGCCGAACTCAGATCGACACAGGCAAAACTGTGAACGGATAAGTCTCCTCTTCCAACCTTGATAACCCCCAGACTTGACTCCAAATACACTCCACTGGCCACACCCAAGGAGCGCATCCATGTCCGAACCTCTCGTCATTCCCTGCCCACATTGCAACGGCCTCAACCGCATCCCCGGCGAACGCCTGGGTGATGCACCCAAATGCGGGCGCTGCAAGCAACCGGTTTTGTTGAACAAGCCTTTCGAGCTGAAGCAAGGCGACTACGCCAGCCAGATCAAGGGGGATTTACCGTTACTGGTGGATGTATGGGCCGACTGGTGCGGGCCGTGCAAGTCGTTTGCACCGGTGTTCGAACAGGCGGCAGGGCAACTGCAGGGCAAGTGCCGGCTGGCCAAGCTGGACAGCGAGGCCAACCAGCAGTTGTCGGCGCAGTTGGGCATTCGCTCGATCCCGAGTTTGATCCTGTTCAAGAACGGCCGTGAAGTGGCGCGTCAGAGCGGGGCGTTTCCATTGCCGCAGTTGATGAATTGGCTGCACAGCCAGGGCATCTGATCCAACCTCAAGAACAACGCAGACCAAAGGGGGCTTGCTCCCGATAGCGGGCTATCAGCAGCCCCTGTGCTGGCTGACCCACCGCCATCGGGAGCAAGCCCCCTCCCACATTTGACCGCGTTTTACCTAGAGATTTAGGGCGGTGAGGTTATTGCCCGTCCAGGCGTATAAACCAGGGGATCTGCCCCCTCCCACATGAGTTTTGTGTTGCGCCTCAGGTCACGCGTTTTCCAGCAGGTTATGCAACTCCACAAACTGCTGGGTCAGCTTATGTCGTGGGTCCAAGTGGATCAGCGGCTTGCTCTCCTGGTGCGACTCGCGCATGCGCACGGAACTGGCCAGGTACACCGGCAACACCGGCAAGCCTTCGGCGATCAACTCGTCGAGCATTTGCTGCGGCAGGCTCGCCCGGGCCTGGAACTGGTTGACCACAATGCCTTCCACTTCAAGGCCTTCGTTATGGTCTTCCTTCAACTCTTCGATTTCCGCCAGCAGGCCATAAAGTGCCTGGCGCGAGAAGCTGTCGCAATCGAACGGAATCAACACACGATCAGCAGCAATCAGCGCCGAAACCGCATAGAAATTCAAGGCCGGCGGAGTATCCAGGTAAATCCGATCGTAATCTTCACCCAGCTCATCCAGCAGTTTTCGCAGCTTGTTGATCTTGTGCTTGGCCTCAAGCTTGGGCTGCAAATCCGCCAATTCTGCGGTGGCGGTGACCACGTGGAGGTTGTCGAACGGGGTTTCGTAGATATCCACCTGGTTTTTCTTGGAGAACGGCCCAGAAGACAGGGTTTGCTTGAAAAAATCGGCGATGCCCATGGGGATATCGTCGCCGGTCAGCCCGGTGAGGTACTGGGTTGAGTTGGCTTGTGCATCGAGGTCCACCAACAGGGTTCGATAGCCTTCGCTGGCGCTGACCGCCGCCAGGTTGCAGGCAATGCTGGACTTGCCCACACCGCCTTTCTGATTGAACACCACGCGCCGCATGGAAAAACCTCCGTGTATCAATGAATGTCCCGAGTGTAGAGGGCAAAAGCGCCTGTTAGCTACCTCGTTCATCCGTTCAGCCATACATGACACGCCGATACCAGGACCTCGCATACAAATGAAAGGGACGCGTCCGACGCCCCAACGAGCACCGCGTAAAGGACAATCCGCAAATCTCCACGACTGATTTGTAATCGACGTGCACAAATTTTTACCAAAATTTGCTAGAACCCCACGCCACCGGGATAATGCGCGCCATTCGGCCGTTGCTCCCTGTCCCGGTATTCGGGGCCAACAGCCGCACATGGAAGCCCGCAGGGGCGGGATAACGTCTCAGTGATCAACTTCAACATCGCCCAATGGCGCGCATGGGCTCCTGGCCTGGAGAGCGCGGATGCCTGGCGCACATGGTGCCTGGCCCCGGTGTTGCTGCCTGCCAGCGAAGCCTCCCCCGACGTGTCATTCCTCCCGGCCATGCAGCGCCGGCGCCTGAGCCGCTTGGCGCGCATGGCGTTCAGCGTGGGTTGGCCGCTGGCCGAGGGCCTGCAGGACCTGCCGTTGGTCTTTATCTCCCGCCACGGCGAAACCCCGCGCACCCTCGATATCCTCAGCGACCTGGCCAACGACCAGCCGTTGTCGCCCACCCAGTTCAGCCTGTCGGTGCATAACGCGGTGATTGGCCTGTGGTCGATCCTGCGCAATGAAACCAGCGAAATGACCGCCCTCGCCGCCGCCGGCGATGGCCTGGAGCATGGCCTGCTGGAAGCCGCCGCACTGCTCGACGAAGGGGCGCCGGCCGTGCTGCTGGTGATCACCGAAGAACAGCCGCCCGAAGCCTATGCCAGTTGGATCCACGACGTACCCTTCCCCTACGCTCTGGGCCTGTTGCTGACACCGGGCGACGAGTGGCAGCTGGAACTCACCACCGGCACTGTCCAACCCAGCACCGCCCAACCGTGGCCCCACGCCCTGAACCTGCTGCGCACCCTGCTGAACGGACAGGACGCCTGCCAACATGCCTGGAAGAACCGTGTATGGAACTGGCAACGCAAGCCCTGACCCGCAAACCGCGGGACGCCTACTACTGGCGCCTGTTCGCCACCGCCGCCAGCTTCGCGCTGTTCGGCCTCGGCGGGCTGTGCCTGCGGTTGCTGGTATTTCCGTTGCTCAGTTGTCTGCCGGGCAGCGCCGACACACATCAGCGCCGTGCGCGCCTGACCATCAGCAGGTTGTTCTGGCTGTTTATCCGCCTGATGCAACGCGCCGGCGTGCTGACCTACAGCGTCGAAGGTGCTGAAAACCTCGGCCGCCCGGGCCAGATGATCATCGCCAACCATCCGTCGCTGATCGACGTGGTGTTCCTGATCGGCCTGGTGCGCCAGGCCAACTGCGTAGTCAAGCAGAGCCTGTGGCAAAACCCCTTCACCCGTGGGCCTGTGCGTGAGGCCGGCTATATCAGCAATGATGGCAGCGCCGAAATGCTCGATGCCGCTGCCGCTGCCCTGCGCGAAGGCCAGACCCTGATCATCTTTCCCGAAGGCACCCGCACCCCACCCGGCGCGGCACCCGCCTTTCATCGCGGCGGCGCCGCCATTGCACTGCGCGGTGCGACAATCATTACCCCCGTGGTGATCAAGGTCAGCCCGACCACCCTGACCAAGGCCGAACCCTGGTACCGCATCCCCAAATGCCGCGTGCACTTCAGTTTGCGGGTGGGTGCCGATATAGAACCACAAGCGTTTGCCGCTCTTGGGCCTGCGCCCCAGGCTTCACGCAAGCTCAACGATTACCTGCACCACTATTTCATTAAGGAGCTCGCCGAAGATGAGCGACCAACAACGCCTTGAGCACGACATAAAAACGTTGATCATCGAGGCCCTGGGCCTGGAAGACATCAGCGCCGACGACATCGGCAGCGAACAAACCCTGTTCGGCGAAGGCCTGGGCCTGGACTCGGTCGACGCCCTGGAATTGGGCCTGGCGATCCAGAAAAAGTACGGTATCAAGATCGACGCCGACGCCAAGGACACCCGCAATCACTTCACCAACGTGGCCAGCCTTGCGGCGTTCGTCACAGCCAGACAGGCAGCTTGAGACCGTACCATGCAAACTCGTGACGATATTTTCAACACCCTGCGCGATGCCTTGGTGGAACTGTTTGAACTGCCCGCGGAACGTATCACCCTCGAGGCCAACCTGTATCAGGACCTGGAAATCGACAGCATCGATGCCGTGGACCTGATCGACCATATCAAACGCCAGACCGGCAAGAAGATCGCCGCCGAAGAGTTCAAGGCGGTGCGTACCGTGAACGACGTGGTAGAGGCGGTGTACCGTCTGGTCACGCCTGCCGCATGAGCCGGTTGATCGGCCTTGGCCTGTTGCTGGCAGGGCTGCTGTACCCCTTTGCGGTGTATTACGGCACCGAGCACTTTGCGCCATGGCAGTTCGGCCTGTTGCTGGGTAGCCTGTGGCTGTTGCGTGCACTCACTGCGGCTCGGCGCCCCGGCAGTCGCTGGATGGCCGTGACGGTGATTGTGTTCTGCCTGTTGCTGGCCTGGTTCGACAACCCGCAGTGGCTGCGCTGGTACCCTAGCCTGGTCAGCGCATTCATGCTGGCGCTGTTCGGCCTGAGCCTGAAGTATGGCCCGCCGGTGGTCGAGCGCCTGGCGCGCATGACCGAGCCGCAGTTGCCGCCCAAAGCGGTGGTCTATACGCGCCAGGTCACCGTGGTCTGGAGCGTGTTTTTTCTGTGTAATGGCCTGCTGGCCGCCGCCCTCACGCTGTGGGCGCCGCTGAGCTGGTGGACGTTGTACAACGGCTTGATCGCCTACGGGCTGATGGGGCTGTTGTTTGCCGTGGAATGGCTGGTACGACAAAGGGTTCGAGGCCGCGTATGAAAGGTTTGAAACTTGAGCACTTGCTGCTTGAGCCGCTGGAACAGCGCTGGGTGACCAGCGAGCCGCTGATGAATCATGCCCAGCTGTGGGCACACGCCCTGAGCCTCGCGGCGGGCCTGCAAACGCGTGGCATCCAGCGCCTGGCTGTACATCTGGAAGACGCAGGCTTACTGGCGATTGCCCTGCTGGGCGCCTGGCGTGCCGGGGTCAGTGTGCTGCTGCCTGCCGACCTGCAACCCCAGACCCGCCAACGCTGGGACGACTCAGTGGATACCTGGCTGGTTGAGCCGACTGATCTGGATGCGTTGTACCAGGCCCCATTGAGCCCCGCCGCGCTCGACCTGGACACCTGCCGACTGAGCCTGTGCACCTCCGGCTCCAGCGGTGAGCCCAAGCGTATCGACAAAACCCTGCGCCAACTGGCCAACGAAGTCGAGGCTCTGGAAGCCCTATGGGGCGCGGACCTCAAAGACGCCTGCATCATCGGCAGTGTCGCCACCCAGCACATCTATGGCCTGCTGTTCCGCGTGTTATGGCCGTTGTATGCCGGGCGCCGCTTCGTGCGCCAGCAACTGGCCTTTCCCGAAGACCTGCAGCGCGCCAGCCGCGAACACCCGCAATTTGCCTGGGTAGCCAGCCCGGCGCTGCTCAAGCGGATGGGCGACAACCTCGACTGGCCCGCATTGCGCCAGGTATCGCGGGTATTTTCGTCCGGCGGCGCCTTGCCCATCGAGGCGGCCGGCGAGCTTTACGATCGCCTGCAGCAATGGCCGACGGAAATCCTCGGCAGTTCGGAAACCGGTGGCATCGCCTGGCGCCAAGGCGCACAGCCCTGGGAACCCTTTGCCGATGTGCAACTGAGCCAGGATGCCGAGGGCGCCCTGCGCATTGCTTCGCCCTATCTGCCGGCCGGTCATATCGAACAGACCGCCGACGCGGCGCGGATCCACGCCGATGGCCGCTTCGAATTGCTCGGCCGCCTGGACCGCATCGTCAAGCTGGAAGAAAAACGCATCTCCCTGCCCATGCTGGAACAGGCACTGATGACCCACCCGTGGGTTGCCGAAACCCGCCTGGGCGTGGTGCAGGAAAACCGCGCATCCCTCGGCGCGCTGGTGGTGCTCAGTGCCGACGGCCTGCACGCCCTGCGCAACCAGGGACGTCGCACGCTGACCCAAACCCTGCGCCAGCACTTGAGCCAACATTGCGAGGCGCTGGCCCTGCCCCGCCGTTGGCGCTTGCTGCGCCAGTTGCCGCTGAACGCCCAGGGCAAGCTGCCCCAGGCCGATGTCACGGCCCTGTTGCTCGCCCCACGGCCAAAAGCGCCGCACGTGTTGGAGCAAGTCGAAACCGATGGCGAATGGACCCTGCAACTGAGCGTCCCACCGGACCTGGCCTATTTCAGCGGCCACTTCCCCGCGACGCCGGTACTGCCGGGCGTGGTGCAGGTGGAATGGGCGTTCAACCTGGGCCAACAGCTGATGGACCTGCCCATGACGTTCGCCGGCATGGAAGTGCTCAAGTTCCAGCAACTGGTGCGCCCCGGTGACCAGATCGAGCTGCACCTGCGCTTCGACCCGGAACGCGGCAAACTGTATTTCGCCTACCGCAACGGCGTTGCCGCTTGCTCCAGCGGGCGCATCCAGCTGGTCACCGCCCATGCATAAGCCGTGCGCCCTGATTCCGGTCTACAACCATGAAGCCGCCGTGCCGGCCGTGGTCCACAGCCTGCTGGACAGTGGCCTGCCGTGCCTGCTGGTGGATGACGGCAGCAGCCCGGCCTGCGCGGCCGTATTGGCGCAACTGGCGACGCTGGAGTCGGTCACCCTGCTGACCTTGCCGAGCAACCAGGGCAAAGGCGGCGCGGTCATGGCCGGTTTTCGCGAGGCTGCACGCCTGGGCTTCAGCCACGCCCTGCAGGTGGACGCCGACGGCCAGCACGACCTGCGTGAAGTCGAGGCCTTCCTTGACGCGTCGCGCGCCCACCCAACGGCCGTGATCTGTGGCTATCCCGAATACGATGAAAGCGTGCCCAAGGGCCGCCTGTACGCACGCTACCTGACTCACGTCTGGGTGTGGATCAACACCCTGTCGCTGCAGATTCGCGACTCGATGTGTGGCTTTCGCGTGTACCCGCTGGCGCCCACATTGGCCCTGATGGACTCGGCCTACATCGGCACGCGCATGGATTTCGACTCGGACATCCTGGTGCGCCTGGCCTGGCGCAACCAGCCGATGCGCTGGCTGCCGACCCAGGTGCATTACCCCGCGGACGGCCTGTCGCACTTCCGCCTGTTCCGCGACAACGTGCGTATCTCGGCCATGCATACCCGGCTGTTCTTCGGCATGTTGGTACGGGCACCGATCATCCTGTGGCGGCGGTGGCAGGCATGAACGACAGCCACAAACATTGGGCCGACCGCGAGGAGCGCGGCAGTTTCTGGTTGATGAAACTCACCGCTGTCGCCGCCAGGGTCCTGGGCCGTCGCCTGCTGAGCCCCCTGCTGTACGGCATCGTGTTGTACTTCTTCCTCTTCGGCCGCACGGCCCGCCAGAGTGCCTGGGAGTACCAGCAGCGCCTGGCGTACTGGAGCGGCCGCAACGAATTGCAACCCACCCATAAAAGCGTGTTCGGTCAGTTCATGGCCTTCGCCGACGCCTTGCTCGACAAGCTCGATGTGTGGAACGGCAAGCTGCGCATCGAACAGATCGAAATCGACGACCCGGCACAATTGCGTGGGCAACTGCGCGGCGAGCGCGGGCAGATGCTGGTGGGCGCACACTTGGGCAACCTTGAAGTGTGCCGCGCCCTGGCGGAGATCGGCGAGCAAGTCACCATGAACGTGCTGGTGCACACCAAGCATGCCGAGCGTTTCAACCGCCTGCTGGGTGAAGCCGGGGCGACCCATCTGCGTCTGATCCAGGTCAGCGAACTGGACCCGGTCACCATGCTGTTGCTCAGCCAGCGCCTGGACGAGGGCGAGTGGCTGGCGATTGCCGGCGACCGCGTGCCGCTGCACGGTGGGCGCAAGGTGCGGGTGGATTTCCTCGGCCAGGATGCCGCCTTCCCCCAAGGTCCGTGGTTGCTGGCCGGCCTGCTCAAATGCCCGGTCAACCTGCTGATGTGCCTCAAGCACGACGGCCGCTATCGCCTGACCATCGAGCCCTTCGCCCAATTGATCGAATGGAAGCGCAGTACCCGCGAGCAGGTGATTGCCCAGTGGACTGCGCGCTACGCCGCACGCCTGGGCGAGTTCTGCCTGCAAGCGCCCCGACAATGGTTCAACTTTTACCCTTTCTGGAAGACCGATGACGACGCATCTTGAGCCGGTAACCTTTGGCGAACGCGCTCTGCGCATTGAAGACGTGCGAGCCCTGGCCAACCGCCAGGCGCCCACGCAATTGCAGAACGACGCCGCGTATCGCCAGCGTATCGCCAAGGGCGCGCAGTTCCTCGACTCGCTGCTGGACAAGGAAGGCGTGATCTACGGCGTGACCACCGGCTACGGCGACTCGTGCGTGGTGGCGGTGCCGCTGCAACACGTCGAGGCGCTGCCCCGTCACCTGTATACCTTTCATGGCTGCGGGCTGGGCAAGCTGCTCGACGCCCAGGCCACCCGCGCAGTATTGGCTGCGCGGTTGCAGTCGCTGTGCCATGGGGTGTCCGGCGTGCGCGTCGAACTGCTGGAGCGCCTGCAGGCCTTTCTCGAACACGACGTACTGCCGCTGATCCCGGAGGAAGGCTCGGTGGGTGCCAGCGGCGATCTGACGCCGCTGTCTTACGTGGCGGCGACCTTGTCCGGCGAACGTGAGGTGATGTTCCGTGGCGAACGCCGCCAGGCTGCCGACGTACACCGCGAACTGGGTTGGACCCCGCTGGTATTGCGCCCCAAGGAAGCCCTGGCGCTAATGAACGGCACCGCGGTAATGACCGGCCTGGCCTGCCTGGCCTTCGCCCGCGCCGACTACCTGCTGCAATTGGCCACGCGCATTACCGCGCTGAACGTGGTGGCGCTACAAGGCAACCCGGAGCACTTCGACGAGCGCCTGTTCGCCGCCAAACCGCACCCGGGGCAAATGCAAGTGGCCGCCTGGCTGCGCAAGGATCTGGCAATCGATGCGCCGACCGCGCCGCTGCACCGCCTGCAAGACCGCTATTCGCTGCGTTGTGCACCCCACGTACTCGGCGTACTGGCCGACAGCCTGAGCTGGCTGCGCGCGTTTATCGAGACCGAGCTGAACAGCGCCAACGACAACCCGATCATCGACGCGCAAGAGGAACGTGTACTGCACGGTGGGCACTTCTACGGCGGGCATATCGCCTTCGCCATGGACAGCCTCAAGACCCTGGTGGCCAATGTCGCCGACCTGCTCGACCGCCAGCTCGCACTGCTGGTGGACGTGCGCTACAACCATGGCCTGCCGAGCAACCTGTCCGGCGCACCGGCCGACCGCGCCATGCTCAACCACGGCTTCAAGGCCGTGCAGATCGGCACCAGCGCCTGGACCGCCGAAGCGCTGAAAAACACCATGCCGGCCAGCGTGTTCTCGCGCTCCACCGAGTGCCATAACCAGGACAAAGTGAGCATGGGCACCATCGCCGCCCGCGACGCGATCCGCGTGCTGGAGCTGACCGAACAAGTCGCCGCCGCGACCTTGCTCGCCGCCAACCAGGGCGTATGGCTGCGCGCCCAGGCCGAGGAGGCAAGGCCGCTGCCGCCGGCCCTGGCCGCCATGCACGAGGAACTGGGCAAAGACTTCCCGCCGGTCATCGAGGATCGAGCCTTGGAAGGCGAGTTGCGCCTGTGCCTCAAACGTATCGCCGAGCAACACTGGAGGCTGCATGCGTAGCCAGGGCGTGTTGCATTGCGACACTGAAATCCTCGTACCGTTTTTCGACATCGACACCATGCACGTGGTCTGGCACGGGCATTACGTGAAATACCTGGAAGTGGCGCGTTGTGCGTTGCTGGACAAACTCGGGCACAACTACACCCAGATGCAGGCATCGGGCTACGCCTGGCCGGTGATCGATATGCAACTGCGCTACGTGCGCGGCGCCACCTTTGGCCAGACCCTCAATGTGCGCGCCAGCCTGGTGGAATGGGAGAACCGCTTGAAGGTCAACTACCTGATTACCGACCTGGCCAGCGGCGAGCGCATGACCCGCGCCAGCACCGTGCAAGTGGCCGTGGAAATCGCCAGCCGCGAGATGCAGCTGGCCTCGCCCAAAGTCTTCACCGACGCCGTCGAGAGGGCCCTGCAATGAGATCCCCTGTAGGAGCCGGCTTGCCGGCGAAAATCGTCAACGTGAATACGGGCTGCCTGACACTGCGCCGCGCCCTCAGGTTTTTCGCGAGCAAGCTCGCTCCTGCAGGGGTTGGGTTGCTGCTAAGCCTGAGTGCTCATGCTTTTGACCTGCAGCAGCTAAGCGAGCAGTTGGCAAAACCATCGGTGGTCCACGGCAGCTTCACCCAGGAAAAACACCTGCGCGCCCTGCCCCAGCCGCTGATCAGCAAAGGCACCTTCGTGCTGGCCAAAGACCACGGCCTGCTGTGGCTGCTCAAAACCCCGTTGCAACAGGACTACCGCATCAGCGCCCAAGGCATTGCCCGCCGTGACGCCGGCGGCTGGCAACTGCTGCCGAACAAGAGTGCCGGTGCCGAGCAGAACCGGTTGTTCCTTGCGGTGCTGCAGGGCGACAGCAGCGGCCTGCAGCGCGACTTTGAACTGCAACTGCAAGGCGAAGCCAACCAGTGGAAGCTGACGCTGGTTCCACGCTCGTTGTTGCTCAAGCAAGTGTTCACCCAGATCAACATTGACGGCGGCGAGCTGGTGCAGACCATCCAGTTGCTCGAAACCCAGGGTGACAGCACCGTGCTGCGCATGCAGGACAGCACTGCAAGCCTGCCCCTGACTGACGCGGAGCAACACGACTTTGCCCAGTGAGCGCCTGCTGCCGCGCCTGTTCCTGATCCTGCTGGTGGCCGTGCTGGCCGTGGCCGGCTGGCAGTGGCGCCACGGTGCGCCGCTGTCGGCCAACCTGATGGAACTGGTGCCGGGCAACACGCCGGATGCCCTCGAACTGCAAGCCGAGCAGCGCATGCAGGAACCGTTGAACCGCGAGATGCTGGTGCTGGTGGGGCATACCGACCGCCAGCAAGCGGTGAACGTAGCGCAGCAACTGGGCGAACGCTGGCAGGCCAGCGGCTTGTTTGAAAAGGTGCAATGGAACCTGCAAGCCGACTTGCCGGCACTGCGCGAACAGCTGCTGCGCGGGCGGCTGGCGATGCTCGCGACCAAGGATCGCGAGCAACTGATCGACCATCCCGACGCGTTTATCCAGCAGCGCGTGCAGACCTTGTTCGACCCCTTCAGCGGGTTCAGCCTGGTGCCGAGCCAGGACGATTGGCTGGGCCTGACCGGGCGCATCCAGAGCAGCCAGCCGCAACATGGCTCGGTGCAACTGGATATCGGCAGCGGCGCGCTGATCGCCGATGCCGACGGCAAAAACTGGGTGTTGCTGCGTGCGCGCACCACCGGCAATGCCTTCGATATGAAACTACCGCTGCAAGTGGCGGATCTGCTCAAGGCCAGCCGCCTACAGGCAGGCGAACAGGGCGCACAACTGCTCGCCGCCAGCGGCCTGCTCTACGCGGCCAATGGGCAGCAGCAAGCCACGCGGGAGATCACCTGGGTCGGCGGCGGCGCCACCCTGGGCATCCTGTTGTTGCTGTTGTTGGCGTTCCGCCGCTGGCGCGTACTGCTGGCGTTTGTCCCGGTGCTGGCAGGCATGCTGTTTGGCGCGGTGGCCTGTGTCGCGCTGTTCGGCCACATGCATGTGATAACCCTGGTGCTGGGCTCCAGCCTGATCGGTGTGGCGGTGGATTACCCGCTGCACTACCTGTCGAAAAGCTGGAGCATGCGCCCGTGGCGTAGTTGGCCGGCGTTACGCATCACCCTGCCCGGGCTGAGCCTGAGCCTGGCCACCAGTTGCATCGGTTACCTGGCGCTGGCCTGGACGCCCTTTCCCGCCTTGACACAAATCGCCGTGTTTTCCGCCGCCGGGCTGGTGGGGGCGTATCTGTCGGCCGTGTGCCTGCTGCCGGCGCTGCTCAAGAACGTGGAACTGCGCCCCGCGCAGTGGCCGCTGCGTATTGCCGAGGTGTTGTGGCAAGCGCGTACAGCGCTGCTCAAACGCGTACCGAGCCCGGTGTTGTTGGTACTGCTGTTGCTGTTTTGCGCCGGCGGCCTGTGGCACCTGAGCAGCAAGAACGATATCCGCCAGTGGATCGGCGCACCGCCGCAATTGCTGCAGGAAGCCCAGGCCGTGGCGCGCATCACCGGTTTTCAGCCGACCAGCCAGTTCTTCCTGGTGCGGGCAGAGAACCAGCAGCAGTTGCTGGAGCGCCAGGCCGCATTGGGCCAGCGCCTGGATCAACTGGTAAACATGAATAAGCTCCAGGGCTACCTGGCGCTCAACCAACTGGTCAATCTGCCCGCCGAACAGCAAAAACTGCGCGAGGGGCTGAACAACCTGGCGCAGCATTGGCAACCGCTGCTGGACCTCGGCATCCCGGCGAGCGCCCTGCAGGCCGAAGTCACGCAGTTGCAGGCGTTGCCTACCGAAGACATCGATGCGGCGCTCAAAGGCCCGCTGGCGGAACCCTGGCGCACCCTGTGGCTGGGCCCGGTGGACGGTGGCGTCGCGGCGATGGTCAGCCTGCAAGGCTTGAACAACCCGGCGTTGCTGCGCGTACAAGCACAGGACTTGCCTGGCGTGCAGTTGGTCGATCGCTTGGGCGACCTGAACCGGGTGTTCGCCGACACGCAGGTCAGCGCCGCCGAATTGAAACTGATGTCCTGCGTGCTGATCGTGTTGCTGCTGATCCTGCCGTTCGGTTTCGGCGGTGCCTTGCGCATTGTCGCCCTGCCGTTGCTGGCGGCCCTGTGCAGCCTGGCCAGCCTCGGTTGGCTGGGCCAGCCGCTGACCCTGTTCAGCCTGTTCGGCCTGCTGCTGGTCACGGCCATCAGCGTCGACTACGCCATCCTGATGCGCGAGCAGATCGGCGGCGCGGCCGTGAGTCTTCTGGGGACGCTGCTGGCCGCGCTGACGACGTGGTTGTCGTTCGGCCTGCTGGCGGTGTCCAGTACACCGGCCGTGAGCAATTTCGGCCTGTCGGTCAGCCTGGGCCTGGCGTTCAGCTTTATGCTGGCGCCCTGGGCCGGGCAACACAAACATGCCTTATGAATACCGTTATCGCCAAAGTGGCAAGGAGCCCTCGTGCCAATAGTTGAAATGGAACGTCGCCAGGTGGTCGTGATCGGCGCCGGACCATCCGGGGCTATCGCCGCCGCGCTGTTAAAGCGCAACGGGCATGACGTATTGATCATCGAGCGCCAGCATTTCCCACGGTTCTCGATTGGCGAAAGCCTGCTGTCCCACTGCATCGACTTTATCGAAGAAGCCGGCATGCTCGACGCCGTGCAAGCAGCGGGTTTCCAGGTGAAAACCGGTGCGGCGTTCGCCTGGGGCGAGCGCTACAGCGCGTTTGATTTCGGCGATACCTTCAGCAACGGCAAGCCGACCACCTTCCAGGTGCAGCGCGGCGAGTTCGACAAGTTGCTGGCCGATCAGGCCGCACTGCAAGGCGTGGACATTCGCTACGGCGAAACCGTCGCGGGTGTGGACTTGAGTGGCGAGTGCCGCTACCTGCATATCCGCCGGGAGAACGGCAGCGAGTACCACATCAAGGCCAGATTCGTGCTGGATGCCAGTGGTTATGGCCGCGTGTTGCCGCGCCTGCTGGAACTGGAAGCCCCTTCGAACTTTCCCTTGCGCCAGGCGGTATTCACTCACGTCGAGGACCGCATCACGCACCCAGGTTTCGACCGCAGCAAAATCCTCGTGACCACCCACCCGACGAAGCGCGATATCTGGTTCTGGACCATCCCCTTCAGCAACGGGCGTTGTTCAGTCGGCGTAGTGGCGGCCAAACAACACTTTGACGGCCGTGACAGCGACCTCGACGCGTGCCTGCGGGGCTTCATCGATGAAACCCCGAGCCTGCGCGGCGTACTGCAAAACGCCGTCTGGGACACGCCGGCACGGACCATCGGCGGTTACTCGGCCAACGTCACAACCCTGCACGGGCCGGGCTTTGCGCTGTTGGGTAATGCGGCGGAGTTCCTCGACCCGGTATTCTCCTCCGGCGTGACCATTGCCATGCGTTCGGCGAGCATGGCGGCGGGTGTGCTGCATCGCCAATTGAAGGGCGAAACCGTCGACTGGCAAACCGAGTTTGCCGAGCCGCTCAAGCGCGGTGTCGATACCTTCCGTTGCTACGTCGAAGGCTGGTATGCCGGAACGTTCCAGGACGTGATCTTTCACCCGGGCAGCTCACCGGAGATCCGTCGGATGATCAGCTCGATCCTCGCCGGTTATGCCTGGGATGAACGTAACCCGTTTGTCAGCGAACCCAAGCGGCGCCTGCGGATGTTGTCGGAAATTTGTGCGAGTGAAACGGTATGACTACCCAGTACCTGAGTAAGAACTACGTCGAAGAAACCCGGTTCGGTTTCTGGTTCCTGCGCAGCCACACCTGGCAACACCATGTGTTGCGCGTGGCGATCAATGACCTGCGCAGCTTGTTCAGCGAACCGTTGCCGGTGGCGCCGGTGTTGCTGGACGCCGGTTGCGGCCAGGGCAAGTCGTTTCGCTATTTGCAGCAGGTCTTTGCGCCCGAGCGCCTGATCGGCCTGGATGCCGACCCTCACAGCCTGGCGCTGAGCCAGACCGAAGCCGCCCGCCAAGGCCTGGCGGTGGAACTGATCGGCAGCGACTGCGCGACCCTGCAAGTGCCGGACGAAAGCGTCGACATCCTGTTCTGCCACCAGACCTTTCATCATCTGGTCGAACAGCATCGCGCACTCAATGAGTTCTACCGGGTGCTCAAGCCCGGTGGTTACTTGCTGTTTGCCGAGTCGACCGAAGCCTATATCGATACCTGGGTGATCCGCTGGCTGTTCCGTCACCCGATGCACGTGCAGAAGAGCGCCGAAGAGTACCTGCAGATGCTCCGCGAACAGGGCTTTGAATTTGGCCCACAGAACGTCTCATACCCCTATCTGTGGTGGAGCCGTGCCAGCGATTTCGGCCTGCTCGAACGCTGGGGCCTGCGCAATCCGCCGCCGGTGGGCCAACGTGAGGAAACCCTGGTCAACTGCGTAGCGCGTAAACCTCTAGCGGGTGCCACCCCATGATCCGCCTGTTGCTGATCGGCTGCCTGTTGCTGCTGAGCGCCTGCGCCAGCCAGCCGCCGCTGCCGGCGAAAAATCCGGCGTTGAGCTTGCCGATGCAACTGCATGTACAGCGTCGCACGGGCGGCCAGACCCAGGACTGGTTGCTGGTCATCCAGCGTGAAGGCAGCGCGATTCGCTGGTCGATGATGGACCCGCTGGGCATTCCCCAGGCCCGCCAAAAACTGGTCGATGGCCAGTGGCAGGCCGATGGTTTGCTGCCGCCCAACCCTCAGGCGCGGGAGCTGTTCGCTGCGCTGCTGTTTGCCCTGACGTCGGCCGATGACGTGCCTGCGCTGTACCCGAGCGCCCAGGCGAGGGACCTGACGCGTACGCTGCCGGGGCACTGGCAAATCGTGTATCAGTCTTCCGAGGTGTTCAGTGTGAACATGAATGGGCAGCCGTTGAGCTATCGCATCACGCCGCTTGGGGTGGGCCGATGACGGCCTATCTGAATGCGCTCGGCGTGATCTGCGCGCTGGGGCGCGGCCAAGCCGAAGTCAGCCGCAGCCTGTTTGCCGGCGACTGCTCGGGCATGCGCGCCGAGAGCGGCTGGGTGCCGGATCGCGTGCTGCCGGTAGGCGGCGTGCGGGGTGAGCTGGCAGACATTCCCGCAGCGCTGTGCGCACAAAATAGCCGTAACAACCAACTGTTGCTGGAAGCGGCGCTGCAGATTGAAGACGAGATTCGTCAGGCGATCCACACTCACGGTGCAGCACGCGTGGGTGTCGTGTTGGGCACCAGCACGTCGGGCATCGATGAAGCCAGCCGCGGTATCGCCCATTACCTGCGCAATCAGCAATTCCCCGGCGACTATGACTACCAGCAGCAGGAGCTAAGCGCGCCGGCGAATTTCCTCGCCGACTGGCTGCACCTGAGCGGCCCGGCCTATGTGATCTCCACAGCGTGCACTTCCAGTGCCCGTGCGCTGGTCAGTGCCCAGCGCCTGCTGGACCTGGGCGTATGCGATGCGGTGATCTGCGGCGGCGTAGACAGTCTGTGCAAGTTGACGCTTAACGGTTTCACCGCGCTGGAAGCGGTGTCGAGCGAACGCTGCAATCCATTTTCGGTGAACCGTAATGGCATCAACATCGGCGAAGCAGCGGTGCTGTTCCTGATGAGTCGCCAGCCTGCGCCCATCGCGTTGATCGGCAGCGGCGCCAGCTGTGATGCCCACCACATTTCCGCCCCCGAACCCTCCGGCAAAGGTGCGTTGCACGCCATGCGCAAGGCCCTGGCCAGTGCGAAACTGGCGCCGGAACAGATCGGCTACCTGAACCTGCACGGCACCGCCACTCTGCACAATGACGCCATGGAGAGCCTGGCCGTGGCCAGCCTGTTCCCGCAGGGTGTGGCCTGCTCGTCGACCAAACCCATGAGCGGCCATACCCTCGGCGCAGCCGGTGCATTGGAAGCGGCCTTCTGCTGGCTGAGCCTGGCTCACGGTGCAGTGCCGCCGCATGTGTGGGATGGCCAGGCCGACCCGGCATTGCCGGCCTTGCAATGGGCCGCAGCGGGCGACACCTTGAAAAAACGCTGCCTGATGAGCAACTCGTTTGCCTTCGGCGGCAATAACATCAGCCTGATAATCGCAGAGGCCCCATGATCGATTGGCCACTCGCCGAACTGCTGCCCCATGCGGGCGACATGATCCTGATCGACCAGGTGCTGTCGTTCGATGAGGAGCAGGTCCACACCCGTGTCACCGTCAAGCCCGGCGGTTTGTTCAGCCGCCCGGACGGCAGCCTGCCGGCCTGGGTCGGCATCGAGCTGATGGCGCAGAGTGTCGCCGCCTATGCCGGTTGCCGGGCACGCCAGAAAGGCGAAGCCGTGGAACTGGGCTTCCTGCTGGGCACACGCAAGTTCGAGTGCAACGTGGAACACTTCCCCGCAGGCGCCGAGCTGCGCATCCACGGCCTGCGCTCCCTGGAAGACGACAACGGCATGGGGGTGTTCGAATGCCACCTGACCGGCGACGGTATCCAGGCCAGCGCCCGCTTGAACGTATTTCGACCGCCCCAGGCGGCCAACTATTTAGATGAATCTAAGGACGAAACGCCATGACTGAATCCGTACTGGTCACCGGCTCCAGCCGTGGCATCGGCCGCGCCATTGCCTTGCGCCTGGCCCAGGCCGGGCATGACATCGTGCTGCATTGCCGCAGCGGCCGTGCCGAAGCCGATGCGGTGCAGGTCGAAATCCAGGCCCTGGGGCGCCAGGCGCGGGTGCTGCAGTTCGATGTGGCGGACCGCGCGCGCTGCAAGCAAATCCTGGAGGCGGACGTGGAGCAGCATGGCGCCTATTACGGCGTGGTACTCAATGCCGGCCTGACCCGCGACGGTGCGTTCCCGGCCTTGTCCGAAGACGATTGGGACGTGGTGATGCGCACCAACCTCGACGGTTTCTACAACGTATTGCATCCGGTGATGATGCCGATGATCCGCCGTCGTGCGGCCGGGCGTATCGTGTGCATCACCTCGGTATCGGGGCTGATCGGCAACCGTGGCCAGGTCAACTACAGCGCCTCGAAAGCCGGCCTGATCGGCGCAGCCAAGGCACTGGCCATCGAGCTGGGCAAACGCAAGATCACCGTCAACTGTGTGGCTCCCGGCCTGATCGACACCGCGATGCTCGATGAAAACGTGCCGGTTGAAGAGCTGATGAAGATGATCCCGGCGCAGCGCATGGGCACCCCGGAAGAAGTCGCCGGCGCGGTGAATTTCCTGATGTCGGCCGAAGCCGGCTACATCACTCGCCAGGTGCTGGCGGTGAACGGAGGCCTGTGCTGATGAAGCGTGTCGTCGTCACCGGCATGGCCGGCATGACCTCCCTGGGCAGCGATTGGGCCACTATCTCGGCCAACTTCCGCGCCAACCGCAGCGGCATCCGGCGCATGGATGAGTGGGACCGCTTCAGCGAATTGAATACACGCCTGGCCGGGCCGATTGATGATTTCGTCGTGCCCGCCCACTGGACGCGCAAACAACTGCGCAGCATGGGTCGCGTCTCGCGCCTGGCGGTGTGGGCCGCCGAGCAGGCGTTGAAAGACGCCGGTCTGCTGGGCGACGAGTCGATCAAGGACGGGCGCATGGGCGTGGCCTGCGGCTCGTCCACCGGCAGCACCGATGAGATCAAGGCGTTTGGCAATATGCTGCTCAATTCGGTGGCCGAGGGGCTGAATGCCAACTCCTATGTGCGCATGATGCCCCACACCACCGCGGCGAATATCAGTATCTTCTTTGGTCTCACCGGGCGGTTGATCCCCACGTCCAGCGCCTGCACCAGCGGCAGTCAGGGCATTGGGTATGCCTATGAAGCGATCAAGTTCGGCCGTCTGCCGATGATGCTTGCCGGCGGCGCCGAAGAACTGTGCCCCACCGAAGCCATGGTATTCGACGCGCTCTATGCCACCAGCCTGAAAAACGATGCACCGCAAACCAGCCCAAGGCCTTATGACAGTGGCCGCGACGGCCTGGTGATCGGTGAGGGCAGCGGCATGCTGGTGCTGGAAGAATTGGAGCACGCCCTGGCGCGAGGGGCACACATCCACGCCGAGATCGTCGGCTTCGGCAGCAATGCCGACGGCCAGCACACCACCCGCCCCGAACAGAAAACCATGCGCCGCGCCATGGAGCTGGCCCTGGAAGATGCCGGTCTCACCCCGGATGCCATCGGCTACGTCAACGGCCACGGCACTGCCACCGACCAAGGCGACATTGCCGAAACCCTGGCCACCAGCAGCCTGTTCGGCAGCCACATGCCCATCAGCTCACAGAAAAGCTTCCTGGGCCACACCCTGGGCGCCTGCGGTGCGTTGGAGTCGTGGTTCAGCATCGAGATGATGAATCGCGACCAGTACGTACATACCTTCAACCTGGACGTCGTCGACCCGCAATGCGGCGAGCTGGATTACCTGCAAGGTGGTCTGCGTGAGATGCACCACGACTACGTGATGAACAACAACTTTGCCTTTGGCGGCGTCAACACATCGCTGATTTTCCGCCGCTGGTCCTGACTTTTTAATCGATTGGAGAAAACGGAATGTCCTCCCTGCTACGCGCCACCCTGATCACCCTGGCCCTGCTGAGCACTGCCGGTTGCACCAGTAAACCGGTACTCAACACCCAGCACGATTTGGTAGCCGGCCCCCAGGTCAGTGAAGAGCAAGTCAAACAGGTCATCGTCAACGCCCTGCAAAAGCGCGAATGGACGGTGCAGCGCCTGAGCCCGCAGTTGGTGCAGGCCGAGATCACCGTGCGCAACCAGTTCTACGCACAAATCGACATCCGCTACACCCGCAACAGCTACGCCATCACCTACCGCGACAGCCGCGACCTGGGCTACAAGGACGGCAAGATCCATCGCAACTACAACCGTTGGGTGAGCATGCTGGATCGCGACATTCTGGCGGGGTTGCGGGGTGCGGGGCTGCAATAAACTCTGATTCATTGATCATTCCCACGCTCCGCGTGGGAATACCGCCTGGGACGCTCCGCGTACCGCTGTTGGCGCAAGACTCCAGTCCTGTGCCAGGGTGACGCGGAGCGTCACGGGATGCGTCCCCACGCAGAGCGTGGGGACGATCATTGCACGGGCTGGCGCGTCAACAACTCCACAAACGCTTTCGCCATCGGGCTCTGCGCGCCTTTGCGCTGCACCAGCCATACTGCCGTCACCGCCTCTTGATCCAGCAAGGTGCGATACACCACGCCATCAATGCGGATGCGCTGGTAAGAGGCCGGCAGCACCGACACGCCGAGCCCCGCCGCTACCAGGCCGATGATGGTCATCGCCTCCCCCGCCTCCTGGGCGAAGTGCGGGCTGAAACCGGCGTCACGCGCCAGATTGAGCAGTTGAGCGTAGAGACCGCTGCCGTAGGTCCGCGGGAAAAACACAAATGGCTCCTGCGCCAACTGTGCCAGGTGCAAGCCGCGCTCACTGCCGTCCACCAGGGGATGCCCGGCATTCAGCACGGCCACCAGTGGCTCGTGCATCAACTCAATGACCCCCAGCGAGTCGGGCAACGGCAGCGGGCGCATCAACCCCACCTGGATCGACTCATCCACCAGCGACTCGGCTACTTCGGTGCTGCTCATTTCCTGCAAATTCAGGTGCACCGCCGGGAACGCCTGGCGAAACGCAAAGATCGCCTGGGGAATGCTGGAGTTGAACGGCGCCGATGAGGTAAAGCCGATCTTCAGTTCGCCCAACTCACCTGATTGCGCGCGCCGCGCTACATCGGCGGCTTTGTCGACCTGAGCCAGTACCAGCCGCGCCTCTTGCAGGAACAACCGTCCGGCCTCGCTCAACTCAACCCGACGATTGGTGCGCTCGAACAAACGCGCCCCCACTTCCTGTTCCAGCGCCTGGATCTGCTGGCTCAGCGGCGGCTGCGAGATGCCCAGTACCTGTGCGGCGCGGCCAAAATGCAGTTCTTCAGCGACGGCAATGAAGTAGCGCAAATGACGTAATTCCATGCAAGCCTCATTAGGTCGTAAAAGCTCTCAAACAGGTCGAACAATATATTGGAAAGAATCATTAGCCAGCTATATTCTTTTTTGCATTGCCAGTCCTGGCAGGCTTTCGCTTCCCGAGGTCCCCGTGAAATCTGCTGTCGCGCCATTCGCTCAAGAACGCCCACCCACCGCCCTGGATGAGGTGGTCGCCCAGCTCAACGACGAGTACATCGAAAAAGGCACGCCGATGTTCATGCGCACCGTGCTGGCGCTGTTCTCCGGTGGTTTCGCGACCTTTGCCCTGCTGTATTGCGTGCAGCCGATGATGCCGGCGCTGTCCCATGAGTTTTCCATCAATGCGGCGCAAAGCAGCCTGATTCTGTCGGTGTCCACGGCGATGCTGGCATTCGGCTTGCTGATCACCGGGCCGATCTCCGATAGGCTGGGGCGCAAACCCGTGATGGTTTCAGCGCTGTTCTGCGCCGCGCTGGCCACCATCGCCAGCGGCTTGATGCCGACGTGGGAAGGCATCCTCCTGATGCGTGCGCTGGAGGGGTTGTCATTGAGCGGCCTGGCGGCGGTGGCGATGACCTACCTGAGCGAAGAGATCCATCCGCAGCACATCGGCCTGGCCATGGGCTTGTACATCGGCGGCAACGCGATTGGCGGCATGAGCGGCCGCCTGATCATCGGCGTCCTGATCGACTTCGTCAGTTGGCATACCGCGATGCTGATCATTGGCGCCCTGGCGCTGATGGCGGCCACGGTGTTCTGGAAAATCCTCCCCGAGTCGCGCAACTTCCGCGCCACCAGCCTCAAGCCCCGTAGCCTGCTGGACGGTTTTGTCATGCACTTCAAGGACGCGGGCTTGCCGTGGTTGTTTCTCGAAGCCTTCCTGCTGATGGGCGCATTCGTGACGATGTTCAACTACATAGGCTATCGCTTGCTCGGCAACCCGTATGACTTGAGCCAGGCCGTGGTCGGCCTGCTGTCGCTGGTGTACCTCTCGGGCATCTACAGCTCGGCCAAAATCGGCTCCCTGGCCGACCGCCTCGGCCGCCGCCGCGTGTTATGGGGCACTATCGTATTGATGCTCGCCGGCATGCTCCTGACGCTCTTCACCCCGCTGTGGCTGGTGGTGCCCGGCATGCTGATCTTCACCTTCGGCTTCTTCGGCGCCCACTCGGTGGCCAGCAGCTGGATCGGTCGCCGTGCGGTAAAAGCCAAGGGGCAGGCGTCTTCGCTGTACTTGTTCTGCTACTACGTGGGATCGAGTGTTGCGGGGACTGCGGGAGGGTTCTTCTGGCACTTTGCAGGCTGGAACGGGATTGGCGGGTTTATTGTGGCGCTGCTGATCGGTGCGTTGCTGGTAGCGCTGAAGCTGGCGAAATTGCCGCCGCTGGGGAATGTGAAGGTCTGACACGATAAGGTGGAAAGTGGGAGGGGGCTTGCTCCCGATAGCGGTGTGTCAGTTTCAGTATTTGTAACTGAACC
>NZ_JBNPJV010000093.1:0-220600 GCF_050312585.1 Pseudomonas sp. R19M
CAATCCAGGCACCGCAGTCTTCCTGAAAAACCGAGGCGTCCTGTTGGGGCGGCTGCGCCACCCAGCGCGGGGCAAGCCCGCTCACTACAGCCCAGTGACGGGCAGGTGTTGCGACGTCATTAGCAGCCCAGTGACAGGCAGGTGTTGCGACGTGATCAGTAGCCCAATGACAAGCCGGTATTGCGACGCGGATCATTCGCCCCATAGAAGCGGTTATTACCCACCGGCTTACCCTCCAGTGAAGGCGCGCCGACCAGAATCGCCGCCAAGTGGTTGGCATCCTGAGGGCCCGCAAACTGATGGCCCCAGCTTTCCAGGATCTTCTGGGTATCGGGGCTTACGGCAAACCGTTCCAGGTTGGTGGCTGGCGGCATCCACTGCTGGTGGAAACGTGGCGCATCCACCGCCTCCTGAATGTTCATCTTGTAGTCGATGACATTGAGAATGGTCAGCAAGGTGGCCGTGATGATACGGCTGCCACCCGGCGTGCCCACCACCATCACCGCCTTGCCATCCTTGGTCACGATGGTCGGGCTCATCGACGACAGCGGCGCCTTGCCCGGTGCGATGGCGTTGGCTTCGCCCTGGACCAGGCCGTACATGTTCGGCACGCCGACCTTGACGGTGAAGTCGTCCATTTCATCGTTGAGGATCACCCCGGTTTTGCTCGCCATCACGCCGGCACCGAACCAGTCGTTGAGGGTATAGGTCACCGAGACCGCGTTGCCCCACTTGTCGACAATCGAATAGTGCGTGGTGTTGTTGCCTTCATGGGGCGATACGCCCGGTTTGATCGCCTGGGAGTCGCCGGCTTTCTGCGGGTCGATGGCGGCACGCAGCTTGGCGGCATAGTCCTTGTCCAGCAGGTGGGCGATCGGGTTCTTCACGAAGTCCGGGTCGCCCAGGTAGCTGTTACGGTCCACGTAGGCATGGCGCATGGCTTCAATCTGGTAGTGCAGGCCCTGGGCCGAGTGATAGCCGAGGTCGGCCATCGGGTAGCCTTCGAGGATGTTCATGATCTGGCAGATCACCACGCCCCCCGAGCTTGGCGGCGGCGCCGAGACGACGTGGTAACCCCGGTAATCGCACTCGATGGGCGCCAGTTCACGGGTCTTGTATTTGTCCAGGTCGGCCTGGGTGATGATGCCTTTGCCGGCCTGGCTGGAATCCACCAGCGCCTTGGCGACCCAGCCTTTATAGAAACCGTCGCTGCCCTTGGCGGAAATTTCCTTGAGGGTCTTGGCCAGGTCTTTCTGCACCAGCTTCTGGCCGACCTGCATCGGCTGGCCGTTGTGCAGGAAGATCCCGCGCAGGTCCGGGTCTTTTTCGAATTCACCGGTGGCCGTGTGCAGCAGGTCGATATCCCCCTGCTCCAGTTCGAAGCCGTTTTCGGCCAGTTTGATCGCCGGGGCAATCACCTGGGCGCGCTTGAGGGTCCCGTATTTGCTCAGCGCCAGCTCCATGCCGGACACGGTGCCGGGGACCCCGACCGCCAAATGGCCCTTGGCACTGAGGCCGTCGATGACCATGCCATCTTTGTCCAGGTACATGTTGGCGGTGGCCGCCAGGGGGGCTTTTTCGCGGAAGTCGAGGAAGGTCTTGCGCCCGTCGGCCAGTTGCACGGTCATGAAACCGCCGCCGCCGAGATTGCCCGCCGCCGGGTACACCACCGCCAGCGCATAGCCGACCGCAACGGCCGCATCCACCGCGTTGCCGCCGGCCTTGAGCACATCCACGCCCACATGAGTGGCCAAATGCTGGGCGGTGACCACCATGCCATTTTCACCGGCCACCGGAGCCTGGGACGCAGCTTGCACACCGCTGACGGTCAACACCAGTGCAGTAGCAATCAAAGTACGGCTGAAGGGTTGGTATTTCATCCATGGCTACTCTAGTTGTTGAGGTGCACCAAAATAGCCCTTCCCGGTTTTAATCCCCAGCGCAATGGCGTTTTTATTACAGAACTTGTCGGTCACAGAACGATGACGACTCGATCACGCCGCGCAGCAACAAGGCCAGCTCCGACGCTTGTTGCGCCGTGGCGACATTCGTGAACCCCATCAACAAGCCCTGCTCGCGATGTGCCCCCAGGCTCCACACCGACAGCGCCTGTACCGCCAGGCCCGCCGCGTTCGCTGCCTCAGCCACGGCCTGGTCCGATACCGCCACCTCCAGGCGCACCAGCAGATTAATCCCCCCTGCTTGCTCATCCACCCGCAAAAGACCCGCGCAATGCGTTGCCATCGCATTGACCAGCAACCCATGCCGCTGCGCATATAACTGGCGCATCTTCTTCAGATGCCGGGTGAAATGTCCCTGCTCCAGGAAGTCTGCCGTGGTCAGTTGCAATAACTGCGCGCTGCGCTGCTGCAACGCCTGGGCGCTGCGCTCAAATGCCGCCACCAAGGCGGTGGGCACCACCAGATAGCCGAGGCGCAGCCCGGGAAACAGCATCTTGCTGAAACTCCCGGCATGGATGACCCGGTCATCGTGATCCTGGCTCTTGAGCGCCGCCAGCGGTTGGCCCCGGTAGCGAAATTCACTGTCGTAATCATCCTCGACCACCCAACTGCCCTGCTCCCCGGCCCATGCCAGCAAGGCCTGCCGCCGCTCCCGGCTCAAGGCCACACCCAACGGGCTTTGATGCGCCGGGGTGACCACTGCCAGCCGCGCCTGCATGTCGCGTCGAATGCCCTGCGCTACGTCCAGGCCATCACGGTCGACCGGCACCGGCACCAAATCCACGCCGCAATGGGTCAACAGTTGACGCCCATGCAAGTAGCCAGGGTCTTCGAACCAGCAGCGTTGCCCTGCCATCTGCAGCGCATCGCACAGCAGCGTCAGGCATCCGGCATAACCGGCGCAGACAAATACCTGCTGTGGTGCGCACTGCACGCCGCGGTACAACGCCAGGTAGTTGGCAATGGCCACACGCAGCGCCTGGGCGCCGCGCACGTCACCCATCGCCAGGCTGTCGGAATCGGTGCGGCGCACTTGTTGGGTCACCAGCCGCGCCCACAGCTTACGCGGGAAGGCATCGAGGGCCGGCAGGCCCATCTGCAAGGCCAGGGGGCTGCGTACCACAGGCTCAACCACCGGCAACGGCTTGACCGACACCGTCGGCAGCGACGCAGCGATCACCGTGCCCGCCTGACCGCGGGCCTCAAAAAAACCTTCGCTGACCAGCAGTTGATAGGCCGTCTCCACCGTGCCCCGCGCCACCTTGAGCTCCAGCGCCAAGCTGCGCACGGACGGCACGCGGTCACCGGGGCCGAACTGGCCCTGGTCAATGGCCAAGCGAAAACGCCGGTAGATTTCCTGGTACTTGGGCAAAGCTGACATCACGGGCGGGCTCGACAGGGATACACGGCGAAGTCTGATCATGTCCCAACCCACTTGTCCAATCATGCCCCTGTCGAGCGATCCGTCAGCCACTGAAAATGACGCATCACTTACTCCACACAGGATCGCCCATGAAACACCGACTCGATTACGCCCAAGCCGCTCCTGCGGGCTACAGTGCCCTCGGTTCAGTGCACCGCTACATCCACGGCTGCGGCCTGGAGAAAGAGTTGATTGACCTGGTGTACCTGCGGGTTTCCCAACTCAACGGCTGTGCCTATTGCCTGGACTCCCACTCCCGCGACCTGCTCAAACAGGGCATCGATCTGGAGAAGCTGATGCTGGTCGCCGCCTGGCATGAGGCCTCGCCGCTGTTCACACCGCGTGAATGTGCGGCCCTGGCCTGGGCCGAGGTGGTCACCCAGGTGGCGCAGACCCAGGTGCCGGACGCCGATTACACCAGGGTCTCGGCGCTGTTCAATGACAAGGAAGTGGCCGACCTGACCCTGGCGATCGCCCTGATGAACGCCTTGAACCGCGTCGCCATCAGCTTTCGCAAGGTGCCGGCCGCCGTCAAAGCCCATCTGGTGAATCAAGATCATGAATGAACAGGTCGAATTCGTGCCGATGCAGACTGAAGCCGACTGCATCGCAAGCTTTGCGGTAATGCAGCAACTGCGCCCGCACCTGACGGATGCCGTCACCTTTGCCGAGCAGGTCCAACGCCAACAGCAGAACGGCTACCACCTGCTGGCCGCCCGAGAACAAGGTAAGGTGATCGGCCTGATTGGTTACCGGCTGACGGAAAACACCTTGTATGGCCGCTTCATCTATGTCGACGATCTGGTCGTCGATGCCGCCTTGCAACGTCGTCGCCTCGGCGAACAATTGCTGGACCGCGTGCGCGAAGAAACCCGCGCACGCGGTTATCGTTACCTGGTATTGGACACCGGCATGCACATGGCCCTGGCCCAGCGCTTCTACTTCCGCCAGGGCCTGTTACCGCTTGGCATGCACTTCTCTCAGGATCTGAACCCATGACCCGTGCCTTGTTACTCAGCTTCAGCCCCCACGGCAAAGCCGCACATGGCTTCAAACTGGGCCGCGCCCTGCTGCGCGACCTGCTGCCGCAGGCCCAGGTCACTGAACGCGACTACGGCGGCCAGGCGTTGCCGCCGCTGACCCGCGAATACGCAGATGCCCTGACCACGCCTGGCGGCCTGAATGGCGACGCGACGGCAGTGTCGGAACAGCTGATTGTTGAACTGGAAGCCTGCGACCTGCTGATCCTGTGCACCCCGGTACACAACTTCACCGTGCCGGCAGCGCTCAAGGCCTGGATCGACCATGTGGTGCGCATCCATCGCAGTTTCACGGTCAACCCGCAGTTTGAAAAGGTCGGCCTGTTGCACGACCGGCGCACCTTTGTGCTGGTCAGCTCCGGCAATGCGCGCAAAGGCCACGAGCCGGACTTTCTCACGCCGTACCTGACCACCGTCCTGGCGACGATCGGCATTCGCTCGGTGGACTTTGCCTACCTGCCGGCCATGGTGCGCGGTGAAGCAGCGGTCAATCACGCCGTGGAACAGGCCCACCAACAACTATCTGCGGCAATCAGCACTGGCCTATAAAATTAATGGCGCTAGAATCGGCGCCATTGTTTGCCCGCCTTCCTGATACGAGCCGCCCATGAGCTTTGATTTCGACACGATCCACCCACGCCTCGGCACCGGCAGCACCAAGTGGAACCGTTACCCGCCTGACGTGTTGCCGATGTGGATCGCCGACATGGATATCGCCGCCCCCCCGGCCGTGCTGCACGCCTTGCACCAGCGCCTGGACCAGCAGGTTCTGGGCTACAGCGTGGCCGGCCCGGATGTGCGCGAAGCCATCGTGGCCGACCTGTGGGCCAAGTACGCCTGGCGGGTGCAGCCGGAGGAGTTGCTGTTCCTGCCCGGCGTCGAACCCGGCTTCAATATGGCGCTGCACGCCTTTGTGCAACCGGGCCAGCCGGTGGTGCTGCAGACCCCGAACTACCGCCCGATTCGCCTGGCACCCGGCCACTGGCACCTGCCACGCATCGAAGTACCGTTTGAGCGGGTCGGCGCTGAATACCTCACCCCGCTGGCGACCCTGCAGAAGTCACTGGACGGTGCCGGCGCGCTGCTGTTGAGCAACCCGCATAACCCGATCGGCAAAGTCTTCCCCCGCGAAGAACTGCTGGCCGTGGCTAACGCCTGCCTGGAAAACGGCGCGTTGATCATCAGCGATGAAATCCACGCCGAGTTGTGCTTCGACGGTCGCCGCCACATCCCCACCGCCAGCCTCAGCCCTGAGATTGCCCAGCGCACCATCACGTTGATGTCGGCGAGCAAAGCCTACAACGTGGCCGGCCTGAAGACCTGTTTTGCCGTGGTGCAGAACGCCGAGATCCGCGAACGCTTCAACAACGCGCGTTGCGGCATGGTCGACAGCGTCAGCCCCCTGGGCCTGGAAGCCACCCGCGCCGCCTACAGCGAATGCACAGAATGGCTGGAGGCCTTGGTCAAGTACCTGCAAGCCAACCGTGACTACCTGCTCGACGCCGTGCAAACCCGCCTGCCTGGCGTGGTGATGCATGCTCCGCAAGGCACCTTCCTGGCCTGGCTGGATTGCAGCGCCCTGGGCCTGGACGACCCGCAGCAATTCTTCCTGGAACAGGCCAAGGTCGGCTTGAGTGCGGGGATCGAATTCGGCGATGAGAGCCAACAATTCGTGCGCCTTAACTTCGGTTGCCCACGGTCGATGCTGGAAGAAGGCGTGCAACGCATGGAGCGCGCCCTGCGTCATCGCTGACACGCAGAGCGCCTGGGCGGTGTTCCCACGCAAGGCGTGGGAACGCGCGGTCAGAGCTTGGCGATCGACACTTCCGTCGACTTCACAAAAGCGATGACCTCACTGCCCACCTTCAATTCCAGATCACGCACCGAACGGGTGGTGATCACCGAAGTGACGATGCCGGATGCGGTCTGCACGTCGATTTCGGACACCACTTCGCCCTGCAGTATTTCCTTGATCACGCCCTTGAACTGGTTGCGCACGTTGATCGCTTTAATGGTCATGTCGGCTTTCCTTTAGCTGTTGGGTCAATCCGCACGAATGCGCAGGCCCTCAAGATGCAGCAACGGAGAAAAACACAAAAGGAATATATAACTATTTATTTATTCCTTATGGATATATTGAGAAGTGTTGCCCAGCAAACAGTGATTCAACAATCTGCCCCTCTCACCACAGCATTCATCCCGGCCCCCCCCCGCCAATACGCTGCCGAACCCGCTGGCACAGAGACTGCATATTCCCGAAAAGCATGATGGAACATGCCGACTAATTTTCTAAGCATAAGAAAAATCTCCTTCCCATGCCTTTCGGAGCGGTTCCATGAAACCCATTACCCAACGCTTATTGGGCGTCTTCGCCCTCGCGCTGTGCCTGCAACCACAGGCCTTTGCCGCCGAGACAGATCCGGCCCAAGTCAACCTCGACTACGCCTACTATTCGCCCGTCAGCCTGGTGCTCAAGCATTTCGGCTGGCTGGAGCAGGCCTTGCCGAACTCCAAGGTCGGCTGGGTATTGAGCCAGGGTAGCAACCGGTCCCTGGAGTACCTCAACAGCGGCGGCGTCGACTTCGCGTCTTCCGCCAGCCTGTCTGCGGTTTTGAGCCGCGCTAATGGCAGCCCGATCAAATCGGTGTACGTATACAGTCGCGCCGAATGGACGGCCCTGGTGGTGCGCAAGGACTCGTCGCTTAAAAATCTCACCGACCTCAAGGGCAAGAAAATCGCCGCCACCAAAGGTACCGACCCGTACCTGTTCACCCTGCGCAGCCTGCAAAAGGCCGGGCTGAACAAGGACGATGTGGAATTGGTGCACCTGCAACATCCGGATGGCCGCACCGCCCTGGAGAAAGGCGACGTCGACGCCTGGGCCGGTCTCGATCCGCATATGGCCGCCAGTGAAATCCAGGCCGGTTCGCGCCTGCTCTATCGCAACAAGGACTTCAACAGTTATGGCGTGGTCAGCGTTACCGAGACGTTCGCCAAGGAGCATCCGCAGACCATCACCAAAGTGCTCGGCGCCTACGAGAAAGCCCGTGACTGGGCGGTGAGGCACCCGGATGAATTCGCCAAGCTGCTGGCCGACGAGTCGGGCTTGCCGTTGGAAGTGGCCAAGTTGCAACTGTCGCGCACCGACTTGAGCACACCGTTCCTGAGCAGCAAGGATGTCGTGTCATCCAAGGCCGCGGCGCCGATCCTGGTGTCTGAAGAACTGGTGCGGCGCGGGGTGAACGTGGACCAGGTGATCGACCAGTTGATCGACACCTCGTTCAGTCAATAAGGGGCGCGGGATGACCAGCAAGACCCAGATTTTGCCGCTGACGCCACCGCAGGTGATCAACCGCAGCGCCTGGCCACGCAGGCTCAAGGGCCTGGTGTTGCCGGTGCTGATCCTGCTGATCCTGGAAGGGGTAGTCCGGGTGGGTTGGTTGCCGTCGTACCAGATGCCGGCGCCCAGCGAAATTGCCGTGACCCTGACGCAGCTGGCCGAGGGCGCGCTGTGGAAGCACATCAGCGCCAGCCTGGGCCGCGTGCTGCTGGGCTTTGCCATCGGCGCCGGGCTGGCCCTGGTATTTGCCGCCTGGGTAGGGTTGAGCCGTGAGGCCGAAGCTTACCTGGAGCCGACGTTCGCCGGGTTGCGTTCGATCCCGAGCTTGGCCTGGGTACCGCTGTTGCTGTTGTGGCTAGGTATCGATGAAACCTCGAAGATTGTGCTGATCGCGATTGGCGCGTTCTTCCCGGTGTACCTCAATGGCGTCGCGGCCATTCGCGATATCGATCGCAAGCTGGTGGAAGTGGGCCAAATGTATGGCTTCAGTCGACGCCGATTGGTACGCCGCATCCTCCTGCCCGCCGCCCTGCCCGGCTTGTTTACCGGTTTGCGCAGCGGTTTGAGCCTGGCGTGGATGTTCCTGGTGGCGGCTGAACTGATCGCAGCCACCAAGGGCTTGGGCTACCTGCTCAGCGATGGGCGCGAAACCTCACGGCCGGACATCGTGCTGGCGGCGATCATCGTATTGGCGCTGTTGGGGAAGGTCAGCGATGGCCTGCTCGCGGCGCTGGAAAAGCGCTGCCTGGCGTGGCGCGATACCTTCAACGGTCAAGGAGCGGAGCAGTGACTGCATCGCCGTTATTGGATATGCGCGTGGAGCGAAAGAGCTTCAGCGACACCGTGGTGTTGAGCGACGTGAGTCTGGCCTTGCAACCTCGCGAAACCGTGAGCCTGCTGGGGCCAAGCGGCTGTGGCAAAAGTACGCTGTTGCGTATCGTCGCCGGGCTGGACAAGGACTATCAGGGAGAACTGCGCAGCCCGGATGGAGAAGTCGCATTTGTGTTCCAGGAACCGCGCCTGATGCCCTGGCTGACGGTGGAGCAGAACATCGGTTTCAGCGACGACAACCACTACGATAAAGCCTGGGTCACGCAATTGATCGAGGAAGTCGGCCTCAAGGGCTTTGCCCAGGCGCTGCCCAAGGCATTGTCCGGGGGCATGGCGCAACGAGTGGCCATCGCCCGTGGCCTGTATTCGCGACCGCAGGTCTTGCTGCTGGATGAGCCGTTCAGCGCGGTGGATGCGTTTACCCGCATGAAGCTGCAGGACTTGCTGCTGCAACTGGCCGAGCACCATGCCATCGCGCTGCTGTTGGTCACCCACGATGTGGACGAGGCGCTGTACTTGAGTGATCGGGTGCTGGTGATGGGCAACCGGCCAAGCAGCATTCGCCAGGCATTGGCGGTGGACCTACCGCACCCCAGAGACCGCCGTGACCCAATGCTGGCGCAGCTCAAAGCGTTGTCCCTGACGCAATTGCAGCGAGCGCACGTGATCTGATCCAGTAGTGGGCGGTCGGGCCCTAATGCCAGCCAGGCGAGGCGCAACGCTGTCACTGTGGCTGGCATTGCCCCTGGTGCATCGGTGTCGGGAATGCCTCAAGCATCCTGCAAAATCAGATCCGCGCCCTTCTCCGCCACCATCAACACCGCCGCATGGGTATTGCCCGAAGTCACATTCGGGAAGATCGACGCATCGACAATGCGCAATCCGTCCAGTCCATGCACCTTCAAGCGCTTGTCCACCACCGATGTACGCGGGTCCGAGCCCATGGCGCAGGAGCCGCAGAGGTGGTAGATCGAGCCGCTGTTTTCGCGAAAGTATTGCAGCATCTGCTCATCGCTCTGCACCGCCGCGCCGGGTAGAACCTCGGCCACCGTGATGCCCTTGAGCGCAGGCGCCTGCATGATCTTGCGCATCAATCGACTGCCCTGGATCACCTCGTCGATGTCCTTCTGGGTGCTCAGGTAGTTGGGGTCGATCAGCGCTGCATCACGCGGGTTTTTCGAGGCTATGCGGATGGTGCCGCGACTGGTGGGCCGACACGGATTGAAGCACAGCAGGAATCCGGAGTACGGCTCGGGCTTGAGGCTGGCCTTGTTGTTTTTCGGAATCTGGTAGGACAGCGGGTTGAAGTACAGCTGCAGGTTCGGGTCAGTCTGCTCGGCGTTTCCACGGAAGAACCCGCCGGCCTGGTTGACGCTCATCGCCAGCGCGCCCTTTCGCGTGAACAGGTACTTGAGGCCCAGCTTCAGTTGGCCGAACAGCGAGCCAAGCTGGTCGTTGAGGGTCGGGATATTGGCCTTGTAGTAATAGCTGACGCACAGGTGGTCCTGCAGGTTTTCGCCCACGGCCGGCAGGTGCTTGACCAGTGGGATATTGTGTTCAGCGAGCAGTTGTTGATCCGCCACACCGGACAATTGCAGGATTTTCGGCGTGTCCACCGCACCGGCACACAGGATGACCTCCTTGCGTGCGGTAAAGGTGCGGGCCACGCCGTGCTGGGTCACGCTGATGCCCGTGGCGCGCTGCTGGTCGTCGAACAGCACGCGGTCGACCAATGCGTGCAGTTCCACCGTCAAATTGGTACGGCCGAGCGCCGGATGCAGGTGCGCAAAACTGCTGGAGCAGCGCTCGCCATTGCGCGTGTTGACGTCATACAGGCCCGCGCCTTCAAAGTTCGGGCCGTTGAAGTCATCGCTCAAGCCATAACCGAGTTGCTCGCAGCCTTTGAGAAACACGTCGCAAATCGGGTGGGTATGGCCCTTCATCGGTGTGATGCTGATGGGGCCACTGCCACCGTGATACTCGGTGTCACCCAAGGGGTGGTTTTCCAGCTTGCGAAAGTACGGCAGCACGTCCGCAAAACTCCAGCCGTCGTTGCCATTCGCCGCCCAGTCATTGAAGTCATGGGCCTGGCCGCGCACGTAGATCATTGCGTTGATCGAGCCCGAGCCACCCTGTACCTTGCCGCGAGGCGCATAGATCGCCCGATCGGCCAACTGCTTTTGCGGCTGGCTGTAGTACATCCAGTTGAAGGTCGGGTTGTAATACATCTTGGCGAAACCGACCGGGATCTTGAACCACCAGGAACTGTCCTTGCCGCCGGCTTCGAGCAGCAACACGGAGTATTTGCCCGAAGCGGACAGCCGGTTGGCCAGGACACAGCCTGCGGCGCCAGCACCGGCGATGATGTAGTCATATGTCATTCACGGTTACCGCGTAAGTCGTTTTTAGCCCTTGGCGGGCGAAGTGTCTTTGACGTCAGCCGGGGTTGGCGCCATTTGCAGGTGCAGGCGTTCGCCGGTATACGGCGTGTGCTTGCGCACCACGTCCATATTCAGCTCCACGCCAAGCCCGGGTTCGGTGGACGGGATGATGTAGCCGTCTTCCCAGTGCAGCGGCCTGGTCAGCACCTCGGCGTGGAAACCACCCCAGGTCATGATGCTTTCCTGGATCAGGAAATTCGGCGTACAGGTCGCCAGTTGGAAACTCGCCGCCGCGCCAATCGGCCCGTTGTAAAGGTGAGGCGCGATCTGCGCGTAATAAGCCTCGGCCATGCTCGCGATCTTCTTGGCTTCCAGCAGCCCGCCACAGCGCGCCACGTTCATTTGCAGAATCGAAGCGCCGCCCGCTTGCAGCAGCTTGAAAAATTCGTACTTGGTGGTCAGGCGCTCCCCCGTGGCAATGGGGATGCTGGTCTTGGCCGCAACCTGGGCCATCGCGTCTTCCTGGCCTGGCGGCACCGGTTCTTCGAACCACAGCGGGTCGTATTTCTCCAGACGCTTGGCCAGGCGGATGGCCGACGACGGCACCATCTGCCCGTGGGTGCCGAACAGCAGGTCGCACCGGTCACCCACCGCTTCACGGATCTTGCGGCAGAAAGTCTCGCAACGCTCCAGCACTTGCAGGGAGACCTGGTGACCGGAATAAGCGGTGTACGGCCCGGCCGGGTCGAACTTCAGCGCGGTAAAGCCTTTGTTCATGTTCTCGATGGCGCATTCGGCCGCCAGGTCCGGGTCGTCATAGTCATACTCGCCCTTGCTGTTGACCGGGTACAGGTAGGTGTAGGAACGCAAGCGCTCGTTGACCTTGCCGCCCAGCAACTCGTAGACCGGCTTGTTGGCGGCCTTGCCGATGATGTCCCAGCAGGCCATTTCCAGGCCGCTGACCACGCCCATCATGGTCAGGTCCGGGCGCTGGGTGAAACCGCTGGAATAGGCCTGACGGAAAAACCGCTCGATGTGGTGCGGGTCATGGTTGAGCAGGTAGCGCTCGAACACATCCTCAATGATCGGCAGCATGGCCTTGGGGCCGAAGGTGGCGGCGTAAATCTCGCCGACGCCTTCAATGCCACAGTCGGTCTTGAGCTTGACGAACAGCCAGTACATCCCGCCAATGTGCGGCGGTGGTACGGCAACGATATGGGTTTCAAGGGCGACGATTTTCATCTCAGGCACCTGTCCGGTTGAATTTTTTACGGTTGATCCGGGCGCGCAAGGTCAGGGCCGCCAGGGTCCCGAGCACGCCGATAAAGGCGATGTAGCCGAAATACAGGGTGTAGCCGGCCTTGCCCGGGTAGGTCTCGGTCAAGTAGCCGTTGATCAAGGGGATAAAGGTGTCGGGCAAGTAACCCACCACCGACACAATGCCGATGGCCAAGCCGGTGATGCGTAGCGGGATGTCGCAGCTGTCGAGGATCGCCCAGTACAGGCCGCGAATCGCGTAGGTCATCAGTCCGATAAAGATCACCGTGCCGATCAGCAGGGCCAGGCTGTTGAACGCAGGGAAGACGATCAGCCCGAGCATGGCCAGGGTCACCAGCACCAGCGCGACAATCAGCACCGAAATGTTCGAGAACTTGTCCCCCAGCCAACCGCCACCGATGCCGCCGATGGGGCGCATCCACAGCTTGATGGTCGTGATGGTGCCGGCCATCACGGCGGTCATGCCGCTGCCTTGCAGGTAGTCGGAAAAACTGTAGGTGGCCCAGAACATGTGGTAACCGCAGAACACGATGGCGGTCACCAGCCACAGTTCAGGGATCTTCACCAATGTCGTCAGGTCGGTGATCAGGTTGAACTTGCCCTTCTCCACCGCTGCCGTTTCGGCCAGGGACTTGGGGTCTTTGAGCAACACCAATCCGCAGCCGATGGCGATGCAGATAAACGAGTACAGGTACACCACCTGCTTGAAACCTTCAGCCGCCGACCGGCTTTGCGTTTCGGTGGCATAGGCAAACAGACCCAGGGCCACGGTCGCCAACAAGGCTTCCACCAGGCCGCGCCCGCCGTCGAGAATGCCGAAGAAACGGCCCTGCTCAGAGGGGTGCGCAATCATCTTCACGCGCTTGAGCACCGAGGCCCAAAAAGTCAGGCCGGTGGTCAGCCCCCAGCAAGCGAAGATGATCATCAAGCCGGTCATCGACGGCACGCTGGCGTACCACAAGCCCAATGCACCGGTCGCGACCAGCGAGAAGAAGATCAAAAAGCGCGGCGGCAAACGGTCGGCCAGCCAACCGCTGGGCAAGTAGCTGAGCAAAAAAACCGTGCCGAGCATGGAGTACAGGTAACCCAGCTCGCTGTGGTTGATCTGGAACACATCGAGCATGGTGGTCTGGTAGACCTGGCGCAGGTAGAGGATCGGGTAGATCGCCCCCGCCGCCAGTACCAGTAATAGCAGTTGGAAATAGCGACTGGCTTTGTCGCTGCTTGCCACGGACACGGCAACGGAACCCTGGGCAACAGGTGCAGGCTTGGACATCGTGTAGACCTCGGGCGCCCGATGCACGGGTGCCCTGATAATTGTTTTTATTAAAGGTGCAGCGGTGTGCTTGGCTCAGTACTTCATGACCACCAAGCGGGTCTGGGTGAACTCCAGCATCCCGTGCTTGCCGTCGTCGCCGCCCAGCCCTGAGCGTTTCCATCCGGCGTGGAAACCCTGGTAGGGGTCCGCCGGGGTCCGATTGACATACAACTCGCCGGCCTCGATCGCATTCGCCACTTTCATTGCCGTGCGGTAGTTCTCGGTGTAAAGCACCGACGACAGACCGAACTGGTGGTCGTTGGCCATCGCCAGCGCCTCATCGATGTCGCGGTACTTGAGCACCGGCAGCACCGGGCCGAAGATTTCTTCCTGGATGATTTCCATGTCCTGGCGGCAATGGCTGAGCAAGGTCGGCGGATAGAAATGCCCAGGGCCGTCGGGCAGCACGCCGCCTGTTTCCAGTACAGCACCGGCGGCAACGGCGCGCTCGACCATGGCATGAATATTCTTGCGGGAACTGGCGTTGGCCAGCGGGCCCATCAGGCTTTCGTCGTTGGCACGGTCGCCGAACTTCACTGCGCTGATTTTGGTTTTCATCAGTGCGAGGAATGCGTCATGGACCGCCTCGTGCACATACACCCGCTCCACCGCCGTACACAGCTGGCCGCAGTGCGTGGTCTTGGACGCGACGATGGCGCTGGCGGCCTTTTCCAGGTCGGCATCGGCTTCGATGATCGCCGGCGTCTTGCCGCCCAGTTCCAGGGACGGCTTGGCGATGTTGGCCTTGCAGTAATCGAGCACGATACGCCCGGCATTCACGCTGCCGGTGAGGGTAATCAGGCCGACCGCCTTGTGCGTGCAGACGCTAGCTGCGGTGGCGTGGTCCATGGTCAGGATGTTGATCACACCGGCTGGAATCCCGGCATTGACCACCGCTCTGGCGATTTCAAACGCCGACAGCGGCGTGTTGTTGCTCGGGCGCACCACCACCGTGTTACCGGCGATCAACGCCGGGGCGATCTTGCGCAGCAAGGTATACACCGGATAGTTGAACGGAATCAGGCAAGCCACCACGCCAATCGGTTCGCGTTGCAGGAACAGGTTTTCGTCCGGCGTGTCGCTGGGGATGATCTCGCCTTCGATACGGCGCGCCCATTCGGCATGGTAACGGGTGATCTGCGCGGCGTAGCGTGCTTCGTTGCTCGCGTCACTGACGCTTTTACCGGACTCCCTGGCCAGGGCCGTGCCGATGGCTACGGCGTGGCTGTCCAGGGCATCGGCCAAGGCGCGAAGGTGCTCGGCGCGCTCGATGCTGGTGAGCTTGCCCCAGGTTTTCTGGGCGACGGCAGCGGCGTCGACGGCAGCGATGGCTTCGTCGGCGCTGGCGGCACTGACGTGACCGGCGAGGGTTTCATCGGCAGGGTTGTAGACGGCGATCAGGGCATCGCTGGCCGGTTCGACGAACTGGCCGTTGTAGAAATTGCGCTCGAATTGCATGTGGTTTGCCCAACGTTGTTGTTTTGCGAGTGACATGCAGTTTTGTCGTTGTATGGAGGGCGGGCAAACGACTTATTGGGTGGGGTAACATTCGAAAAATGCAGGTTAGGGGTAATCAACCCGCCGCCGTAGACGGCTCCAACTGCCGCTGCGCCAACCAGATCTCCTCCTGCAACCATCGCTCGAACACCTGCAACTGCGGCATATCCGTCTGCTCGGGTCGGGTCACCAGCCAATACGACTGATGCCCCTCCACATGCACATTCAACACCTGCGTCAACTGCCCACTGGCCAGTTCCGCCGCGACCATATGCCAATCCGCGATGGTAATCCCCAACCGATCCGTCGCCGCCCGGATCGCCAGGTCCAGCAGGTCGAATTCATACCCGCCCTGCGTATCCACCCCATGAATCCGCGCCGCATCCAGCCAGTGCTTCCAGGTCAGGTAACGCTGGTCCTCATTGGCCAGCACATGCAGCAAGGTCATGCGATTCAGATCCACGCCATCGCTGCATTCGCGGGCATACAGCGAGGGCGCGCACACCGCGATATGCCGCTCCTGGATCAACAAGGAACTGTCCAGCCCGTCCCACTCACCATTGCCAAACCGAATCGCGCAATCGAGCGTACTGGTCTGCGCCAGGCTGTCTTGCAAGCACGTGGTAATGCTCAGTTCCAACTCCGGGTGCGCCTCATGCAAGCGCCCCAGGCGCGGCATCAACCAGCGACTGGTGAACGTCGGCGGTGCGTTGATGTGCAGGCGGTTGGAGTGGGTTTTCTGCTGGATGCTACGCACCGTCAGCTCGATCTTGTCGAAGGACTGGTGCAGCGCGCGCAGCAGCACGCGCCCGGCGCTGGTGAGTTCGAGGTGATGATGGCGACGCTCCAGCAGACTCTCGCCCAATTGTTCTTCAAGCTGGCGCACCTGGCGGCTGACTGCGCTCTGGGTCACGTTCAACAGTTCCGCCGCCCGGGTAAAGCTGCCGGTGCTGCCGGCGACTTCGAAGGCTTTGAGGGCATTGAGACCGGGCATTTTACGTTTCATGGAGGGCACTCGACAGCAACTGACAAGGGAGCGAATTCCCACGGCACCGCAGGAAAATTTTCACACAACATACCTTTTTGTATCAGTTCAGCGGTAGCACCCAGCATCGCTGAAAAACACTCGGCTTTAATCTCCCGCGTCGTTTTTCGACGGTTAGCGTCGTTATCGAATAAATAGCACGCGTATTACGCATGCACACTAAGACAATTAAGCATTGGTGACTGACCTGCCACAAAAGTTAGTCTGGCTGAAAACTTATTCACTTATTAACTTCGGGCCGCAGCATGTCGACAACAACTTTCTCATCGCGACGAAGTATCGGGCTGCTGGCACTTGTGTTCACCGCCTGCAATGCAACCACCCACGGTTTCAGTATTTTCCTGTATTCGGCGTTATTGCCGCAGATCCGTGAGTTATTTGAGTTGAGCTACAGCCAGGCCGCGCTGATTGCCGCGCTGCTGCAACTGTTCTACATGGGCGCTTCGATAGCCAGCGGCATTGCCGCCGCGTGGGTAAACCCGCGCACCATGGTGCGCCTGACGATCGTATTGAGCCCGGTCCTGCTGGCGCTGGCCGTCGCCACGCCGTGGGTGCTGCCGTTTGCACTGTGCCTGGCACTGGTGTCGGCGTGCGCGGTGTCGAACTGGAACGCGATTGCAGCCTTGGCCCGTGAGGTGATCCCCGCCAGCCACCGTAGCCGTGTATTAGGGTTGGCATCGTCGGGAGCGGCCTTTGCAATCTGCTTGAACGGGCTGCTGATTGCAGGCTTGCAGGGCTTGACCTTGCGCCAATTCTGGTTGATTTGCGCCGGTTTGACGCTGCTGGTCACCCTGCTGACGCTCTGGGCCTTGGCGCCCCACGCAGAGCAGGCGCCCCGCTCCGCGACGCCGCCCACCTTCAGCGAGGTCGCCAGGCAGTGGCTGCGCCTGTGCCTTGAGCAACCGGTGGCCCTGCAGATTGTGCTGCTCAGCGGGTTTATCGGCGCGATCAGTGGGCCGTTTCTCAATTTTCTATCGGCGTTTGCCAGCGATCAATTGCAGGCCAGCGCCACCGTGACCGGTACGCTGTGGACGCTGATCGGCATCGGAGGCGCCGTCGGCGGGCTGCTGCTCGGGGCGCTGGCCGATCGCTGGGGCGCGCTGAGGGTCATGGCGCTGAGTATCGGTGCCTTCGGCCTGGCCATGCTCGGCCTGCTGGGCCATCCCAGCCTGTTGCTCAGTGTGTGGGCAGCCGCCTTGTTCGCTCTGTTTTATTTCCCGTCCTGGGGCTTGATGGCGGCCTACCTCAGTGCCCGCCTGAGCCCGGTGCACAGCCTGCAGGTGGTGAGCCTGAGCATGGTCAGCTATGGCCTGGCCAGCGCCGCGGCCAATGCACTGTGCGGCGGGTTGTTGCAGGTCAGCGGCGAGTTTGCCGTGGTGCATGCCTGGATCACCGGCTGGGTGCTGGCCAGCCTGCTATTGCTCAAGCGCATGGCTCGTGCGAAGGCTGTCGAAGTGCCGGTGTTGCCGGCTCCCTGAATCGCCTAACTGACGTTGTAGAATCTGCACCAGTGCGTCCACCTCCGGTACCTGGCAACCGGTTGAGCGCCAGAACATCAGGCGCGCCGGGGCAATCGGCGGAAAGCCCTGGCGCTCGTCCAGAATCTGCCAGCCCTGCGGCACTAATCGCCGAGCCATGACGCCCACGGACAATCCTTGCTCGATGGCAATCGCAATCCCGCGCGGGCTCTGGCTGGTGTAGACCACTTGCCAAGAACGCCCCGCGTGGGCCAGCGCCTGCACGGCATTGGCCCTGAATGCGCAGCCCTCGGCGTACACCGCAAGCGGCACCGACTGGCGCCCCACCGCACTCCAGCTCGGTGCTGCGACCCACGCCAGCGGCTCATCGCACAGGTATTCCCCGGGCTGCAAGCCGGCATGCTCAACCCCCAGCACCAGGTCCAGCTCGCCGCGCAGCAAGCGGCCGACCAGCGCAGTCGACATTTCGCAGCAGACATCCGGACGCACCTGGGCAAACTGTGCCTGGAAATCCTTGAGCATCCCGCCCAGGCAGTATTCGGCGTAGTCCTCGGGCATGCCCAAGTGGATACACACCTGCTCGTTGGGCAATTGCGCGGCACTGATCGCCTCGACGTGCAGCTTGAGGATTTGCCGGGCATAGATCAGAAAGGTTTCCCCGCTTGGCGTGAGGCCAATGGAGCGGCTGGTGCGATGGATCAGTGGCGCGCCGACAATCTCTTCGAGTCGTTGCAAGCTCTGGCTGACGGTGGACTGGGTTTTATGCAGACGCTCGGCGGCGGCCGAAAAACCCTGGCACTCGATAATTGCCACAAACACTTTAAGTAAGCTGCCATCCAGTTCGCCTGACATAACTATCGCCCCTGCCGATGGATTCGATCACAACTTGTAATTTCCACTTCAAACCGCTTTACGCAACTATCGACTCAACACCACCACCGACTTCAGGAGCCGTGTATGAGTCTTAAACTTGCCGATGCCGAAACCGGCGATATCAGCGACATCGTTAATACCGAACTCTATCCCATACATGATTCGGGCCATGTTCAATTACGCGCACTCATTGAACACGCCCGCGCCGAACTGGCTGAGGACGGTTGCTGCCTGCTGAAGAACTTCCTGCGCCCGCAAGTGCTGGAGCAGGCGCGCCAGGAAGGCCAGGCGCTGTCGGGCAAGACCTTTTATTCGGTGCGCAAAGTCAACGCGTACTTCACCGAGGATGACCCCAGCCTGCCCCAGGATGATCCGCGTCGCACATTCATGGAGCGCACCAGCGGCTTTGTGACCCGCGACATGATCGCTCCTGACGCGATCATTCACCGGCTGTACGTCTCCCCCATGATGAAACGCTTTATCGGCGCCTGCCTGGATGAACCGGAGATTTTCGAATACGCCGACCCTTTCGCCGGGCTGGTGATCAACGTCATGCCCGAGGGCACCGAACAGCCTTGGCACTTCGACACCAACGAATTCATCGTCAGCATGATGACCCAGAAGCCCGAGGCCGGCGGCCGGTTCGAGTACGCGCCGATGATCCGCTCGCGCAGCCAGGAAAACCTCGGTGCCGTCGGCAAAGTGGTGCGCGGTGAAGACCGCGCGCGCGTGCAGGAACTGGAGCTCAACCCCGGCGACTTGCAGATCTTCAAGGGCCGCTTCTCGGTGCACCGCGTGACCCGCGTGGAAGGCACCATCGAACGCAACACGGCGATTTTCGCCTACTCGGAAAAGCCCGGGATCATCGGCCGCGCCCAACGTACCAAACAGCTTTACGGACGCCTGTCCGAAGCGCATCTGCAAGCCGAACGCAACCTGGTACGCAGCGACCAGTTGCTCGACTGATTGACCTCTCCAAAAACTCAAAAAACCGTATTTGCCCTGCGAGGAATCCCCATGAGTCTGTCCGGCCCGAACCGCAACCCCGCCGACTGTGAACCCACCTATGACGAGATCCAGCAGATCCAGCTGGACCGCCTGCAACGGGTACGCAACGAACTGAAAAAACGCGACTACGCCGCCTGTGTGCTGTTCGACCCGACCCACATGCGCTACGCCACCGGCTCGCGCAACATGCAGGTGTACTCGGCCCGCAACCCGGCACGCTATGCGTTTATCCCGGCGGAAGGCCCGGTGGTGGTCTTCGAGTTCGGCGGCTGCCTGCACTTGGCCGAAAGCCTGAACACCGTCGATGAAGTCCGCCCGGCCAAAGCGATTTCCTACTATTTTTGCGACAGCTTCCTGAGCAACGTCACCGCCGACTGGGCCGCCGAGATTGATGAGCTGGTGCGACAGTGCGGTGGCGGTAAACGCATTGCGATTGAAAGTGCCACTTCGGCCGCCGCATTCGAGCTGCAACGCCTCGGCTATCAAGTGTTCGACGCCCAGGAGCCGCTGGAGCGAGCACGCTGCATCAAGGTGCCCAATGAGCTGAAGATGATCCGCGCCAGCCTGCGCGCCACCGAAGCCGGAGTGCGCCTGATGGAAAGCCGATTGGTGCCCGGCATCACCGAAAACCAGCTGTGGTCGCACCTGCACCAGCATGTCATCGCCACCGACGGCGACTATGTGGAAACACGCCTGCTGTCATCCGGCCCACGAACCAACCCATGGTTCCAGGAATGCAGCACGCGGCCGATCGAAGCCGGTGACCTGGTGGCGCTGGACACCGATGTGGTTGGGCGCTTCGGTTATTACGCGGACTTTTCCCGCACCTTCCTGTGCGGCGACCAGGCGGCCACCGCCAAACAGCAGGAGCTGTACAAACTCGCCTATGAACAAGTGCAAACCAACGTTGAAATGCTCAAGGCCGGACGCAGCTTCAAGGAATATGCGGAGATGGCCTGGAAGATTCCCGAGCACTACAAGAACAACCGTTATTTCGCGCTGGTGCACGGGGTTGGCATGACCGGTGAATACCCTTATGTGGTGCACCGTGAGGACATTGATGCGCTGGGTTACGACGGTGTGTTCGAAGCCGGCATGACCATCTGCGTGGAGAGCTACATTGGCCATGACGACGGCGGCGAAGGCGTGAAGCTCGAAGAACAGATCTACATTCACGAGCACGGCATCGAGCTGCTCTCCGATTACCCATTCGATGCGCGCCTGTTGCCGCGCTGAACCGGTCCAGCAATACAGGCGGCCCTGGGACGGATCTGTAACATGCATTTATAGAAGGTTACTGCGCAGAATTTGTCGTTTGTCCATCGTTGCGCAAATGACAAAACTGCGGGCATCTCTAATAAAAACAACATGAGAGCTGCCCTATGTCCTACCCCATTGCCCGCCTCCTGACTTCGTTTTGCCTTGTTCTTCTGCCGGCTTCACAGAGGTCCGTGCTGCGCCGTTGCTGCGCCTGCCACTGACCCTTGCGGTTCAACAAAAACGCATATTCGCAAGTACCGGAGAGGCTTATGAAAGACCTGACTACCCTGGGCGGCACCCTGCCGCATCCAGCCGTTGACAACCTGTGTGCCCAAGTCAAAAGCGGTGAGATAAACCGCCGCCAGTTTTTGCGTACCGCCGCACTGCTGGGCGTTACCGTCGCCAGCGCCAGCACCTTCCTGGGCTCGGCCCTGCTGGGCAACGAGGCTCAGGCCGCTGATGCCACGCCCGCGCGCCAAGGCGGCAGCCTGCGCTTTGCCTGTGCGATCCAGGAAATCCAGGACCCGATGCTGATCACCTGGATCGAAGCTTCGAACCTGCTGCGCAATTCCCTGGAATACCTGACCTGGGTCGACGCCGACAACATCACCCACCCTTACCTCGCCGAAAGCTGGAGCCCGTCCGAGGACCTCACCACCTGGACCTTCAACCTGCGCCAGGACGTGACGTGGAGCAACGGCGAGCGTTTCAACGTCGACGACGTGCAACACAACATCGAACGCTGGATTGCCGCCGACTCCAAGTCGGTCAACCGCACTGCGTTCCAGGACATCAAAGCCTTCGAAAAAATCGGGGACTACCAGTTCCGCCTGCACCTCAAGCGGCCCATTCTGGCGATCCCGGAGATGCTCAACGCCTTCACCTGCGCCATTGTGCACCGCAGCTTCAAGGCGGGTGATGACTGGGCGAAAAATCCGCTGGCCACCGGGCCGTTCAAGCTGGTCTCATTCGCGGTGAACAAGCAGGCCACCTTCGCCAAGCGTGCCGATTACTGGGGCAAGCCCGCCAACCTCGACGAACTGCGCTACATCGACATGGGCACCGACGTGTCCACTCACCTTGCGGCCTTGCAGGCCGGCCAGGTTGACGTGTTGTACCGGGTGACCGTGGCCGAACTGGACCTGGCCAAGCGCCTGCCCGGCGCACAGTTGCTCAGTTGCAAATCCGCGCAAACCGTCGTGATGCGCATGGCCTGCGACCAGAAACCGTTCACCGACCTGCGCATCCGCAAAGCCGTGGTGCTGTGCGCCGACAACGCGCAGATGCTGAAGATCGCCTACCGTGGCATGGGCACCCTGGGCGAGGACCACCATGTAGCGCCCTCCCATCCTGAATATTTCCCGCTGCCCAAGCGCAACCGCGACGTGGCGCAAGCCAGGAAATTGCTCGCCGAAGCCGGCTTTCCCAATGGCCTGGACATCGACCTGATCGTCGGCAATACCCAGGGGCGCTATGAGCAGGACTGCGCACAGATCCTGCAGCAGAATTGCCTGGAAGCCGGGATACGCATCAACCTCAAAGTGGTGCCCGCCGCTCAGTACTGGCCGATCTGGGACAAGGCCGCGTTCAGCCTCACCTACTGGGCCCATCGCCCGCTCGGAGTGATGTCATTGGAACTGGCTTATCGCGGCGGCGGCGCCTGGAACGAAAGCCACTACAGCGACCCGGCTTTCGATGCCGCGCTGGATAAGGCCATGGGCATCATCGACCCGCAGCAACGCGCGGTGGCCATGCAAAGCGTCGAGCAGATCCTGCAAGACGCCTGCGTGATCGTGCAGCCGTTCTGGGGCGACAAGTTCACGGCGGTGAGCAAAAAGGTCCAGGGTTTCCAGGTACACCCCTCTGACTTCTATCCCATGGGTAACGTCTGGCTGAGCGCTTGAGTCAACACTGCCCGCACAGGCGGGCAGACCTCCCATCATCCGTCGGAGCATGCGCCCATGGCTCATTTTCTGTTGCGTAAATTATTGGCGTTGGTGGCAACCCTGCTATCGGTGTCACTGATCGTGTTCCTGGCCCTGGAACTGAACATCGAAGACGTCGCAATCAACGTCCTCGGCCCCTACTCCGCCGCCGACCAACGCACGGCGTGGCTGGTGGAACACGGCTACAACCAACCCTTTGTGTGGCGCTACCTGCTGTGGCTCAAGGATTTTGTCAGCGGCGACTGGGGCACCTCGGTGTACTTTCGTGAGTCGGTGATCAAACTGTTGCTGCCCAACCTGGCGCAGACCCTGACCCTCGCCGGGCTGGCCCTGCTGGTGATGGTGCCCGTGGCGCTGACCCTGGGCGTGCTGGCCGGCATTCGCCAGGGCTCGCTGCTTGACCGGTTGGTGTCGTTCCTGTCGATCGTCACCACGTCGATTCCCGACTTCGCCAGCGCGGTGTTCGTCTCGGCACTCTTTGTGTTCTGGCTCAACTGGCTGCCCGGCGTCAGCAGCATGAGCGAGGGCTTCAGCGCGGTGCAACTGGTCCTGCCGTTGATGGTGCTGTGCCTGTTCGGCATCGGCTACCTGGCGCGCATTACCCGGGCGTCGATGGTCGAAGTGATGCAGTCACCGTACATCCGCACGGCGCGCCTCAAAGGCGCCTCGACCGCACGCATCGTGATGCGCCATGCCCTGCGTAATGTGCTGATCGCCCCCATCACCGTGATCATGTTGTACATCCCGTGGCTGCTGTCCAACGTCATCGTGGTCGAGGTGTTCTTCGCCTACAAGGGCTTCGGCTCGCTGCTCTACACCGCATCGCTGAACCATGACGTGTACCTGATCGAAGCCTGCGCGATGGTCAGTGCGGTGGTCGTGGGCATCACCAAGATCTTCTCGGACCTGGCCTACACCTGGCTCAACCCGCGCATCACCCTGCGCAGTCTCGGGGGAGGTACCCGATGAACCGTCTTCAAGCCTTCAAGCACCCCTTGGCGTTGCTCGGCCTGCTGCTGGTCGGCAGTTGGGTGGTGACCGCGTTGCTGGCGCCGTGGCTCGCGCCGCATGATCCGCTGGAAAGCTTCACGCCACTGCTCACGCCAATGACAGCCGGCGACAACGGCCAGAGCTTTCTGCTGGGCACCGACATGATCGGCCGAGACATTCTCTCGCGGTTGATCTGGGGCACGCGCACGGTGCTGTTCTGGTCGATCCTCGCCACCCTCACCGCGTTCGCCGTCGGCATTGCCATGGGCCTGTGTGCCGGTTATTTCAATGGCTGGGTCGACGCGGTGCTGTCGTATGTGGCCGACACCGTGCTGTCGTTCCCGGTGCTGGTGTTGTACATCGTAATCATCATCGCACTCGGCGCCTCGGCCGTGAACATCCTGATTGCGGTGACCTTCACCAGTGCCCCGGCAATCTTCCGGATCATGCGCGCATTGACCATCGACATTCGTTCGCGCGACTACGTACTCAGCGCCATCACCCAAGGCGAAGGTTCATTGCGCATCATGTTGGTGGAGATCCTGCCCAATTGCGGCGGGCCCTTGATAGTCGATTTCTGCCTGCGCATCGGCTACACCGCGATCATGATCGGCGCCTTGGGTTTTCTCGGCCTCGGCCTGCCGCCGCCGACCCCGGACTGGGGCGGCATGATCAACGACGGCCGCGCCATGGCCATCGCCTTTCCGCATCTGGTGATCTTTCCGTGCATCGCCATCTCCACGCTGATGCTGGGCCTGAGCCTGCTCGCGGACGGCCTGGATGAACACGCCCAGCAAGGCGCAAGGAGTTGAACATGAACCCAGAACCCGTATTGCGTGTGCAGGACCTCACGATTGAACTGCCCACCGGCGCCGACCGCCGCCACGCCGTGCACGGCATCAGCCTGGAGGTGCGCAAGGGCGAAATTCTCTGCGTAATAGGCGAGTCCGGTTCAGGCAAGTCGGTCCTGTCGGCGGCGATCATGGGCGACTACGCCAAGGGTCTGCGGCATGCCGGTGGGGTGATCGACTTTCTCGGTGACGACATCTGCAGCCTGGATGAAAGCCGTTTGCGCGCACTGCGCGGTAACCGCATCGCGATGATTTTCCAGGAACCCATGGCTGCGTTGAACCCCGCGATTCGCATCGGCAAACAAGTCGAGGAAATCTTTGATATCCATGCGCCACAGATGCCTCAGCGCGAACGCCAGGAACGCATGCTCGCGCTGCTCGAATCCACCCAACTGCCCGACCCGCCGCGCATCGCCAACAGTTTCCCCCACCAGCTGTCCGGCGGCCAATGCCAACGGGTCGTGATCGCCATGGCCCTGGCAATGAACCCGGACTTGTTGATCGCTGACGAACCGACCACGGCCCTCGACGTGACCACCCAGGCCCAGGTGTTGAAATTGGTGCGCGACCTGCGAGGGCGCGGCCAACACGGCATTCTGTTTATTACCCACGACTTCGGGGTCGTCGCGCAGATTGCCGATCGCATCGCCGTCATGGAAGGTGGCCGTCTGGTGGAAATCGGCGAACGGGACCAGGTGTTGAATGCCCCCGCCCACGCCTATACACGCAAGCTGATTGCCGCGGTACCGGCGCTGCATCCCGAACTGCGCACACCTTGTGCCGACGGCGAAATGGCGCTGCGTATCGAGCGCCTGACCAAAACCTATAACGTCGGCGGCAGCTCAGTGGCGGCGCTGCGCAATGTGTCGCTGAACCTGCCACGGGGCAAGACACTGGCGATCGTCGGTGAGTCCGGCTCAGGCAAAAGCACCCTGGTCAAGGCGGCAATCCGCCTGGTAGACAGCGACAGTGGGCATGTGTGGGTCGGCGATAGCGACTTCCTGGCCTTGCGCGGCTCGGCCCTGGCGGCCAATCGGCGCCGCATCCAGATGATTTTCCAGGACCCGTACGGCTCGCTCAACCCGCGCCACCGGGTGGGCGACATTATTGCCCGCGCCGCGCAACTGCGAGGGTTGTCCGCCAAAGATGCCTGGGCCGAAGCCGGTGACTTGCTCGAACAGGTCGGCCTCAAGCGTGACGCCCTCAAGCGCAAGCCCCGGCAGTTTTCCGGGGGCCAGCGCCAACGCATCGGCATCGCCCGGGCCCTGGCCATGCGCCCGGAAGTGCTGATCGCCGACGAAAGTGTGTCGGCACTGGATGTGTCGGTGCAAAAGCAAGTGCTGGAGTTGCTGGCCGAACTGCAGAAGCAATTGAACCTGAGCATCCTGTTTATCACCCACGACCTGCGCGTGGCGGCGCAGATCAGCGACCACATTGCGGTGATGCGGCAAGGCGAAGTGGTGGAATACGGCAGCGCCGAACAGGTCTTGCTCAGGCCACGGAACAGCTACACCCAGGCCCTTCTCGCGGCGGCACCCGGCGCCTGCGAGTTACCCGCCGCCGGGCCGCCCTTGAGGCTGATCCACCCCAACGCGCACTGAGTCCAAGCCTTTTCCCTGCGTCGCAGCATGCGCTGCGGCAACGGGCTGCTGTTGCCCCAAAAAAAACTAAAAACGAGAGTAAAACCATGCGACCAACGACACGCTACTTCACCCTCATCCCGGTACTCGGCGCCCTGGCGGCACCGGCCATGGCCTATCAGGTCACCGACAACCTCGACCTTGGCGGCGCCGTGCGTGCGCGCTGGGACTATGATCCGGACCGCGATATTCAAAAGTTCGGGCTCGACACCGTGTTTCTCAGCGCCAAGTACAACTCCGACACCTGGATTGGTGAGGCACAGTACCGATTTTATGGGCGCTCTTACCCTTACCAGTACACCAAGAATTACGGCGACATCCAGTTCGCCAAATTCGCCTGGGTAGGCTACAAGTTCAACCCGGACCAGCAAGTGCAAGTGGGCTTGAACACCGTGCCGTTCGGCCTGCAGCCGTATTTCGGCAGTACCTTCTATGAAACCCTGGGCAACGTGATCGGCCTGGAAGATGTGCAACAGGTCGGCACCAAGTACATCCAGCAAAGTGGCGACTGGAACGTCCAGGCCGGTTATTACCTGCGCCCGGCGTGGCAAGGCAAAGGCACCAGCAAGGGCGTGACCTATTCCAGTGTGATCTCCGAAGCCGACAGCTATGTCGCCGACGGCAGCAATAACCAGGAGCGCAACACCGTGGTGGTGCGCGTCGCCAAAGCCATGGACCTGGGCGGCTGGAAATCCGAAGTCGGCCTGTCGGGCCTGACCTCGACCCTGGAAAACAAGGACACCGACAGTGACGGCCGACGCAACGCCGTAGCCATCCACTACCTGGGCAAAAACGGTCCATGGGGCCTGCAATTGCAGGCGGCGCGCCAACAGATGTCACCGCGCAACGAGGGCACCAATGGCGTGGTCACACTGGGCGGTTATGACGGCACCTTCAACGTCGCCAGCCGCGGCAATCTGTATGTGGCGGACCTGAGTTATGACGTGGCCGGTAAATACCTGTTCGACCAGATCAGCGGCGTGAAGCTGTACTCCAACTACAGCGCTTTCGACAAGTCCGACGATGCCTTCAAGACCTCGCAACGAGTGATCCTCGGTACCTCATTCTCGTTCAGCAAGTTGTGGATCGCCACGGAGTGGTTGATCGGCAAGAACGACCCCTACATCGGCGGCAGCAGCTACACCCAGAGCCTGGGTGCCGGGGGCAGTAACCAGTGGGAAAATCAGCTGTACATGAACATCGGTTACTACTTCTAATAGGCGGCGTCAGCACTGACGCCATCGGGGGCAAGCCCCCTCCCACATTTGATCGGCGGCGCGGTCAAAAATGTGGGAGCTGGCTTGCCTGCGATGAGGCCAGTGAAAACACTATAAAAACTATGTGTGGAACCCGAACCATGCGCCACCTCCCTGCCCTCAACATGCTCCGCGTCTTCGAAGAAGTCGCTCGCCACCGCAGCTTCAGCCAGGCCGCCGTGGGCCTCAATGTCACCCAAGGCGCAGTCAGCCGCCAGATCAAGCAGCTGGAAGACTACCTGGGCGTAGCCCTGTTCGTCCGCACGCCCCAGGGCCTGTCCCTGACCGAGGCCGGCTTCGCCCTCTCACCGCATTTGAGCGACGCCTTCGACCATATCGAACGCGCCCTGCAGGCCGTGCGCGTACCCAACCTGCGCCAGCGCCTGCGTGTCGTTGCACCACCGACCTGGGCCACACGCTGGCTGTCGGCGCGCTTGCGCGGGATCTGTGAGCACTATCCGGATATCAACCTCAGCGTCACCCACCAGAGCCATCAGGAGAGCCTGGCCGAGATCGACTGCCGCATTCGCTTTGGTCTGGACGCAGACCCGCATTGGCACAGTGAGTTATTGGTGATGGAGCGCCATATCGCCGTAGCCAGCCCGGAGCTGTTTATCGACGGCCAACCGCCCGACCTGCGACGCTTCCCGCTGCTGCATATCCTGCACGACGGCAAGCGTTTGAAAGTCTGGGAAAACTGGCTGGCGGCGGTGGGCCGAGACGATATCGATGCGGGCCGGGGCCTGGAATTCAGCACCCTGGACCAAGTGATCCACACCGCCCTGGCCGGCGGTGGGCTGGCGGTGATCGACCGGCAAATGATCGAGCGCGAACTGGCCAACGGCAGTTTGCTGCCGATCACCCCGGTGGAGGTGATCGGGCCGTATGGCTATTGGCTGGATGTGGCAGCGGACAAGCAGGGGTTATCCAAGGTTGGTCTGTTTACTGAGTGGTTGGGGCGTGTGAGCAATCCCTGACAGGCACTCACCCACCCCGGATACACCTACACCCTGACAGCATTCGCCCTTTTCACGCCGACCACCGCGTGCTGATCGACCGGGCTCTGCGCCTTGCACGCCTGGCTCAGCGTCAGCGCTTTGGTTTCCGGGGCCCAGGCCCAGGAAATGATTGCGCCGAACACCAGGATCGCCGCCAGAATGCCCATGGTCGGGCTCAAGCCGATCCCGGCCACGCTGACCGGCAACAGGAACGTACTGATCGCCGAGCCCAAACGGCTGACCGCAGTCGCCAGACCGATGCCGCTGGCACGTACCTCGGTGGGAAAGCTTTCCGCCGGAAACACACCCACCAGATTGCTGACCGCCGACAACACCAGCGTAAACACGCCAAACGTCAGCACCATCAACCACGCCAGGCTACCCGGCAATACCGCCAGCAGGAATAGTGCCGCCGCGAGGATGATGAACGAGTTGATCAAAAAGCCACGGCGCGAGAACTTCACCGTGCACCAGATACCGAGCAGCGCGCCGACAATCAGCAACAAGTTGAGCAGCAACTCAGTGCCGAACCCTTGGGACAACCCCATCTTCTGCAGGATCGATGGCAAGAACGTGTAGATCGCAAAGTACGGCATCACGATGCACACGAAGAACAGGCAGTTGAAGGCCGTGCGCTTGCGGTACTCAGGGCTGAACAGCACGCCATAGCCGGAGCGGGTCTGCGCGGACGGTTCTTCATCCAGCAGCACGTGCTCGCCCAGGTGTTTTTTGACAATGGCGCGGGCTTCGGCGATGCGCCCACGATTGACCAGCCAGCGCGGCGATTCCGGGGTGCCGATGCGGGCAAGCAGGATCAACCCGGCGGGGATCGCCGAAGACGCCAGCATCCAGCGCCAGGCGTCGTCGCCGAGGCTGAGCATGGCGGTGCCGACAAAGGTCGCGGCCACATAGCCGAAGGTCCAGATCACACTGAACGAGCCGAGCAGCACACCGCGGTGTTTCTTCGGTGAGAACTCGGCAAGCATGGCGTGGCCCACGCTGAAATCGCCGCCCAGGCCGATGCCGATCAAGATACGACACAGCAACAGGCTCATGGCCGTTTCAACAAAGAACTGCATCACCGACGCTACGGTGATCAGTACGAAGCTGACCAGGAAGATTTTCTGCCGGCCGAGGGTGTCGGAGATCCAGCCGAAAAACAGGCTGCCCAAAAACAGACCGATCAGGGCCGAAGCACCGATCAAGCCTTGCCAGAAGGCGTCGAGTTGCATTTGTGGGCTGAGCAAGGTGAAAGCGATACCGATCAGGCCAAGAATATAGCCGTCGGTGAAATGCGCGCCGAAGGTCAGGCCGGCAATCTTGAGGTGAAACCGACCGATCGGCAGATCGTCGATTTTGACGGGTTGTACAGTCATGGTGTTCTCCATATTGTTGTTTTTGACGGAGTAACAGCCGGTGCCCCTGCGGGCACCGGTTCAAATCAGAGGCTACAGGCCTCCCATCAACAGGTATTTGATCTCCAGATAATCCTCCAGGCCGTACTTGGAACCCTCACGGCCGAGCCCCGACTCCTTGATACCGCCAAACGGCGCGACTTCAGTGGAAATGATCCCTTCGTTGATGCCGACCATGCCCGCCTCCAAGCCCTCGGCCATGCGCCAGACGCGGCCGATATCGCGGCTGTAGAAGTAGGCGGACAAGCCGAACGGCGTGTCATTGGCCCGTTGCAGCACCTCGGTTTCGTCCGTGAAACGAAAGCACGCCGCCACGGGGCCGAAGGTTTCTTCCTGGGCGATCAACATGTCGCCGTTGGCTTCAGTGAGAATCGTCGGCTCAAAGAAGGTGCCGCCCAGTGCATGGCGACGGCCGCCGCAGAGCAGTTTGGCGCCCTTCTCCAACGCGTCGCCCACATGGGCTTCGACCTTGGCCAAAGCGGCTGCGTTGATCAGCGGGCCTTGCTCGGTGTCGCCGTCCAACGCACTGCCCACACGCATGGCGCTGACCGCTTCGGCCAATTTACGGGTAAAGGCCTCGTACACGCCGTCCTGGATATAGAAGCGGTTGACGCACACGCAGGTCTGCCCGGTGTTACGGAACTTGGAGGCCATGGCACCTTTGACGGCGGCGTCCAGGTCAGCATCGTCGAACACGATAAACGGCGCATTGCCGCCCAGTTCCAGCGAGACTTTTTTCAGCGTGTCGGCGGCCTGGCGCATCAGCAGTTTGCCGGTGCGAGTGGACCCGGTGAACGACAGCTTGCGCACAACGCCAGACGCTTGCAGCGCACCACCAATGGCGACGGCGTCACCCGAAACGATGTTGAATACACCGGCTGGAATACCCGCCTGCTCGGCCAGCACCGCCAAGGCAAAAGCCGACAACGGCGTTTCTTCCGACGGTTTGAGGATCATCGTGCAACCGGCCGCCAGTGCCGGGCCGACTTTGCGGGTGACCATCGCCAGGGGAAAATTCCACGGCGTGATCGCAGCCACGACACCAATCGCTTCCTTGGTCACGATGATGCGTGCATCAGCCTTGTGGGTCGGGATCACATCGCCATAGGCGCGCTTGGCTTCTTCGGCGAACCACTCCAGAAAGCTTGCCGCATAGACCACTTCGCCCATGGCTTCGGCCAGGGGTTTGCCCTGTTCCAGGCTGAGCAGCTGAGCCAGGTCTTTCTGGTTGCCCAGCATCAGCTCGCTCCAGCGCTTGAGGCGCTGGCTGCGCTCCTTGGCGGTGAGCTTGCGCCAGGCCGGCAAGGCACGGTGGGCAGCATCGATGGCCAGCTGGGTTTCTTCAGCGGCGGCGCGCTGCACATCAACGATCAGCGCGCCATTGGCCGGGTTGAGTACCGGATAGGTGGGGCCACCGCTGGACCATTGGCCATCGATGTAGTTGCCAGTACGGATCAGCGGGTTCATGCCACGGCCTCGGTCAGGTTGAAACGGTCCAGGCCCGGGCGGGCCTCACGCAGGATGCGCTTGCCGGCGGTGTAGTCGTTGATCACATCGCACGGGGTGTAGTTGCGCTCCAGTTCGTGCAGCTCTTCGGCATCCAGGCGGGTGTCGAGGGCCGCCAGCGCACTGTCGAATTGCGCGGTGGTATCGGCGCCGACCAGCATGACGTCGACGCCAGGATGGTTGGCGACCCACGCCTGGGCGATCTGCGCGTTGGACACGCCACGGGCACGGGCCACACGCTGTACCGAATGGGCGATATCGAACGAGGCCTGGTCGCTGTACATCTGCTGGGTAAAGAAATCGGTCTGGTTGCGCGTCGATTGCACCTCACCCGTGAGCAAACCACGCGCCAGCGGGCTGAACACCGAGACGCCCAGGCCCTGGTCTCGACAGAACGGGATCATCTCGCGCTCTTCTTCGCGGTAGGCGCAGTTCAGTTGCAACTGCATGTTGATCGGTTTGACCCAACCGTTGCGCTCGCAGGCCATCAGTATTTTGGCAAGCTGCCCCGTGAGCATGGTCGACACGCCAATGTAGCGGGCCTTGCCGGAGCGCACGATGTCGTTGAGCGCACACATCGTCTCTTCCACCGGGGTGTTCACGTCAAAGTAATGCAGCATGAACACATCGACGTAATCCATGCCCAGACGGCTCAGCGACGCGTCGATGCTGTCCATGATGTGCTTGCGCGAGTGGCCACTGGCGTTGATACCGCTGCGGGTGCCGTAGCCGACCTTGGTGGTGACCACGATCTCGTCACGTCGCGCCACGCGCTTGAGGATGCGCCCCACCACTTCTTCGCCGACACCGGCGGAGTAGAAGTCGGCCAGGTCAATGAAGTTGACGCCGTTGGCCAGGGCATGGGCGACGATCGGCTCGCTTTGCTTTTCGTCGAAAATCCACGGTTTCCAGTCCGGGGTGCCCATGTTCATGGTGCCCAGGCACAGGCGTGAGACTTGCAGGCCGGAGTTGCCCAAACGGATGTATTGCATGGCAGTCTCCTCAGGCTTTCGGCGTGTAGAAAGGATTGCTGATGTGATTGACCACATCGGCCAACTGCGCGGTGTACGGCGTGCCATTCAGGGCGGCGCGGATCGCGGTGCGACAGGCGTTGTAGTTGTTCAGGTAGACGGCGTCCAGATCATCGCAGGCCGGGTTGACCCAGTTGGCGGTGACAATCGCCCATTCGTCTTCGGCCTCGGCCGGCAAGGTGCCGTCCAGCAACGCTTCAAGCACCGCTTTGGCGATCCCGGCCTGGGACGCGCCCCAGGTGGCATTGCCGTGCAGGTCGCTGCCGATGGCGGCTTTGTTGACGTAGAGGGTCATGGGTTTGACCGGGATGTTCGGCTGGGCGATCACCATGAACGGGCAATGGCCCTGGCTTGGCGACGCGAGGCTGTTGGCGAACGCCTGGCCGGCCGGGCCATTGCGTGGGCCGATGAGAATGTTGATATGGGCAGCATTGACGCCTGGGCCTTCGAAGCCTTCGCCGATGTACAGATCAAGTGCTTTCATTTTCGCAAACGCTCATTGTTGTTATGGGGAGCTTGTTGGCGAATTTTTAGCATTGAGCTTCGAAGCGGCCGTAACCATTAAAAGTCATGGGGGTGTGAGTTTTTCTCATAGCCCTGCGACCCCTGCGCGCATTCCTGCGCGTTGACCCCGACTGCCACACACCATATAGTGTGCCCACAAACAGAACAGACCACTATATAGTGTGCAGAATTGGAATTTCCCCACCACACTCTGCGCAGTATTTCAATGCCATGAAGCCTGCAACCCCCTATTTTTTCGAGCACCAGGAAGGAGAATTTCAATGCTGAGTTGGGATGAAGTCGACAACGAAGACACCGGTGCAGCGGTGATCAGGGGCGCCAACGCCGGCCACGCCACCGAAGCCAACATGGACCGCCTCGACGGCGCCGGCGCTGCCGCCGCGGTTGAAGCCCGCGCCGTCACCGCCAGTGACTCCGCCGCCATCGTGCGCGCCAAGGCCGCCCTCGACAAACTCGACATCGCCGAAGGCCTCGCCGAACTCGAAGGCGCCTCTGCCCGCGTCGCCGTTGACGAAAAACGCATGATCAACTGCCGCGCCGACCTCAACCAGCTCGTGCCTTTCAAGTACGACTGGGCCTGGCAGAAATACCTCGACGGCTGCGCCAACCACTGGATGCCGCAAGAGGTCAACATGACCGCCGACATCGCCCTGTGGAAAAACCCCGAGGGCCTGACCGACGACGAACGCCGCATCGTCATGCGCAACCTCGGCTTCTTCTCCACCGCCGACTCGCTGGTCGCCAACAACCTGGTGCTGGCCGTGTACCGCCTGATCACCAACCCGGAGTGCCGCCAGTACATCCTGCGCCAGGCCTTCGAAGAAGCGATCCACACCCACGCCTACCAGTACTGCATCGAATCGCTGGCCATGGATGAAGGCGAGATCTTCAACATGTACCACGAGATCCCATCGGTCGCCAAAAAAGCCGCCTGGGGCCTGAAATACACCCGTTCGATCTCCGATCCGAAGTTCGAAACCGGCACCGTCGAGACCGACAAGGAACTGCTGCGCAACCTGGTCGCCTACTATTGCGTGCTGGAAGGCATCTTCTTCTACTGCGGCTTCACCCAGATCCTGTCCATGGGCCGCCGCAACAAAATGACCGGCGTCGCCGAGCAGTTCCAGTACATCCTGCGCGATGAGTCGATGCACCTGAACTTCGGTATCGACGTGATCAACCAGATCAAAATCGAAAACCCGCACCTGTGGGATGCCGAGATGAAGGAAGAAGCGACCCAGATGATCCTGCAAGGGACGCAACTGGAGATCGAATACGCTCGCGACACCATGCCTCGCGGCGTGCTGGGCATGAACGCGGCGATGATGGAAGACTATTTGAAGTTCATCGCTAACCGTCGTTTGTCGCAGATTGGTCTTAAGGAAGAGTACCCAGGCACCACCAACCCGTTCCCGTGGATGAGCGAGATCATGGACTTGAAGAAAGAGAAGAATTTCTTCGAGACTCGGGTGATCGAGTACCAGACCGGCGGCGCGCTGAGCTGGGATTGATCAAGACGGATGCCCAATCAAACCATCAAGACGCCCTGCGTCGGCCTCTGCTCCACCGTTTACGGGGACCTGGTCTGCCGGGGCTGCAAGCGTTATCACCATGAAGTGATCCAGTGGAACGGCTACAACGCCGAGGAGAAGCAGGCAGTCTGGCTGCGCCTGGAGCAACTGTTGGTGCAGGTAATGGCCAGCAAGCTGGAGGTATTTGACGCGTCTGTTCTGCGTCAGCAACTGGAAACCCGCAAGATCCGCTTCGTGCCGCACCAGTCCCCCTATTGCTGGGCGTACCAGCTGATTGCCCGGGGTGCGCGGGTGATTTCCAAGTTGGAGGCCTATGGCCTGGCGTTGCTGCCGGAGTTTCGTGAGCGCAGCCTGGCCGATCTGCGGGATGCGATTGATCGGGAGTTTTTCCTGCTGTCCGAAGCGCATTACGAGCGGTATATCGCGCCACGATTTCTGCAGGACGCATTCGAGCCGGCGTTGATCGCCACAGTCTGACCCGCAACACAAATAAAATGTGCGAGGGGCGGTGCGACGATTCGACTTGCTCCCTCCCACATTTGATCTCTGTGGTTCAGGCGATCCAGGACGGGTCACGCTCCGCCTGCAAGCCATATCGCTCAATCGCCTGCCGGCACACTTCGCGCTCCAAACTGCCCTGCTCCACCAACGCCGTCAGCGCCGCCAGCACGAGGTGATGGCGGTCCACCTCAAAGAAATCCCGTAGCGCCGCCCGTGTATCACTGCGCCCAAAGCCGTCGGTGCCGAGCACGGTGTAGCTGGAGTCCAGATACGAGCCCACCATCTGCGGCACGGCCCGTACATAGTCGGAGACCGCGATCACCGGCACGCCTTTGGGCAAGCATTCAGCCAGGTGACTGACCCGCTTGACGCCCTGCGGATGCAAGCGATTCCACCGTTCCACCTCCCGTGCATCCCGGGCCAGCTCGCTGAAACTGGTCACGCTGAACACTTCGCTCGCCACCTGCCAATCGTCCGCCAGCAGTTGTGCCGCAGCCTGGACCTCGCGCACCAGCGTACCGGCCCCGAGCAGGCGCACTTGTGCCTCGGCAGCGCCTTCCAGGCGATACATACCCTTGATGATCGCCGCTTGCACGCCCACCGGCAGGCTGGGCTGAGGGTAGCTTTCGTTCATCAGGGTCACGTAGTAGAACTCATCCACATCCTGCTCGAGCATTTGCCGCATGCCGTGGTCGAGGATCACTGCGAACTCGCCGGCAAACGCCGGATCGTAGGCGCGACAATTGGGCACGGTGGCCGCCGTGAGGTGGCTGCTGCCGTCCTGATGCTGCAAGCCTTCGCCCCCCAGGGTGGTGCGCCCGGCGGTAGCCCCCAGCAGGAAGCCCCGGGCGCGTTGATCGGCGGCGGCCCAGATCAGGTCGCCGACGCGCTGGAAGCCGAACATCGAGTAATAGATGTAGAACGGCAGCATGCGCAGACCGTGCACCGAATAGCTGGTGGCCGCCGCGACCCAGGAGCTGATGGCGCTGGCTTCGCTGATGCCTTCTTCAAGGATTTGCCCGTCGGTGGCTTCGCGGTAGCTGAGGATCGACCCGATGTCTTCGGGCTCGTAACGCTGGCCGACGCTGGAATAAATACCGATCTGCTTGAACAGATTGGCCATGCCGAAGGTACGCGCCTCGTCCGCCACGATGGGCACGATGCGCGGGCCGAGCGCCTTGTCCTTGAGCAGGTTGGTGAGCATGCGCACAAAGGCCATGGTCGTGGACATTTCCTTACCGTCGGCGCCGGTGGCGAAGCCGGCGTAACCCGTCAGCGGCGGCACGCTGACCGGCGCTGCCTGCTGGGCACGGCTCGGCACATAACCGCCCAAGGCTGCGCGGCGCTGGTGCAGGTAGCGCATTTCCAGGCTGTCGTCGCCAGGTTTATAGAAGCTCAGGGATTCGGTCTGCTCATCCGTCAACGGCAAGCGAAAGCGGTCACGAAAGGCGATCAATGCCTCACGATCAAGCTTTTTCTGCTGGTGAGTGGTCATCTTGCCCTGCCCGGCCTCACCCATGCCAAAGCCCTTTTTGGTCTGGGCCAGGATCACCGTGGGCTTGCCTTTGACCCGGCGCGCGGCGTGGTAGGCCGCGTGGATCTTGAGCATATCGTGGCCACCCCGCTTGAGGCCGTCGATCTGCTCATCGCTCATGCCTTCGACCCGCTTGGCCATGGCCGCGCTTTGGCCGAAGAAGTGTTCGCGGTTGTAGGCACCGTCCTTGGCGGCGAACGTCTGAAATTGGCCGTCGACGGTATTCGACAAGGTGTCGACCAGCGAGCCGTCGGTGTCTTGGGCGAGCAAAGCGTCCCAGTCCGAGCCCCACACCAGCTTGATCACGTTCCAGCCGGCGCCGGCGAACAACGCCTCCAGTTCGTCGATGATCCGCCCGTTGCCCCGCACCGGGCCGTCGAGGCGCTGCAGGTTGCAGTTGACGACCCAGGTCAGGTTGTCCAGCCCTTCACGGGCGGCCAGGGTCAGCGCCGACATGCTTTCCGGCTCGTCCATTTCGCCGTCACCGAACACGCCCCACACGTGGCGGTCGGTGGTGTCCTGCAGGCCGCGGTGCTGCAGGTAGCGCATGAAACACGCCTGGAAAATCGAACTGATGGGGCCGATGCCCATGGAGCCGGTGGGGAACTGCCAGAAGTCCGGCATCAACCAAGGGTGCGGATAGCTGCAAAGGCCGCGTGCGCCGGATTTTGCGCCGCCCAGCTCCTGGCGATAGTGCGCCAGGTCGTTCTCGCTCAAGCGCCCCTCAAGGAAGGCCCGGGCATAGATGCCTGGCGCCGAGTGCGGCTGGTAGAACACCAGGTCACCGCCAAAATGCTCGTTGCGGGCCCGAAAAAAGTGATTGAAGCCCACTTCGAACAAATCCGCGGCACTGGCGTAGCTGGCGATATGGCCACCCAGTTCACCGTAGGCCTGGTTGGCCCGCACCACCATGGCCAATGCATTCCAGCGCACCCACGAGGCCAGGCGCTCTTCGGTGGCCAGGTCGCCGGGAAAGGCCGGCTGCTGCTCGACGCTGATGCTGTTGATATACGGCGTGCCGTGGCGCGGCTTCCAGTCGATGTGCGGCGCACTGCCCTCGCGGGCGAGCAGGTCGAGGATCTGCCGCGCCCGCGCAGGCCCGGCGTGGGAGGCCAGTGAAGCCAGGGCGTCACGCCATTCGTCCAGCTCTTGCTGATCCAACGCCGTGTGATTGACTGCACTTGCGAAACCGTTCATGAGCACCTCCGGGCTTTTTTTCCAGTTTATGTGGGTGCTTGAGGATTTTTTGCCTGTTATCAGGCGCGGTTTGCAGCGGTTTGAGCATGAATCACTGCCAATCGGCTTTTTACCAGCACATCGTGCTCAAGCCCCCCGAAACCACCCAACTGTGTTTAAAATGCCGCCCGCTCAATGACCGACGCTCGACGATGACCCCAGACGCACTCGCCACCCTGCACGCTCACCTGCTCACCGCCCTGGCCAGCCCACCGGCGGAGACCCGCCGCCTGTTTCACGGCCGTGGCCGCTGCTGGCCGGGCCTGGAGCAACTGACCGTGGACTGGTTGCAAGGCGTGGTGCTGGTCGCGTTGTTCAAGGAGCCGGAGCCTGCCCAGCTGGAAGCCTTGAAACAGTTGCTGCAGACGCACTTGGGTGCTTACACCGTCGCCCTGCAACACCGTTATCTGCCGCAAAGCACCACCGAATGGCTGGTGGGCGACGCGGTAGATGAGCTGACGATTACCGAAGGTGGCCTGCGCTACCTGATCGACCTGGGTAAAAAACAGAACAGCGGGCTGTTCCTCGATATGCGCTACGGCCGCAATTGGGTACGCGAACAGGCCACAGGCCAGCGGGTACTCAATCTGTTTGCCTATACCTGCGGGTTCTCGGTGGCGGCGATCGAAGGCGGCGCCGAACATGTGGTGAACCTGGACATGGCCCGTGGCGCCCTCAGCCGTGGCCGCGACAACCATCGCCTGAATGGACATGACCTGAGCAAAGTCACGTTTCTGGGCCACGACCTGTTCAAATCCTGGGCCAAGGTCATCAACGGCGGTCCCTACGACCTGGTGATCATTGACCCACCGTCGTTCCAGAAAGGCAGCTTTTTATTGACCAAGGACTATCAGCGCGTGTTGCGCCGCCTGCCGGATCTGCTTACAGCACAGGGCACGGTGCTGGCCTGCATGAACGACCCGGCCTTCGGCGAAGACTTCTTGATTGATGGCGTAACTCGCGAAGCGCCGGGCCTGCGCTTTGTGGAACGCCTGGCAAACCCGCCGGAATTCCCCGACGTCGACCCTCAAAGCGGTTTAAAGGCCCTGGTGTTCCGTCAGGGCTGATGCCGAAACGTCTTACGCTTGCTACGCTAAGGGATACGCCGGGGTGGTGAACCTTATCCCCCCCTTCCCGGTCGATAACTGCATTCCCTGGCCAGACTCGACGGCGTTACGTCGTCGGCTGCCCTGTTTCACCTTTTGGAGATCCGCCCGTGATATCGACCCTGCATGTAGCCAGACTCAAAGCCTGGGGCGCCCACGGCTTTACCGCCACCGGTGTGGTGCTGGCGTTCCTGGCGACCCTGGCACTGCTGGAAAACTCGCCCAAGGCTTGCCTGTTGTGGCTGGGCCTGGCGCTGGTGGTCGATGGCGTCGACGGCTCGCTGGCGCGACGGGTCAATGTGAGCACGGTGTTGCCCAGCTTTGATGGCTCGGTGCTGGACCTGGTGATTGATTACCTGACCTATGTGTTCATTCCGGCCTTGTTTATCTACCGCTATATCGACCTGCCGGACTTTACCCATCTGTTTACGGTGTCGGTGATCCTGGTGTCGTCGCTGTTCTGCTTCTGCAATGTGAACATGAAGAGCAAGGACAACTACTTCGTCGGCTTCCCGGCCGCGTGGAACGTGGTGGCGTTGTGCGTATATATCATCCAGCCCGAAGCCTGGGTCACCTTGTTGACGGTGATTGGCCTGGCGCTGCTGACCGTGACGCCGATGAAGTTTCTGCATCCGTTTCGAGTGAAGCGTTTCATGCCGCTGAATATCGCGGTGACCACGATCTGGCTGTTGTGCAGCTTTCTGATGGTGGTGGATTACCCGAATACCAACCCGTGGACGTTCGGGTTGTGGTCGCTGATGTCGGCTTATTTCCTCGGGATCTGCGTGTGGCGCACCGCGCTGGAATGGCTCGACAAACGCCACAGCTGATCACGCTGGAAAAAGTGGGAGGGGCTTGCTCCCTCCCACATTTGGATCTGGGTGCATCACACGGGTAAGATGACCGCCTCTCGCTTAGCGCCCTGCCAATAATAAGCCCTGCCCATGCCCTTCGAACTCAGCGTTGACCTCACCACCCTAGCCATTCTCGCCGTCGTAGCCTTCATTGCCGGTTTCATCGACGCCATCGCCGGCGGCGGCGGGTTGCTCACCACGCCGGCCCTGCTTACCGCCGGCATGCCGCCGCACCTGGTGTTGGGCACCAACAAACTCAGCTCGACGTTCGGCTCCGCCACGGCAAGCTTCACCTTCTATCGACGCAAGCTGTTCAACCCGCGCCAGTGGGTGCACGCCATCATCGGTACGCTGGTCGGCGCGCTGACCGGTGCCGTGGTCGCCCACTACCTGCCTGCCGAAACCCTGAACAAAATGCTCCCGGTGATCGTGTTCGCCTGTGGCGTGTACCTGCTGTTCGGCGGCACACCCAAGGCACCGCTGGATGCCGATGCACCGATCAAGAAGAAATGGCAAGCCACCCAAGGTTTTGGCCTGGGCTTCTACGACGGCGTGGCCGGCCCCGGCACCGGTGCGTTCTGGACGGTGAGCACCATGCTGCTGCACCCGATCGACCTGGTGAAGGCCAGCGGCGTGGCGCGCAGCATGAACTTCGTGAGCAACGCGGCGGCGCTGACGGTGTTTATCATCAATGGCTCGGTGGACTGGATCGTCGGCCTGGCCATGGGCCTTTCGGTGATGTGCGGCGCGTTCTTTGGCGCGCGCAGCGCGATCAGCGGCGGCGCCAAATTCATTCGGCCGGTGTTTATCACTGTGGTGCTCGGCCTGACGGTACGCCTAGCCTGGCAGCACTGGTTCAGCGTGGCCTAGACGACGCGCCAGGTAGAGGTCAATCAGGTAACGCGCAATCGAGCGTGAGGCCGGCAACGGCGGTAGCTCGTGGATGTTGAACCACTGCGCATCTTCGATTTCGTCGGCCTGGGGCACGATATCGCCCCCGGCGTATTCGGCATGGAACCCCAGCATCATCGAATGCGGGAACGGCCAGCATTGGCTGCCCATGTACTGGATGTTCTTGACCTCCACCTGCACCTCTTCGCGCACCTCGCGGATCAGGCAGTCTTCGGCCGACTCGCCCGGCTCGGCAAACCCGGCCAGGGTGCTGTAGACGCCCGTGACAAAGCGCGGCGAACGCGCCAGTAGAATCTCGTCGCCACGGGTCACCAGCACGATCATGCTCGGCGAGATCCGTGGGTAGCTGCGCAGGTCGCAGGCCTGGCAATACATCGCACGCTCGCGTGGAACCTGAACCATCGCCTGGCCGCAGCTGCCGCAAAAACGGTGCTCCCGCGCCCAGGTGCCGATCTGCGCGGCGTAGCCCAACACTTTGTACAGCGTGTGATCACCTTGCAGCATAAAGCCGCGCAACCCCTGCCAACTGCAACCCGGCACCTGGTCGGCCGAGTTGAGCTCCAGCAAGTACACCGGTTCACCGTCGAGGTGGCCGATGCCATGCTCGGCAAACACCGACAGGTCCTGGCGCTTGAGCCACTCCCTGGGAAACAGCGGGCCATTGCTGTCATGCAAAAAGCCGTCACGGCTGCGGGCGACGGCCCAGCCGCCTGGCGTGTCGTTGTCGAGCAGGGTTGTGGTTATCCAGCCTGGGGTCATGTCAGTCAATCCACGAATTCGGGTTTCTGCTTACTCATGTGGGCCGCAATGGCCACGCGCAGGTCGTTGGATTGCAACATAGCCGCGTTCCAGGTGGCAACGTATTCCAGACCGTCATTGATGGTGTGATCACGCATGTAGCTGATCATGGCCTTGGTGCCGGTCACGGCAATCGGCGACTTGGCGGCGATCTCATGGGCGATTTCCATCACCCCGGCCAGCAGGCTTTCCGGGTCGGCATACACACGATTGACCAGGCCGATGTCACGCGCTTCTTCGGCACCGAACTGGCGGCCGGTGTAGGCCAACTCGCGCAGCATGCCGTCACCGATAATGCGCGGCAGGCGCTGCAAGGTGCCGACGTCGGCGGCCATGCCGATGTCGATTTCCTTGATCGAGAACTGCGCCCCTTCGGCGGCATAGCGCATGTCACAGGCGCTGATCAGGTCGATGGCACCGCCGATGCAATAACCCTGGATCGCCGCCAATACCGGTTTACGGCAATTGTCGACGGCATTGAACGAGGCTTGCAGTTCGAGGATCTTGCGCCGCAGCAGGCGTGCGTTGCGCCCGACATCCTTGCCGAACTCGTTGGCCACCGAGGCGAGCATCATCAAGTCGATGCCCGACGAGAAATGCTTGCCTGCGCCGCTGAGCACCACCGCACGTACGGCATCGGTGTCTTCGATCCATTGGAAGATGTCGATGATTTCGGTCCAGAACGCCGCGTTCATCGCGTTGATCTTTTCCGGGCGGTTGATCTGCACATGGGCAACGTTGCCGGTGAGTTCGACGACGAAAGCTTGGTATTCGGACATGGCAGTGATCCCTGACTGGCGAGTGATAAGGCTCGAACTATAACAAGGGTGCGCGACGGCGCATCGGCCAAAAACGGGACTGGCAAAGTAATGCAATGTTGCAGGCGCGCCCTGCATGCAGTACCGATACATTTCCTCCAGCAGACGCGACTGATCGGTTATACCATCAGGGCCCTAGCCTGGAGCAACCTTATGCCGCCCACGTTTCGTTCGTCGCTGACGCTGGCCCTGGTGGTCGTGTTGACCGGTATCGGCGCGGGTTTGGGCGGGATGTGCCTGGCGCTGTTGCTGCACGGCATTCAACACCTGGCGTACGGCTACAGCCTCGACAGCCTGGTCAGCCATCAAACCTTTTTGTGGGGCGTGACCGCCGCGACACCCGAACGCCGCCTGCACGTGCTGATGGTGTGCGGGCTGGTGGCCGGGCTGGGCTGGTGGACGCTCTATCGCTATGGCCGCCCGCTGGTGAGCGTCAAGCAGGCCGTGTCGGCAAGCCTGCCGATCATGCCGGCCAAGACCACCCTCGCCCACGCCGTCTTGCAGATCATCACGGTGGCGCTCGGCTCGCCCCTGGGCCGTGAAGTGGCGCCCCGTGAGGTTGGCGCGCTGGCCGCCACCTGGCTGTCCCAACGCGCACGACTAACGCCGGAGATGCACCGGCTGCTCGTCGCCTGTGGTGCGGGCGCCGGGCTGGCGGCGGTGTATAACGTACCGTTGGGCGGCGCGGTGTTTGTGCTGGAAGTGCTGGTGGGCGCATTCAGCTGGCCGGCCGCACTGATGGCGTTGGCCACGTCGGCTATCGGCGCAGCGGTGGCATGGCTCGGGCTGGGGGCGGAAGCGCAATACGTCGTGCCGCACTTTGTGCTGAGCCCGGCGCTGATCGCCTGGGCCGTGGTGTGCGGACCGGTGTTCGGCGTGGCCGCCTACGGCTTTACCCGACTGACCGGCGCCGCCAGGGCCCATGCGGCACGCGGGTGGCGCCTGCCGATGCTGGCGCTGCTCAACTTCAGCCTGATTGGCGGGTTGGCCATGCTGCTGCCGCAGATCCTCGGCAACGGCAAAGGCCCGGCGCAACTGGGCTTTGATAATGAACTGGGCATTGGCCTGGCCGCCGTGTTGCTGGTCGCCAAGGTGCTGGTCACCGCTGCCAGCTTGCGCGCCGGCGCCGAGGGCGGCCTGCTGACACCCGGCCTGGCCAATGGCGCATTACTGGCGATCATCCTGGGCGGTGCCTGGAGCCTGGTGCTCCCCGGCGTACCGCTGGGTGCCTTTGCAATCATCGGCGCGGCGGCCTTCCTGGCGGCCAGCATGAGCATGCCGTTGACCGCCATTGTGCTGGTGGCGGAATTCACCCGTATCGAGCATGACTTTCTGGTGCCGATCATCCTGGCCGTCATCGGCTCGGTGTGCGTGAGCAAGCTGTGCCAACGCTGGGAAAACACTGGAAAAAAGCCGGCCTAAGCGCCATCCTTCGCGCTCTAAGCTGACCACCCGCAGCGCTCGACGCTTAAAGGATATGCCCATGCACGCCCAACCCCTCGCCCCCGCCGATTTCGAATTTCTCGAAGACACCCTGCTCAAGTACGGCGACGATCATTCGGTGCTGAACCTGGCCGAACTCGACGGCTATTTCACGGCGTTGGTCTCCAGCCCCGCGCAGGTGGAAGTCGGCGAATGGTTTCCGGCGATCTGGGGTGGGCAAAATCCCGACTGGGAAAGCGTGGACGAGGCCCAGCGCTTCCTGGAACTGTGCGTACGGCATATGAATACACTGGCGGCGCAGTTGGCGACCGACGCCCAGGCGTTCAAGGCACGTTTTGATGACACCGACCATCAGGGCCAAGCCGTCACGCTCGCCGAAGAGTGGTGCTTTGGTTACATCCGTGGTGCGGCCATCGGCAACTGGCCAGAGTTGCCGGCTGCCGAAGCCGCGGCGCTGGAAAAGATCTCCTGGTGCGCCGAGCAGGATAACTTCGAGTTGCCGGCAGACCTGGATGTAGGCGCCCATCAACAGCGGGTCAGCGAAATCGAACCGGCTGCGCGGGCGCTACATGATTACTGGTTGGCCAAGCGTTAAGCCGGCTTATTTGAAGTCCAGATCAAACGCCTGGTAGAACGCATTGCCGGTGTTGGCCACGATCCACATCAGCACCACCACGTGCCGGCCCTTCTTGCCCTTGGGCAGCGTCACCTGATGCTCGACCTTGGCTTTGAGCGCGTCGGCATGTTGGTAGTACGGCACTTGGGTGTAGAAATCCTCGAAAAACGGCTTGGCTTCCAACTGAGCGCGGCTGATGCGCTGTTTCGGGTCCCAGCCATCCTTCGTGATAAGCCAGCGGTAGCCCCGGGTGACGTGGGGCGCGGTGTATTCCCACTGCACCTTGAACACCTGGCCGGCCTCGACGTTCAACAACGGCCAGGTAAACGGCGTATTGAGCTTCTTGCTCATCTCTTCATCGGTGAAGTTGAGGCAGTCGCGATCGTCAGTCTTGCCACCGCTCAGGATATGCCCATCGGCAGGTGGCGTGACACTCTGGTCATCGGTTTGATAAGGCGCAGGAAACGGCCCTGCGTTGAGTGCCGGGAAGTTCTTGCCGCCTTCCATTTCGTTGACTTGCCAGTTGCCCAGCAGCCCGCGTTCCACCGCGACCGAGCCACGGCTGGCCGGGGTCACGACACGACCATGCTTGAGTTGAGTCTGGGGTTTGTTCATTTCAGTCACTCCTTGATTGAAAACTCCCCGGGATGGGGAGCGACCTGAACTTACCCCACCACCCGCGCTTGTCCACCGAGCCACAGCGTAGGAAAAGTTACATGGCACGCACGTCCCATTGAGCAGACGCATTTGTCCTGCGTCGGATTTGGGTATACGCCTACCTTGCAAGGGGTCATCCACCTACAGCTCTTGTCCTGGGACCGGTAGCGGCCTGAACCACCCGAGCATCGACCGCACTGCGGAAAATGCCGCTCGGCGGTGATCCCCGCTCGACAAGCACCGCGCCTATACCCGATTATTCGGGTCCGCCCGTTGGCCGCGCCAGCCACCTTGCCTTGACCAGGAGCCTTGTACCTTGAGTTCGCAGAAAACCGTGACCGTGACACCGCCCAACTTCCCCCTGAACGGCAAGGTCGCGCCCCCCGGCTCCAAGTCCATTACCAACCGCGCCCTGTTGCTGGCGGCCCTGGCCAAGGGCACCAGCCGCCTGAGTGGTGCGCTGAAGAGCGATGACACCCGCCATATGTCGGTGGCGCTGCGCCAGATGGGCGTGACCATCGATGAGCCGGACGACACCACCTTTGTCGTCACCAGCACGGGCAAACTGCAACTGCCTGCACAACCGTTGTTCCTCGGCAATGCCGGCACCGCCATGCGTTTTCTCACCGCCGCCGTGGCCACCGTGCAAGGCACCGTGGTACTGACCGGCGACGACTATATGCAAAAACGCCCGATCGGCCCGCTGCTGGCGACCCTTGGCCAGAACGGTATCCGCGTCGACAGCCCCACCGGCTGCCCGCCGGTGACGGTGCACGGCGTGGGCAAGGTGCAAGCCAAGCGTTTCGAGATCGATGGCGGTTTGTCCAGCCAGTACGTGTCGGCCCTGCTGATGCTCGCGGCCTGCGGCGAAGCACCGATTGACGTGGCGTTGACCGGCAAGGACATCGGCGCCCGCGGCTACGTGGACCTGACCCTGGACTGCATGCGGGCCTTCGGCGCGCAGGTCGAGGTAGTCGACGACAGCACCTGGCGCGTGGCTCCGACCGGCTATACCGCGCATGACTACCTGATCGAACCCGACGCCTCCGCCGCCACCTATCTGTGGGCGGCTGAAGTGTTGACCGGTGGTCGCATCGATATCGGCGTGGCGGCGCAGGACTTCACCCAGCCGGACGCCAAGGCCCAGGCCGTGATCGCGCAATTCCCGAACATGCAGGCCGAGGTGGTCGGCTCGCAGATGCAGGACGCGATCCCGACCCTGGCGGTGCTCGCCGCCTTCAATAACACGCCGGTCCGCTTCACGGAACTGGCCAACCTGCGCGTGAAAGAATGCGACCGCGTACAGGCCCTGCACGACGGCCTCAACGAAATCCGCCCGGGCCTGGCGACCATCGAAGGCGACGATCTGTTGGTGGCAAGCGACCCGGCACTCGCCGGCACCGCATGCGCGGCGCTGATCGACACCCACGCCGACCACCGCATCGCCATGTGCTTTGCCCTGGCCGGGCTGAAAGTCTCGGGTATCCGCATCCAAGACCCCGACTGCGTGGCCAAGACCTATCCTGAATACTGGAAGGCCCTGGGTAGCCTTGGGGTTACGCTGAGCTACTGAAGCCGGCGGCGTCGGAATGGGGAGGTCGTGCACATGACAATTCGCCAACCCTGCCCACCCGGCGCCTGCGTTTGCGATCGCGAACAATTGCTGGACGTGCCCGGTGCCGACTTACGTATCCTGCATCTGACGCGCCAGGAAGAGAAACGCCTGATCGAACGCCTCGAAGACCTCAAGAGCCTGCAAGACCTGGAACACATGCAACAGCGGATGTACGAGTTATTGGGCATCCGCCTGCATATCGCGCCGGGGCATACCGAGGTCAAGAGCATGCGCGGGATCCAGATCGTCATCGATGAACTGCCGGGTATGTGTCGCAAGACCCGGCAGGCGATCCCGGCGGCGATTCGTCGCGGCATGGAGAAACGCCCGGAAATTGCCTACCGCTTGCTGGATGCCCACGACCTGTTTCGCGAAGGCTGAATCAGCTGGCGACCGGCTCGTCCTCAAACACCCTCTGCCCGATGGCCTTCGCCGTCTGCAAATGCGCCTGCGCAGTGCCACTTTCCGATTCCAGCAACAGCTGCGATGTCACCACCTGCGCCCCGCAGTAATCAAAGATGCCGTAGTCGATTTGCGTGCGCATGGCCTGGGCGTAACCGTGCCGCTCAAACGCCCCCTCATCCGCCGCACCGACTGCGAGCAAGTGCACCTGCACATGGCGCAGCTTTTTCACCACCGGCAAATCCGGGCCGTAATCGATCGCCCAACCGTTGACGAACACGCGGTCCACCCAGCCCTTGAGCAAAGCCGGCAACGACCACCAATAAATCGGAAACACCAGCACCAACGCATCCGCGCGGTCGATACGCGCCTGTTCGGCAAGCACGTCAGCCGGTGGGGTGGCACGGGCGCGATGCACCCGGTGATCGGCCAGGGTATAGCGCGGATCGAAGCCTTCGCCCGCAAGGTCAGCGATTTCATAGCTGTGCCCGGACGCAGTGAGGCCAGCAGCGACCTGCGCCGCCAGGCTGTGGGTGAGCGATGCCGGGTCGTGGTGAGCAACAACGATCAAAGCGTGCATGACAATGACTCCCTTTCGGTTTAGGCTGCACATAAATTACTTTTAGTAAGTTACCTCCAGTAAGTTACGTTTGGTATATAAGCATGTCAAGTCATGAATCCCCTGCCCCACGTCGACGCTTGTCTCGCGAAGATCGTTTTCGCCAATTGCTCGAAGTGGCCTGGCAACTGGTGCGTGAAGAAGGCACCGACGCGCTCACGCTGGGCCGCCTGGCGGAACTGGCAGGTGTCACCAAGCCGGTGGTGTATGACCATTTCGTCACGCGGGCGGGGTTGTTGGCTGCGCTGTATGAAGATTTTGACGGGCGGCAGAATCAGCTCTTTGCCGAGGCCATCGAAGCCAGCGCGGCCACCCTGGAAGATCGGGCCGGGGTGATCGCCGCGTGTTACGTCGATTGCGTGTTACTGCAGGGCCGGGAGATTCCCGGGGTGATCGCCGCACTCAGCAGCTCGCCGGAACTGGAGGCGCTCAAGCGACGATACGAGGCGATCTTCCTCGATAAATGCCGTGAGGCGCTGTCGCCATTTGCCCCTGGCAGGCAGGTTTCCCAAGCCGGGCTGCGGGCCATGCTGGGGGCAGCGGAAGCCCTGTCCCAGGCCGCCGCCAGCGGCGAACTCAGCCGTGAAGAGGCGCAACAGGAACTGCTGGCGACGATCCTCGCGATGGTCAATCGCAGTTAAACGTACATCTGCCGCAAGGGCGCGTGTTTCAGCCGCGAGCCTGTAGAAACAACTGCACCTTGCGCGCCAATTGATCCAGATGGCGATCGCGCTGCTTCTCGGCATCGACCATGGCGCGCTTGCCGTGTTTTTGCAGCAGGTAGGTGTGAATCTGCCGCACTTCCAACGAGCGGTAGATGGCCGCGACATCCAGCACGCCCATCAGGCCGTCGGTGCCATAGTCGCGAGTGTTCATCAGCACCTGCGTGCCACGCGCACCACGCACTTGAAACCCCATGGCCTCGAAGGTCGCGACCTTTTCCACGGCGCACGCCAGCTCGGCATGGGGATAGCGTGCGAGTACGTCCTGCAGCATCGCCCGCGCGATTCCCTGGCGCCGATACCCGGCTTGCACGGCCATGAAGGCAATACCGCAGGCGTGCGGATCATCCTTCACCGGCAGATAGAGGCAAAAGCCCACCACCTGTTCCTCCTCCATCGCCACGACCAGTTCGACGGCGATGCCCTTTGCCCCATCCAAGGCCTCCAGGTACAGGTGCACCTCAAAACCGATGGCGTATTGGTAGATGTTGTAGAGCAAGTTGCTCGGCGGCAACGCGACACTGCTGATGTCGGTGAGGTTGTCCACCACCATCTGCAGGATCTGGCCATTGATGGCTTCGGGGCACGGCGTGGTGTAACGGGTAAGGCTGAACATGCAAATTCCTGGGGTTTCGCGTCAAGGCAACGGCGATTGTACCTGTTGCAGGCACACCTCACGCAAACAGCCGCGCAGCCAGCGATGGGCCAGGTCGGCGTCCTGACGTGGGTGCCAGAGCATCGCCACGGTGAAAGGCGGTAGCGCAACCGGCAAGGTAAACCGGAACAGCCCCTCGGGCTGATTGGCCGTGTAGCGTTCGGGCACGCTGGCGATCAGATCGCTGGCGCGGGCCAGGGCGACAGCGGTGGAGAACCCCGCCACAACCGTGCAGATCTGCCGGCTCAAGCCCTGCGCTTCAAGGGCATCGTCAATCTGGCCACGGTCCTGGCCGCGCCGCGAGACATACACGTGGCCGCCTTCGGCAAAACGCGCAGCGCTGATTTCACCCTGGCTCAGCGCATGGCCGCTGCGCACCACCCCGATCAACCGGTCGCGAAACAGCGCCTGGGTCAGCACCTCGGGGCCGGCGCCGGCGTCGACCACGCCGGTTTCCAGGTCGACACTGCCGTCGCGGAGCCAGTCCGTGTGTTTGTCGGTTTTATTGATGAAGCGCAGCCGCACGCCCGGCGCGTCCCGGCCGATGCGCGCGAGCAGCGCAGGGCCGAAGCTTTCGACGAACTCCTCGCTGGTGCGCAGGGTAAAGCTGCGCGTCACGCGTCGCATATCCAGGGATTGTGCGGGGCGCAGCACGCCTTGGGCCTGCTGCACCAGGAGTCCGACCTGTTCGCGCAATGCCTGGGCACGTGGCGTGGGCACCAGTCGGCGACCGGCGCGGACCAGCAACGGGTCGCCGGTGGTTTCGCGCAGACGCGCCAGTGCCCGGCTCATGGCCGACGGGCTCAAGCCCAGGCGCTTGGCGGCACCGGCGACGCTGCCTTCGCTCAACAAGACGTCCAGGGTAATCAGCAGATTGAGATCGGGCATCGGCACTCCTGACAAGGCGTTAAACGCACGTATTAACTGCAAACCATGCGTCTTCCGCCATGTTAAACGAGGTCGTAGATTGGTGACATCCGCATTCATTCAAGGAATCGTCCATGCAGACCTCCTCCCGAGGCGCTCTTTGGAGCCTGTGTTTGTCCATGTTGCTGGCCTCGCTCGGCACCAGCATTGCCAATGTCGGCTTACCCTCGTTGGCGCAGGTGTTCGAGACGTCATTTCATGCCGTGCAGTGGGTGGTACTGGTGTATCTGCTGGCAATCACGGCGGTGATTGTGGCGGCCGGCAGCCTGGGTGATCGCGTGGGGCGCCGGCGCTTATTGCTGATCGGGCTGCTGCTGTTTGCACTGGCCTGCGGGTTGTGTGCGGCCGCGCCGTCGCTGCCATGGCTGGTGGTCGCACGGGGACTGCAGGGGCTGGGGGCGGCGAGCATGATGGCAATGACCTTGGCGCTGGTCGGCGACACCGTCACCAAAGCGCACACGGGCCGTGTCATGGGGTTGCTCGGCACAATGTCGGCGCTGGGTACCGCCCTGGGTCCGAGCATCGGCGGAGTACTGCTCAGCCTGTGGGGTTGGCGGGCGCTGTTTCTGGTCGGCCTGCCATTGGGCTTGCTGGCCACCACCCTCGCCTATCGCTACCTGCCGACTGATCGGCTACGCAGATCGAATGCCACCGGCCTGGGCTGGCGTGTCGCGCTGGCAGACGGGCCGTTGCGCGCCGGCCTGGCGATGAGTGCACTGATTGCCGCCGTGATCATGGCGACCTTTGTCGTCGGCCCGTTTTATCTGTCCCGTGGCCTGGGGCTCAATGCGACCTGGATGGGCCTGGCCATGGCCGTTGGCCCCTGCGTGGCGGCCTGCGCCGGCGTACCGGCGGGCCGTCTCACCGACCACTTCGGCAGCCGCCGCATGACCCTTGCCGGCCTGGGCTTGTTGTTCTGTGGCGCCCTGCTGTTGTCATGCGCCAGCGGCCTGCCGGCGTACCTGACGGCACTGGTGGTTTTGACCTGCGGCTACAGCCTGTTCCAGGCGGCCAACAACACCGCGGTGATGAGCGACGTGCACGCGACCCACCGAGGCACGGTCTCGGGCCTGCTGAACCTGTCGCGCAACCTGGGCCTGATTATCGGCACTTCGGCCCTCGGCGCAGTGTTTGCCTGGGCCACGCCGGATGTTACGAATGCCCCCGCACAATCGGTCGCCAACGGCCTGCATGCGACCTTCAGCGTCGCGCTGGGGCTGATCCTGTTGGCGGTCGTAATACGACACAAATATTGACAAGATAAAATCGTAACGACTATTGTCTGACAACCTGATCAACAAGGCTGTCCCATGCTTGAGCTCCAACGCCCCGACTCGCTGGTCGTACGGGTTGTCAGCGCCATTCGCGCAGAAATCGATTCCGGCCGACTGCCGCCGGAGTCCCGCATGCCCACAGAGCAGCAACTGGCCGAGCAGCTCAACGTCAGCCGTTCCGTGGTGCGCGAAGCCATCGCACAGCTCAAGGCCGATGGCGTCATCACCGCACGAAGGGGCCTGGGTTCGTTCATTTCACAGACGCCGGCCGGTACAGTGTTCCGTTTTCCGCAGCAAGATGGCCGCCGTCCAGACCTGGCGCAAATGTTCGAGGTGCGTCTGTGGATCGAAACCCAAGCCGCTTCAATCGCTGCCCGGCGCCGCGATGAGGCTGACCTGCAGCGCATGAAAGGCGCCTTGCAGGCCATGCAGGACAACCGCGATAACTTCGAAGCCGCCGCCATCGCCGATGTGGAGTTCCATCGCGCCATTGCCGACGCCAGTAAAAATGACTACTTCGTGGCCTTTCACGATTTCCTGCGTAGCCAGTTGGCCAGCGCCCGCAAAACCGCCTGGGAAAACTCGGCGTCGCGTTTTGCCACCGGCTCCGCTGATGCGACGCAGGAACACCAACGGCTCTACCAGGCGATTGTCGACGGTGATGCGCAACGCGCCGCCGCCAGTGCCGAGGCGCATTTGCGAGCCGCAGCCCGGCGCCTGAGCCTGGAACTGCCGACTACCGCCTGATCCTATGAATAGCGTGTCCTGGACAAGCCCTTTTTTTAACAAAAACATTAGTCTGACAACCTGATAAGCAGACCAAAATGTATAACGGTAGGTATTTCACGCAATGATTCACGACTTTTGCATTATCGGTGGCGGCATCGTCGGCCTGGCCACCGCGATGGAGCTGCTCAAGCGCCAACCGGGCGCTTCGGTGGTGATCCTGGAAAAAGAACCGGTGCTGGCCAGGCACCAGACCGGTCACAACAGTGGTGTCATCCACGCCGGCATCTACTACGCACCGGGCAGCCTCAAGGCAGACCTGTGCAAGCGCGGCGCCGCAGCTACCAAACAGTTCTGCACCGAGCACGGCATCAAGTTCGAGGTGTGCGGCAAGATGCTGGTGGCCTCAAGCCCCCTGGAAATGCAGCGGATGGAAGCGCTGTACGCCCGCGCCCAGCTCAACGGCATGCATGTCGAACGCCTGGACGCCGACCAGTTGCGTCAGCGTGAACCGAACATCGTCGGCCTGGGCGCGCTGTTTCTCGACGCCACGGGCATCGTCGACTACCGCCAGGTTTGCGAAACCATGGCCCAAGTGATCCGTCGCGGCGGCGGCGAGATCTGCCTGGAACGCACCGTCACCGCGATCCACGAGGACACCGACAAAGTCAGCGTCAGCACCCTCGGCGAAACCTGGCAGGCTCGGCACCTGGTGGTCTGCGCCGGCTTGCAGTCGGACCGTCTGGCCACCCTGGCCGGGGTAGCGATCAATCACCAGATCATCCCGTTCCGTGGCGAGTACTTCCGCCTGCCCGCGTCGAAAAACACCCTCGTCAACCATCTGATCTACCCGATTCCTGACCCGGAGTTGCCGTTTCTCGGCGTGCACCTGACCCGCATGATCGACGGCAGCGTGACCGTCGGCCCGAACGCGGTGCTGGGCCTGGGCCGCGAGAACTACCGCAAGTTCTCGGTGAACTGGCGCGACGTGGCGCAGTACGCCAGTTTCCCCGGTTTCTGGAAAACCCTCTGGCAAAACCTCGGCTCGGGCACCACCGAGATGAAGAACTCACTGTTCAAGTCCGGCTATCTGGAGCAGTGCCGCAAATACTGCCCATCGCTGACCCTCGACGACCTGTTGCCCTGCGAAGCCGGTATTCGCGCCCAGGCGGTGATGCGCGACGGTAGCCTGGTGCACGACTTCCTGTTCGCCCAAACCCCACGAATGCTGCACGTCTGCAACGCGCCCTCGCCGGCCGCCACGTCAGCCATGCCCATCGGCGCAATGATCGCCGACCGCCTGTTCACTCCCCAGTAACACCCGGCAATACGCGTCCATTTGACAATAACTATAAAGACTCAGAAGGAAGTACAGCATGACGGCCCCCGTCTCTATCGCCACCCACGAAACGCCCGAGCAAACCCGCAAACGCCTGCGCAAAGTCGCCGCCGCGACCATCTTCGGCTCCATGCTGGAGTGGTATGACTTCTACCTGTACGCCACCATGGCGGCTATTGTGTTCTCGAAGATTTTCTTCGATAACAGCGACCCGAAGACCGCTTCGCTGATGGCGTTCTCCACCTTTGCCATCGGTTTTATCGCCCGCCCGTTCGGCGGCATCCTGTTTGGTTACCTGGGCGACAAGTTCGGCCGCAAGCAAGTGCTGGTGCTGACCTTCTGCCTGATGGGCGTGTGTACCACACTGATCGGCCTGATCCCCAGTTACGCCTCCATCGGTATCTGGGCGCCGATCGTGCTGGTGTTTATCCGCATCATTCAAGGCCTGGGCGCCGGTGCCGAGCTGTCGGGTGCCGCAGTGACGTCCTATGAACACGCCTCCCAAGGCAAACGCGGCAGCCAGGGGGCGTGGCCGGCGCTGGGCCTGAACCTGGGCCTGTTGCTGTCGTCACTCACCGTGTACTTGCTCACCATGAACGGCAATGAGTTCCTGCTGGCCGGAGGCTGGCGCATTCCGTTCGTGTGCAGCATCGTGCTGGTGGGGATCGGCCTGTGGGTGCGTAACAGCATTCCGGAAACCCCGCAGTTCAAGGAACTGAGCCAAGAGGCCGCCAAGGTCAAGGCTTCGCCGCTCAAGGCCTTGTTCAAGAACGACCTGAAGGGGCTGGCGGTGGTGTTCTTTGTGGCCGTTGGCTATAACGCCCTGAGCTACATCTTCAAGACCTTCTCCCTGGCCTACCTGACCCAGTTCAAAGGTGTCGATGTGCATGTCACCTCATTGTCGGTGACGATCGCCAGCCTGATCGCCATCGTCGCGGTGCCCTGCTTCGGCTGGCTGTGCGACCAGTGGAGCAGCAAGACCGTACTGATGCTCGGCGGGGTGTTTTCGCTGCTGTTCGCCTACCCGTTCCTGGCCCTGCTCAACAGTGGCGAAAGCCTGATGATCTACCTCGCCATCGGCGTTGGCACCGGCATTCTCGCACCGATGATGTTTGCCCCACAGGGCTCGTTCCTGAGCCGCCAGTTCCCGACCCAGACGCGCTCCTCGGGCTTCGGCACCGGACGTGAAATCGGCACCGCCATCGCCGGCGGCCTGGCACCCTTGGGTGCGCTGTCAATGGTGGCGGCGTCGGCCACCCACTCCACCGATGGCGTGGTGATCATCCTCGCTGTTTCGGCGTTGCTGGTAGTGGTGTTCGCCTTGTGCGACCAGGGTCGCAAACACTCGACATTCAAGAACTGAGGCAAAAAGTTCAGATCAATGGGTGCATGGATGCACCCGGATCGCGCATCATGGGCACTTTCAAGCTCAAGGGTAACGTCCATGCGCGTTCTGTCATTGATGATGGGCCTGACGACGCTGGCCGCCACTACGGTGTTCTGCGCCAGCGCGATGGCGAATGAAGAAAGTCAGTTGGTACAACAGATCAACCAGTACCGCAGCCAGGTGCAACGCTGTGGTGACCAGGGTTCCCAGGAACTGCCGCCGCTGACCAGCGACACACGGCTGGTACTGCCGGCGACCAATGTCGGCGATTTGCAGCAATCGCTGGCGCGGGCGGCGTATCCGATGGTCAACGTGCAAGCCATCAGCCTGTCCGGGCCCAAGGATGCGCAAGCGGCGATGAAAGCCGTGCGCGAGAGCTTCTGCCGCGTAGTGCTGGACCCGCAATTCGTCGACATCGGCGTGAGCAACAGCGGCCAGGACTGGCGCATCGTGCTGGCCCGACCGCTGCTGACCAGCGGCCTGGGTGACTGGTCGACCGAAGGCAAGCAACTGCTCAACCTGATCAATGCCGCCCGCGCCCAGGCGCGCCAGTGCGGCACCCAGGCCTTCAACGCGACCACGCCACTGACGTGGAATGACGACCTCGCGGGGGCCGCCAACAGCCATACCCGCAACATGGCCAACGGCAACTTCTTCGACCACCTGGACCACGACGGCCGCACTCCGGGCGATCGGGCCGAGCTGGCCGGGTACAGCGCGAAGAACATCGGCGAAAACATCGCCGCCGGCCTCGATACGCCACGCAAGGTGGTAGACGGTTGGCTCGCCAGCCCAGGGCATTGCGCGAACCTGATGAACCCGCAATTCCGCGAGCTGGGTGCGGCCTACGCCATGGACCCGAAGAGTGATGCGGGGATCTACTGGACGGCGGATTTCGGCGCACAACAGTAGCGGCACACCCGCCCGGCATGCTGGGCGGGTGTCGACTCAAATAAAGACGACATCAAATTGCCATCTCCTGGATAATCGCGCTGAACTGGCCGCGTTGATTCCGGTCTGTTGCTTGTCAGGCTGCCTTTCAGGCATCGACAGTACGTGGCAAACAAGGTGTTAGTGCAATGATGAATTGGCTGCAAAGCAGCAGCGACATGGCCGAGCAGGTGCGCCGCCATGATTGGGCCAGTACTCCGCTGGGGCCACTGGAGCAATGGCCGGACGTGCTCAAGACCACGGTCGCGCTGTGCTTTGCTTCAAGCTTCCCGCAGGCCATCGTCTGGGGGCCGTCCCTGACGACGCTGTACAATGACGCCTTTGTGCCGATTCTGGGCGACAAGCCGTTTGCCCTCGGACGCTCGTTCAGTGAGATATGGCAAGAGGCCTGGCACGAAATCAGCCCGATCGCCGACGCGGCCTATCAAGGCCATGCCACCTACATCGAAAACTATCCCCTGGTGATCGAGCGTGGCGCCGGCCCTGAGCAGGCGTATTTCACCTTTTGCTACAGCCCGATCCGCGACTCCCAAGGCAAGGTCGTGGGCCTGCTCGACACCGTCACCGAAACCACCACCACCGTCTTCCTCGCCCGCCGCCTCGCCGCGCTGGATGCCATCGGCAATGCCGTGGCCGGCGCCACCGACGCGCAGGCGATCATGAGCATCACCACGCGCCTGCTGGCCGAGCACTTGCAGGTCTCCAATTGCGCCTATGCCGATATGGATGCTGATGAAGACGGTTTCACCATTCGCGGCAACTGGGCCGCGCCCGGTTCGCCCAGCATTGTCGGGCGCTATCGCCTGGCCTCGTTTGGGGCACGCGCAGTACGCAAACTGCACTCGGGCGAACCCCTGGTGATTCGCGACAACAGGATAGAGTTCACGCCCGAGGAGTCGGCCCGCTACCAGGCCCTGGGCGCCACAGCGACGGTGTGCTTCCCGCTGATCAAGGAGGGTCGCCTGACGGCCCTGATGGCGGTGCATCACAAAACCCAGCGCGTCTGGTCGCCGTATGACCTGGCGCTGGTGGGTGAAGTCACCGAACGCTGCTGGGCACATATCGAGCGCGTACGCGCCGACGCTGCCGTGCGCGAAGGGTTGGCGGCCATCACCGAACTGAACGCCACCCTGGAACAACGGGTGCAAGAGCGCACCCTCGCACTCACCCAGGCTGAAGCCGCGCTGCACCAATCGCAAAAGCTCGAAGCCATCGGCCAATTGACCGGTGGTGTGGCTCACGACTTCAACAATTTGCTGACGATCATTCGCTCGTCCGTGGACTTTCTGCGCCAGCCAGGGCTGTCCGAGGAACGCCGCCGGCGCTACCTCGGCGCCGTCTCCGACACCGTCGAGCGAGCCAGCAAGCTCACCAGCCAGTTGCTTGCGTTCGCCCGCCGCCAGCCGCTGAACCCGGAAGCCTTCGACCTGAGCCGACGCGTGCAAAATATCGGCGAGATGCTCGAAAGCGTCACCGGTTCACGCATTCATGTGCAGGTCGAAGTGCCTGCGCGTCCCTGCCATGTGTGTGTCGACGCCAGCCAGTTCGAGACTGCGCTGATCAACATTGCCCTCAACGCACGCGATGCCATGGGTGGCCAAGGCACCCTGACCCTGCGCGTCGCGTGCGTCTCAGCGCTGCCGCGCATCCGTGGCGATGCCCCAGTCCAACAGCCGTTCGTGACGGTGTCCCTCACCGACACGGGCACGGGCATCCCGCGTGAGACGTTCGAGCGTATTTTCGAACCGTTCTTTACCACCAAGGCCGTCGGCAAAGGCACCGGGCTGGGCCTGTCCCAGGTGTTCGGGTTTGCCAAGCAGTCCGGCGGTAACATCGACGTGGCCAGCACCCTGGGCCAAGGCACGGTGTTTACCCTCTACCTGCCCGAGGTGGAAGCGCCGGTCGCCCAGCACACGGCGCCGGACCCGGCACACAGCCCACTGCGGGACATGGCCATGGGGCATATCCTGATCGTCGAAGACAACCTCGAAGTCGGCCGTTTCGCCAACCAGATCCTCCAGGACCTGGGCTACCGGACCACCTGGGCTACCGATGCCGAACAGGCACTGGCGCTGGCGGGTGAGGACGCGATGGCCTTCGACGGCATCTTTTCGGATGTGGTGATGCCCGGCATGACCGGCGTGGCCATGGCCAAGCTGCTGCGCCAGCGACGGCCGGACTTGCCGGTGGTGCTCACCTCAGGCTACAGCGAAGAGCTGGCCGACAGTGGCTATGAGGGCTTCGAATTCCTGGCCAAGCCCTATTCCGCCGATCAGGTGGCATGGACGCTGGCCAAATCGATGCGCCGGGACTGAGCCCTACTCCGCCACGCCCCACTCCGCCACAGCCACTTGGTTACGCCCCATGGCCTTGGCGCGATACAGCGCCTTGTCTGCGCTGTTCATCAAGCTGTGCAGATCCTGATCGGGGCTGCGTACAAGGGCCACGCCGAGACTGGCCGTCAGGCCCTGCACCGGCTCGACCGTCAGGCCGGAAATCGTCTTGACCAATTGCTCGGCGATATCGCGCGCGGTTTCCAGCGACGTATTGGGCAGCAACACCGCAAACTCTTCGCCGCCGAGGCGACCATACACATCCGAATGGCGCAACGATGCACTGATCACCCCACCAATCTGCCGCAGCACGTGATCACCAGCCTGGTGGCCGTAGGTGTCGTTGACGCTCTTGAAATGGTCCATGTCCATCATCAATGCGCACACCGGCTGCTGGTTATCGCGACATTGCGCATACCGCTGCTGCGCGTGTTCGAAGAACGCACGGCGATTCATCAGCCCGGTCAGTTCATCAGTCTGGGCGGCCCGTGTGGAGGCGTTATGGGCGCGTTCCATTTGCCGGGTCAGGCGAAAGGCCTTTTCCAGGGCATCGGAAAATTTACGCGTCGCGCTGACCACGAAGGTTGAAAACACCAGCACTGCGATCGCCACCCCCACTTGCATCAGGGTCGGCTGAAACAGCAACCACAGCGTACATGGCAATAACACCAGGGCCATGGCGCCCAGGGTCATGTAGCGATAGGCCGAATAACACGAAACCGCACTGACCGACATGCCCACCGTAAACAACATCACCAGCACCTGGGACACACGGTCATCGGGGGGCATGACCGCCAACGCGCCCATGCCCCAGATCCCGGCCGACAACATCAACGTGACCGCATAACGTCGTTCCCAGCGTGCGGGCGTACGGTCGATATCAGGGCAACGAAACCAGTCCATGAACATTTTCAGGCGCAACAGTGACGACACCGACAACGCCACCAGCCAGATCAGCATGACCTGGTGGTTGAAGCGGTCCCAACACAGCCAGCAGAGCATGGCGGCGCCGAGGAAACTGCCGAAGATCGCGGCGAACGATTGGCGAAACAGCTGGTGCAAACGGTCCGTTCGCACCTGCTCTTCGATCACGCAATCCGGGTCCAGCCCATGCCCAAGGTTGCTCATGAAGTCAGCCTGCTTCGATTGCCATGATAGAGCCAGCATTGTGGCATCCGGCCAGCAGCTGGGACAACCGTCTCTCCGATGCCAGAGCCCTCAAAGCCCTTCAGGACGCAAAATCAACACCCCCAGCGGCGGCAAATTCAGCGACAGCGACACCGGTTGCCCATGGCGCGGTTCTTCCTGGGTGAACACGGTGCCCCCATTGCCGTAGTTGGAGCCGGCGTAGGTGTCGGCGTCACTGTTGATCACCTCGCTCCAACGCCCGGCAAACGGTACGCCAACGCTGTAAGCTTCGCGCGGCACCGGGGTGAAGTTAGCCACTACCAGGACCGGCCGGCCCTCCTTGCTCCAGCGCAGCCAGGCATAGACGCTGTTGACCGCGTCGTCGCCGATCAGCCACTGGAAGCCCTGGGGTACATCGTCCTGTTCGTGCAGCGCCGGCTCCTCGCGGTACAGGCGGTTCAGGTCACCCACCAGTTTCTGCACACCTTTGTGCTCGGCGTACTGCAACAAGTACCAGTCCAGTTGCTGGTCGTGGTTCCACTCGCGCCACTGGCCGAACTCGCAGCCCATGAACAGCAGTTTCTTGCCCGGGTGCATCCACATGAAACTCAGGTAGGCCCGCAGGTTGGCGAACTTCTGCCAGCGATCGCCGGGCATCTTGTCGATCAGCGAGTGTTTGCCGTGCACCACTTCGTCGTGGGAGATCGGCAGGATAAAGCGCTCGGACCAGGCATACACCAGGCCGAAACTCAGTTCGTTGTGATGGTGGGCACGGTACACCGGGTCTTGCTGGATGTAATGCAGCGAATCGTGCATCCAGCCCATGTTCCATTTGTAGCTGAAACCCAGGCCGCCCTGTTGGGTGGGCTGGCTGACGCCTGGCCAGGCGGTGGACTCCTCGGCGATCACCAGCGCCCCTGGCGCCTCCAGTGCGACCACATCGTTCAAGTGGCGCAGGAAGTCGATGGCTTCCAGGTTCTCCCGACCGCCATGGCGGTTGGGCACCCATTCGCCGGCCTTGCGGGAATAGTCGCGGTACAGCATCGACGCCACCGCATCCACTCGCAGCCCATCGACGTGAAAGTGCTTGAGCCAGTGCAAGGCCGAAGCCAGCATGAAGCCATGGACCTCGGTACGCCCCAGGTTGTAGATCAGGGTGTCCCAGTCCTGGTGGAAGCCTTCCAGGGGGTTGGCGTATTCGTACAGCGCCGTGCCGTCGAATTGCGCCAAGCCATGTGTATCGGTAGGAAAATGCGCCGGCACCCAATCCAGGATCACCCCGATATCCGCCTGGTGCAGGGCATTGACGAAATAGCCGAAATCCTCCGGCGAACCGAATCGGGCGCTCGGTGCGAACTGCGACAACGCCTGATAGCCCCAGGAGCCGCCGAACGGATGCTCCATGATCGGCATCAACTCGACATGGGTGAAGCCCAGTGACTGTACATAGGGAATCAACCGCTCGGCCAGTTCACGCCAGCCGTATTGGCGGGCTACTTCGCCCGCCTCGTCCAGCTCGCATTGCCAGGAGCCCACATGCAGTTCGTAGATCGACAACGGGGCGCTGCTCTTCTGCCGTTCGCTGCGTGACTGCATCCACGCCTGGTCCTGCCAGTCCACCTGCAAGGGGGCGGCGACTTTGGATGCCGTGTCCGGCGGCAGCTGGGTGGCCAGGGCCATGGGGTCGGCCTTGAGTGGCAGAATCCCGTGGGCGCCGAGTATCTCGAACTTGTACGCCGCGCCCGGTTGCAGGCGTGGAATAAAGATTTCCCATACGCCCGAGGGATGGCGCAGGCGCATCGGGTGGCGGCGGCCGTCCCAGATGTTGAAATCGCCCACCACCGATACGCGCCGGGCATTCGGTGCCCACACGGCAAAACGCACGCCCTGCACACCATCGACCGTGGTGACCTGGGCGCCCAGGCAACTGCCCAGGTCACGATGATTGCCTTCGGCAAACAGGTACAGGTCCATTTCCCCGAGGAGCAACTGGCTGAAACTGTAGGGGTCTTCGGTGATCTGTTCACCACCGGCCCAGTGGATTTTCAGCAGGTAGGCCTGGCGGGTGCCGAACTGCCCGACAAACAGCCCCGGCACCTGGGTCTGATCCAGGCTGCCGATCGGCTCGCCGCTATCACGGCTCAGTACCTGGACACTCAGGGCCTGCGGCAAAAATGCGCGGATAAATTGACCCCCTTGCTCGTCATCGTGCGGTCCCAGGATCGAGAACGGGTCCGGGTGCTCGGCGCGCACCAGCGCTTCGACGTCCCTGGACGCCGGCATTGCAGTCAACTTGGGCTGCAGCGGTTCTTTGTGCGTATAACTCATGACATCATCTCTCCACCGCGTGCATTTTTCGATATAGGTACAAGCCCATTGAGCAAGCTGTGTAACCCCTGCAAGGGCACCGGCAACCAGCTCGGGCGGTTTTCCGCTTCGTAGGCTACTTCGTACGCGGCCTTCTCCAGGCTGAACAACGTCAGCGCTGCATCCTGGCCACCGGCATCCTGCCAGTCATGCGCCAGTGTAGACGTCGCCACCTGATAAGCCTCGGTGAACGCTTGCCTCGCCTCCTTGAGGTAGCGATCGGTCACGCGTTTGCGCGCCTGCTCGGCTTCAGGCGAGTTATCCACGCCTTGCCCCTGCACACTCAGGGCCATCGCCGCCGCGTAATCAAAGGAGCGCAACACGCCGCTCACATCTTTGTAGGGGCTGTGCTTGCCACGCCGTTCATGCAACGGCCGCGCGGGTTCCCCTTCAAAATCGATCAGGAACGCATCCCCCTTGACCACCAGCACCTGGCCCAGATGCAAATCGCCATGCACGCGAATCCGCAGCCCGCCCGCCGTGGCTTTCGCCAGCGCCTGGACATGCCCGGCGATGGCCTTTTTCTGCGCCAGCAGTTCACTGACCAACGCCTGGTCGGCGGGGTTCAACTGGTGTTGATGAAGCTTGAGCAATTGCAGCGCACGCTCGATTTGTGCGCCGACATCCTTGGCCCAGGCCTGGGTGTGCTTGAGCGTGGTGGCTTCAGGCTTGAAGTCTTGGTTGGCGGTCGGCTTGGCCAGTACCTGGTGCATTTCACCCAGGCGTTGCCCCAGCAAACCGGCGAAGTCCTTGAGTTCGCCGAGGGCGTTGTAATGCTGCTCCTGTTCGGACACGGCCTGAGCCAGCTCATCGCGAAGCGCCCGCTCCAGGTTGTTTTGCGTCCAGGCCCAGGCATCGCCCTGGTTACTCAAATAGCCTTGGGCGATCATCAACAGGTTGTCCTGGCCTTGGCTATCGCGGCGGATCACCGAGCCCAACAGCGGCGAGATATTGGGGTAGTTGGCGGCCGTCAGGTAAGCACTCATCTCCAGTTCCGGGTGCACGCCGCTGCTGACCTTGCGGATCAGCTTGAGCACCAGGTGTTCACCCACCACCACCGAGCTGTTGGACTGCTCGGCCGAGAGATAGCGCACCTCGGCGCTCTCCGTCAGCCCCAGGCTGCCCAGATGCTCGGTGGCTTCGAACCGCAGATCGCCTTCTGCGGTATTCAGCACCGAACCGGCCTGCAACCCCTGGATCACGGCGCGCACAAAGTGCTCAAGGCTGAACGCGTCGGTCACCAGCCCAACCTGACGCGCCCGGCGTACGCGGGCCATGGCCAGTTGCTGGGGCAAGGCGCTGGTGAACTGGTCTTCGGGCAAGAAGCCGAACGGCAACTGGTAACGGCTGACCTGGCCGCCACTGGTCACGTCAATTTCGCTGAGGAGTACAGGGTGCGCGGGATCGCCGAAACGTACGCCATAGGCAATATGCACACGGTCGATGGTCGCGTCCTTGCCGGCAAACCAACGCCGCTTGGGCAACCAGGTCGGCAACGCGGTCTGTTCCAGGGTGGTGCGACACGGTTCTTCGAGTAATTCTTCCATGCGCTTTTTCAGTACCAGGGTGGTGAAGTCGGGCATGCTTTGCGCAGGTTCCACATGCCAGCTGGGCATCTGGTTCTGCGACGCCAGCACGAACCAATAGAAACCATAGGGCGCCAAGGTCAGCAGGAAATGCAGTTGGCCGATGGGCGGGAACGCGTTGCCCCCGAGCATCTCCACCGGCACCATGCCGGCGAACGCCGACAGGTCCAGCTCGGCGGCCTGGGCGCTGCGTGACACGTTGGCCACACACAGGATGATTTCGGTACGCCCGTCTTCCCCCGTGTATTCACGGGTGTAGGCCAGAATGCGGCGGTTGCTCGGCGAGAGCATTTTCAAGCTGCCCCGGCCGAACGCCTTGGACTGCTTGCGCACCGCCAACATGCGCCGGGTCCAGTTCAGCAATGAATGCGGGTCTTGGGTCTGGGTTTCGACGTTGACCGAGAGGTAGCCGTATTGCGGGTCCATGATCGGCGGCAACACCAGGCTGGCCGGGTCGGCACGCGAGAACCCGCCGTTACGGTCGATGGACCACTGCATGGGCGTACGCACCCCGTCGCGGTCGCCGAGGTAGATATTGTCACCCATACCAATTTCGTCGCCGTAATACAGGGTCGGCGTGCCGGGCATCGACAGCAGCAGGCTGTTGAGCAACTCGATCCGGCGGCGGTCGCGCTCCATCAGCGGCGCCAGGCGCCGACGGATCCCCAGGTTGATCCGTGCACGACGGTCGGCCGCGTAGTAATTCCACAGGTAGTCACGCTCTTTGTCGGTGACCATTTCCAGGGTCAGCTCATCATGATTGCGCAGGAAAATCGCCCATTGGCAATTGGCGGGGATCTCCGGGGTCTGGCGCAGAATATCGGTGATGGGGAAACGGTCTTCCTGGGCCAGTGCCATGTACATGCGCGGCATCAGTGGGAAGTGAAAGGCCATATGGCATTCATCGCCGTCATCGCCCGTTTGTTCGCCGAAGTAAAGCTGCGTGTCTTCCGGCCACTGGTTGGCCTCCGCCAGCAGCATGCGGTCAGGGTAATGGGCGTCGATTTCCGCACGGATCTGCTTGAGCACCGCGTGGGTTTCGGGGAGGTTCTCATTGTTGGTGCCATCGCGCTCGATCAGGTAGGGAATGGCATCCAAGCGCAAGCCATCGATACCCATGTCGAGCCAGTACCGCATCACCGACAGCACCGCCTTCATGACTTGCGGGTTATCGAAGTTCAGGTCGGGCTGATGGGAGTAAAAACGGTGCCAGAAATACTGGCCTGCTACCGGGTCCCAGGTCCAGTTGGACTTTTCGGTGTCGAGGAAAATAATCCGGGTGCCATCGTATTTCTGGTCGTCATCGGACCATACGTAGAAATCCCGCGCCGCCGAACCCGGCTTGGCCTTGCGCGCACGCTGGAACCAGGGATGCTGGTCGGAGGTGTGGTTGATCACCAGCTCGGTGATGACCCGCAACCCGCGTTGATGCGCTTGAGCGATAAAACGCTTGGCGTCGGCCAGGGTGCCGTAGTCACTGTGCACGCCTTGGTACTCGGCGATATCGTAGCCATCGTCGCGGCGTGGCGAGGGGTAGAACGGCAGCAGCCAGATCGTGTTGACGCCCAGCTCGGCAATGTAGTCAAGCTTGTCGATCAGCCCGGCAAAGTCGCCGATGCCGTCGTTATTGGCGTCGAAAAAGGATTTGACGTGAACCTGGTAGATCACCGCGTCCTTGTACCACAGTGGGTCTTTGATGAACGTCGCGGAACTGGGTCTCTTCGCCATTGGAAACTCCTGAATAGGCTATTTGTGCAGGCCGGATCCCACAGGACTCAAGCAACGCTGATGCGCCAGATGCCGAACGGCATATGCGGTTCAAGCCGCGTCCACTGGGTCTTGCCATACCAGGTCCAGCGATGGCCGCTCATCAGGTCTTCGCCCTGGGTCTGGGCGTCGTCCGGCAGGCCCAGCTCCCACAACGGCAGTTCGAAGTGCGCTTCCTGGGCATTGTAGGGGTCAAGGTTGACCGCCACCAGGATGAAGTTGTCGCCCTCCTCAGTGCGCTTGCCGAAGTACAGGATGTTGTCGTTCCAGGCGTTGTAAAGTTTCAAACCCAAGTGCGTATGCAATGCCGGGTTCTGGCGACGGATGCGGTTGAGCTGGGCGATCTCGGCGATGATGTTGCCGGGCGCGGTGAAGTCCCGTGGGCGGATCTCGTACTTCTCGGAGTCCAGGTACTCTTCCTTGCCCGGCACCGGCGCGGCTTCACACAGCTCAAAGCCCGAATACATGCCCCAAAGCCCCGAGCCCATGGTGGCCAGCGCGGCGCGGATCAAAAAGCCGGGGCGGCCGGACTCATGCAGAAAGCCGGGGTTGATGTCCGGCGTGTTGACGAAGAAGTTCGGCCGATAGCACTCGCGCCATGGCGATTGACCCAACTGCGTGAGGTATTCGCTCAGCTCGGCCTTGGTATTACGCCATGTGAAATAGGTATAGCTCTGGGAATAACCGACCTTGCCCAGGCGCGCCATCATCGCCGGCGTGGTGAACGCTTCAGCCAGGAAGATCACCTCGGGGTACTGGGCGCGCACGTCGCTGATCAACCATTGCCAGAACGGCAGCGGCTTGGTGTGCGGGTTATCCACGCGAAAGGTCTTCACGCCCTCTTCCACCCAGCCCACCACAATGTCGCGCAGCTCGGTCCACAGGCTAGGGATCGCATCGGCGGCATAGAAGTCGACGTTAACGATGTCCTGGTATTTTTTCGGTGGGTTCTCGGCATATTTGATCGTGCCGTCCGGGCGCCAGTTGAACCAGCCCGGGTGCTGCTTGAGCCACGGATGGTCCTGGGAGCACTGGATGGCGAAGTCCAGCGCAATCTCCAGCCCATGCTCGGCAGCCGCCTGGACCAGGCGGCGGAAGTCGTCGCGGCTGCCCAATTGCGGGTGAATCGCCTCGTGGCCGCCATCTTCGCTGCCAATCGCGTAGGGGCTGCCAGGGTCATCGGGGCCTGCCGTCAACGCGTTGTTCCGACCCTTGCGGTGGCTGCGACCAATCGGATGGATCGGCGGGAAGTACAGCACGTCAAAGCCCATTTCCTGGATCATCGCCAGGCGTGAGTGCACATCGTTGAACGTGCCGTGACGCGCCGGGTCGTCGGTGATCGAGCGGGGAAACAGCTCGTACCAGCTGGCGAATTGAGCCCGCTCGCGCTCCACGTCGATCGGGTAGATCTTACTGATGCTCAGGTAGGCGCGATGGTCGGCCTGGGTCATCAGGTGTGCACTGTCTTCGTGCAGGAACTGCGCGACCTGCTCGGTTTCCAGCAAGCCGGAGAGTTCGTGATGCAGCAGCATCAGGCGGTCACGCAGCTCATTGTCACTGCGTTCGGCGGCCTGCAGCACCAGGCTGCGGCCCTCCTGCAACTCGAGGCTGACCGGCACCCCGGCCTCATGCTTCTTGCGCAGTTCATAGCAAAAGCTGGCGAAGGTATCGATCCAGGCTTCGATGCAAAATTCGTGGGGGCCTTGGGTCGTGACGGTGAACGCGCCTTCCCAGCCGTTGTTGCCGACATCCGTCATCACCACGCTGTGCCAACTCTGCTCATCCAGGGCGCGCCAGCGGATCAGCACCGCAAGCTGGTCGTGGCCGTCGGCAAACACCTTGCTGGTGACGTTGACGCGCTGCCCGACCACGGCTTTCACGGCAAACTCGCCGCCGTCGATCACAGGCGTGGTGCTTTCAATGGCGATCCGGGGCAATAACAGCGCCTGGGACAGCGGTAATCGGGAATCTTCTGGAGCCTGTGTTTCAGCAGTCATCGAGCTTCTCCCCCTAACGCCCTGTGGACGCGCTTGTGTGCTTGATCCTAATGGCCAGACGCCCAGTGCTCAGCCTGGATCGGGCCGTCATAGGTCCGAGCCTGGGCCTGGGTTAAAAGTTCAGGCGGATATGCCGCCATCGGGCGGGGAATCAATTCGCCCGGGTGGCTGTCCACCGATAGAGCAAAGCACAAAGGAGGCCACACCGATGACTATCCCGATCCCAGCGGAAACCCCGGACCCGAATATCGACAAACCGACGCTTCCACCGACAGAGCCGGAGCCGATCCCGGAGAAAGAACCACCGGAAACCCAGCCGCCGCCGGTGGAAGAACCGCCGACCATTATGCCGCCGGTAATCGTCAGTCCTTCTCCAACAGCTTGACGATCCGCGGCATGATGCTGAACACCGCCAGGGCCAACAGCGTACTGAGCACCGCCGTGGACTCACGCCCCATCCCCGCCGCCACGCCAATCGCGGCGGTCATCCACAGGCCCGCGGCGGTGGTCAGCCCTTTGACGTGCTGGCCCTCCTCATCTTCCTTGCCCTTGAGAATGGTGCCGGCCCCCAGAAAGCCAATCCCCGCAATGACCCCCTGCAGTACCCGGCTCATGGCGTCCGCCTGGCTGCCGGACATCTGCGGCACCAGCACGAACAAGGCCGCGCCCAAGGCCACCAGCATGTGAGTGCGGACCCCGGCCGCCTTGCCTTTTTGTTCCCGTTCAAAGCCGAGGATGCCCCCCAGGATCGCGGCAATCACCAGCCGTACAGTGACTTGGGTGAGCTGCCTGGCATCGCCGATATCGGCGAACTCGGCCAACAGGGTGCGCCACACTTCGTGCAACCACGTGTCCATTAAGCTTGTCCTTTTTTTATGATGGTTACCGGATGGACAGCAGCGACCGCCAGTCAGTTGCCTTGAACCCCAGGCAAACCGCTAGCCCTAAAGGTTATCCGGGGTAAAAAAAGGAAATCAGCATGCCCGTCCGTATCGAACACCAGACCTGTTACTTCAAGATCGACGAAAGCGGCCAGGAGCAACGTCTCGACGCCGCCGACGTGACCGTGAGCACAGACAGCGCAAAGTCCATGTCCTATGTGCAACTCGATGACCGGCGCCTCTACATCACCGAAGCTGAGGCGGATGCCTTGACCGTCGCAGGCGCCCAGGATGGTCGCAAGCATGTGAAGGCGACGGATGATGATTCGGTGATTTGACTGATCTGCATCCAGCTGCACTGAATCACCGCTGCACTGTGCATGGCACTGGGTGCAGCAGATTGTCGCAGACGTTGCATCACAGCCCATCTGATCCGCTTTTTATCGCCATAGCTGAGTCTGTTATGCAAACAGCGCCACGCGCATAGTTCATTGGCCTGATGGAGGCTGATGAGCGAACGACCATGAGCGAAAGAATCCCTACCGTGGAAACCTTTGAGCCCATCCACCCAAAGAAGGTGAAGGCCAAATCCAGCGACAACCTGATCCATACCCGCAGCTTCACCGGCCTGTTCCGCACCTTGCGCATGGCCGGTGCGGGCTTTCTGTTCCTGGCGTTTTTCGGCACCGTGTGGCTGAACTGGGGTGGGCGCCAGGCGGTGCTATGGGACTTGGCGGAGAGTAAATTCCACATTTTTGGTGCGACCTTCTGGCCCCAGGACTTCATCCTGCTGTCGGCGTTGCTGATCATCTGCGCCTTTGGGCTGTTTGCCATCACCGTATTCGCCGGTCGTGTGTGGTGCGGCTATACCTGCCCACAGAGTTCGTTCACCTGGCTGTTCATGTGGTGCGAGAAGGTCACCGAAGGCGAACGCAACCAGCGCATCAAGCTGCAGGCGGCGCCCTGGAGTCTCAACAAACTGGCGCGGCGCTCGGCCAAGCACACCTTATGGCTGGGCATCAGTGTGCTGACCGGGTTGACCTTTGTCGGCTATTTCACACCGATCCGCCCCCTGGCCGCCGAACTGCTGAGTCTGCAAATGGGCGGGGTCAGTCTGTTCTGGGTGTTGTTCTTTACCGGCGCGACCTACCTCAACGCGGGCTGGCTGCGCGAAGCGGTGTGCATGCACATGTGCCCCTATGCGCGGTTCCAGAGTGTGATGTTCGACAAAGACACCCTGACCATTTCCTACGATTCGGCCCGTGGCGAACACCGTGGCCCGCGCAAACGCGAGGTCAAACCCTCCGACGTCGGGCTGGGCGATTGCATCGACTGCCAGCTGTGCGTACAGGTCTGCCCCACCGGCATCGACATCCGCGACGGCTTGCAAATGGAATGCATCGGCTGCGCGGCGTGCATCGACGCCTGCGACTCGATCATGGACAAAATGGGCTATGCCCGTGGCCTGGTCAGCTACACCTCTGAACATCAACTGCAAGGCGGCAAAACCCACCTGCTCAGGCCGCGCCTGATCGGCTACAGTGCCGTGCTGCTGGTGATGATCGCCGCACTGGTGGTGGCCCTGGTGGGGCGGCCGATGGTGTCGCTGGATGTCACCAAGGACCGTGGCATGTTCCGCGAGAACAGCCAGGGCTTGATCGAGAACATCTACAGCCTCAAGGTCATCAACAAGACCCAGCAGCGCCAGGACTACCGCCTGGAACTGGAAGACGCCGCAGGCTTCCAGCTGCAAGGCAAGACCGAGATCAGCCTGGCACCGGGGGAAATCAGCGATATACCGGTGTCGGTGGTCCTGCTGGCGGACAAACCGACAACCAGCTCGCAGACCCTGCGCTTCAAGGTGACGGACATCGACGAGCCCTGGATCCATAGCGCCGCCGATAGCCGCTTTGTGGCGCCGATGAACCGATGAAAACCCAGTGTTCGGGCACACCGAGCCTGAGCGAGGTGCCGAGTGGTGGGGCAAAGCGTTTTTGGTTACTTTTGGCGCTCTTCCAAAAGTGACCCGCCGTAAGGGCGGAACCCTAAGCCGCCGTTACCGCAGCAATGGATATGTACACGACCCACATCCCGGTCGGCTGACAGACCGCCACGGGAGCAAGCTCCCTCGCCACAGGTTTCAACTTGGCACCGGGAGCAAGCCCCGTCCCACACCTTTAGCCGTGCTCATTCTAAAAAACCACCCAAGGCCCCCATGAAACGCTACGAAAAATTCGCCGACGACATCGCAGAACTGATCCGCACCGGCGTCCTCGGCCCCGGCCAGCGCGTCCCATCGGTGCGCTATGCCAGCCAGACCTACGGCGTCAGCCCATCCACCGTGTTCCAGGCCTACTACCTGTTGGAGCGCCGCGGGCTGATCCGCGCACGGCCGCGTTCGGGCTACTTCGTCAACACCCACGCCCCCCGCCCGTTTTCCGAACCGGTCGTGAGCGAACAAGTGCACGAGTCCACCGAAGTGGATGTGAGCGAACTGGTATTTTCGGTACTCGACTCCATCAAGGACCCGAATACCGTGCCCTTCGGCTCGGCCTTCCCCAGCCCCATGCTGTTTCCACTGCCACGCCTGGCGCGCTCCCTGACCAGCGCCAGCCGTGCAATGGACCCGCGCCTGGTGGTCACCGACATGTCGCCGGGCAACCCGCAACTGCGTCGGCAAATTGCCCTGCGCTACATGGTCGGCGGCCTGATGCTGCCCATGGAGGAGTTGCTGATCACCAACGGCGCCCTCGAAGCCCTGAACCTCTGCCTGCAAGCCGTGACCGAACCGGGCGACCTGGTAGCCATCGAGGCGCCCGCATTCTATGCCTGCCTGCAAGTGCTGGAACGCTTGAAACTCAAGGCCGTGGAAATCCCCGTGCACCCGCGTGACGGCATCGACCTCAATGCCTTGTCACAAAGCCTGGAGCGCTACCCGATCAAAGCCTGCTGGACCATGACCAGCTTTCAGAACCCCATGGGCGCGACACTGCCGCAAGCCAAGAAACAGGCGTTGGTGGAACTGTTGCGCAGCCACCAGGTGCCGTTGATCGAAGACGATGTCTACGCCGAGTTGTACTACGGGCAACAGCCGCCCAAACCGGCGAAAGCCTTCGACACCGAAGGCTTGGTGATGCACTGCGGCTCGTTTGCCAAGAGCCTGGCGCCGGGCTACCGCGTCGGCTGGGTGGCGGCCGGGCGCTTTGCACAGAAGGTCGAGCGCTTGAAGCTGATGACCTCGCTGTGCCCCTCCATGCCGGCGCAGGCGGCCATTGCCGACTACCTGCAACACGGTGGCTATGATCGACATCTGCGTAAATTGCGCTACGCCCTGGAAGAACAGCAGAGTGCCATGCTGGCCGCCATCGCCCGCTACTTCCCCGCACAGACGCGGGTCAGCCAACCGGCCGGCGGGTATTTCCTGTGGCTGGAACTGCCGGAGCAGACCGATTCGCTCAAGCTGTTCCAGATGGCCTTGGCCCAAGGCATCAGCATTGCGCCGGGCCCGATTTTTTCGGCAACCCAGCGTTTCAGAAATTGTATCCGCTTGAATTACGGCAGCCCCTGGACCGAGGCTTCAGAGAAGGCCATGGAGACGTTGGGAAAGATTGTGCGGTCGTTTTGAACGGGAACCACATTGCGAAATGAACCACATAAGGAAGCACGCCCATCCCACATCAAAGGGTGGGTAATCCTTCATTGAAAGCTGAGACTTCCCATGACTGTTTCTTCACCTAGCTACCTCAGGTCACTTCCGATTCCTCCCAACTACATGCGCGCAGAGGAACAGAAACAAGTCCGTGAAATGACCGGCCCGATGGGACGCCCCAACGGTGATCATCGCTCGGCGGACACCATCATCGATCGGAGTCCTGTACTGAGGAACTTTCTGGACAACCGCGACAATTATCACCTGCTCGATGACCTGAAACAGCAGGTCGGCGACTGGACAGCCGCCAACACCGATCCTGAGGCCAGGGCTAACGCGGCGTACGACCTGGACAAGGTATTGCGGTTCATCGATAACCTGGACGACCGCCAACTGAACAAGAGCCATAGCCGCAACGGGCAGATTGATGGCTTTTCCAGCAATGGCTTCAGCACCGTGGATAACTCGGAAGCCAGCGTACTGAAAGAGTTTTCCATCAAAGGCTATTCAGTATTGAAGCCTTTACATTCCTGAGGTTGAGCGGCCTTACCGGCCACCGCCTAAATCGAGAAACGTACCGGTGGCGTAGGACGCTTTATCCGACAAAAGCCAGATAATCGCCTCCGCCACCTCATCCGGGCGCCCGCCACGGGCCATCGGGATACCGGACTCCAGCTTGCTGACGCGGTCCGGGTCGCCACTGAGGGCATGGAAGTCGGTGAAAATGTAGCCGGGGCGCACCGCATTGACGCGAATGCCCTCGCCCGCCACTTCCTTTGACAGGCCAATGGTGAAGGTATCCAGAGCGCCCTTGGACGCCGCATAGTCGACATACTCACCCGGCGAACCCAGCCGCGCCGCCACCGAAGACACGTTGACGATACTGCCGCCCTGCCCTCCGTGCCTTGGCGACATGCGCAGCAGCGCGTGCTTGGCACACAGGATCGGGCCCAGCACGTTGGTTTTCATGATTTTCAGGATGCGGAATTCGGACATCTCATCGACCCGCGACTTGTGCCCCACGGTACCGGCGTTGTTGACCAGCGCGGTGACACGGCCCAGCTCGGTATCCACGCGATGAAACAGCGCGATCACCTCATCTTCAATGCTGACATCCGCCCGCACGGCGATCGCCTGTACCCCTAGCGCGCGGACCTGTTCCAGCACGCGCAGGGCCGCGGCTTCATCCGACTGATAGTTGATGCAGATGCGATAACCCTGCCGGGCAGCCAACAGTGCCGTCTCGGCGCCGATCCCTCGGCTACCTCCGGTGATAATGACGACTTTATCCATGGGTGCTGCCTCCTGATTCAACCAAACGTTTAGGGTTGAATCCAGAATACCTGTCACACCTCGTTCTTGTCAGGCGCTGCCGCGTCTTCGGCCCGCCGGATATCCGCCATGAACCTGTCGGCCGGTAACGGGTGGCCCAAAAAGTAGCCCTGCAGAGCGTTGCAGCCCAGGCGCGTCAGAAAGCTTTGCTGAACATCCGTTTCCACGCCTTCGGCAACGATTCGCAGCCCCAGGGCCTGGCCCAGCGCGACGATCGCCGAGACGATCGCCGCATCGTCGCTGTCGTGCTCCAGGTCACGCACGAACCCACGGTCGATCTTCAACTCGTTGGCCGGCAGGCGCTTGAGGTACATCAGGCTGGAATAGCCGGTGCCGAAGTCATCGATGGACAGGTCGACGCCCATGTCCGAGAGCTGCTGCAATACCGCCATACTGGCATCGGCGTCGCTCATCGCGGTGGTCTCGGTGATTTCCAGGGTCAGGCTGTTGGCCGGCAATTGGTGACGGGCCAGGGCGGCGGCCACACTCTTGACCAACCCGGCATGGCAGAACTGCAATGCCGACAGGTTCACCGCGATCCGCCAATCCTGATAGCCCTCGGCGCGCCAGAGGGCCATCTGCCGACAGGCTTCATTGAGCACCCAGTCACCGATGGGAATGATCAAGCCGGTCTTTTCCGCCAATTCGATAAAGGTGGCGGGCAACAACAAGCCCTGTTGCGGATGCTCCCAACGCAGCAAGGCTTCGGCACCCACCGCCCGACCACTGAGCGCATCGAATTTGGGCTGGTAATGCAGGCGCAACTGCTGCTGTTCGATTGCGTTGCGCAAGTCCTGCAACAACTGCAGTTGTTTGCGCGCATTGGTGTTCATCGAGACATCGAAGAAGCTGTAGCCATTCTTGCCCATGCCCTTGGCGTGATACATGGCGGCATCGGCGTTCATCAACAGGTCTTCGGGGCTATTGCCATTGCCCGGGAACAACGCGATACCGACGCTGGCGGAAATCTGCAGGTCATGCTCGGCCACCCTGAACGTCCGGTTGATCAGGTCGACCTGGCGCGCGGCCAGGCTCATGGCGTCGTCCGGTTGCATCAGTTGCACCAGCAGCACGAACTCATCGCCACCGATACGGGCCAGGGTGTCCTGGCTGCGCAGGTCTTCGCGCAAGCGTACACCCACTTCGCGCAGCAACTGGTCCCCCATGTGGTGGCCGAAGGCATCGTTGACCGGTTTGAAACCGTCCAGGTCGATAAACATCAACGCGAAGCAGCCACCTTGCTCGTTCACCGTCTGCATCGCTTGCTGGATGCGGTCGGAAAGCAACATGCGGTTGGGCAACCCGGTGAGCATGTCGTGCAAGGCCAGGTGGGTCAGTTCCTGGTTGGCCTGCGTCAGGGAGTCGGCCAGCACGGCGGTACGTGCCTCCAGGCGAGCATCTAGCAAGGAGGTCAACAAGGCGATGATCAGTACCGAGAGGCTGGTGACCAGCACCAGATTATCCAGGCCTTTGCCACTCAACCCCGACAATGCGGCGCCGCAATAACTGTCTTCGGGAAACTGGGCGGCCGCCATTCCGGTGTAGTGCATGCCGACGATGGCCACCCCCATGACCACCGCCGCGCCTGCGCGGGCCAAGCGGACATAGGGCGTATTGCGCCGCAGGTTGAAGGCGATCCACAACGCAGCGCCCGAGGCCACCACGGCGATCAGCAAAGACGCGCCAAACAGGCTGGGGTCGTAGTCGATACCCGGGGTCATGCGCATGGCCGCCATCCCGGTGTAGTGCATGCTGCTGATGCCCGCGCCCATCACCAACGCACCGAACCCCAGTTGCCAAACAGGCAGGCGTTGCTGGCTGACCAGCCACAGGGCAAAGCCGCTGGACAAGACCGCAATCAGCAACGATAGCGCGGTGATCTCGACGTCGAATCCCAATGCAAACGGCAGGCGCAAAGCCAGCATGCCGATAAAATGCATGGACCACACCCCCACGCCCATCGCCAATGCGCCGCCGGTCATCCATAAATACACCGCACGGCCCTGGGTGGTCGCGATGCGGCCGGCCATGTCCAGTGCGGTATAGGACGCCAGGATCGCCACGAACAGGGAGATCACCACCAAAGAGGGAGAATAACTACCGATGAGCATGGGTTTTCTCAGAACCGACGGGGCTGAAAAAAACCCGTACCAGATGGAAAAGGCGGCGATTGTAGCGAGAAAAATTATCGGCGGCTCGCTTAATCGTCAAAATGCCACTAGTGGCATTTGCCCCTGTAGGAGCGAGCTTGCTCGCGAAGAATTCACAGGCACCGCGTTCATTCAGGCAACCCGCGTTATCGTTGAGGTTTTTCGCGAGCAAGCTCGCTTCTACATTCCAGTCGCTCCAAAAAGCCGGCCGCCGGGGCCCCGTTACCGCAACAACGGTTCGGCCCCTATCAGTCCTTGCCCTCTGCCGACGTATGCCCATCCCATCCCCCGCCCAACGCCGCTATCAACTGCACACTCGCCACCAACCGAGTCTGCAGCAAGGTCAACACGGTGCGTTCATTACTCAAGGCTGTCGCCTGCACCGTGACCACATCCAGATAACCAATCAGCCCTGCCTTGTACTGGTTCTCGGTCAAGCGCAGCGATTCGCGGGCCGATTGCAGCGCTTCGTTGCTGACCACCGCCTCGTCTTCCAGCACCTTCAACTGCACCATGTAGTTTTCGACTTCACGGAAACCATCGAGCACCGTCTGGCGATACTTGGCCACGGTCTCATCATAAGAGGCCACGGTACGGTCGACTTCCGCCGAGCGCTGGCCGCCATCGAACAGGGTCATGGCCAGTTTCGGCCCCACCGACCAGAAGCGGTTAGGCAGGCTGATCCAGTCAGCATAGGTGCTGCTGGAATAACCGCCCGCCAGACTCAGCGTCAAATCCGGGTAGTAAGCGGCTTTGGCCACACCGATATTGGCGTTGGCGGCGATTACCGAACGTTCAGCGGAGGCAATGTCCGGGCGACGCTCAAGCAACTGTGAAGGCACGCTGACCGGCACCTGCGGCAGCGTCGGAATGCTCTTGCTCACCGCCAGGTTGAAGTTGGCCGGAGCTTCGCCGATCAATACGGCGATGGCATTTTCCAGCTGCGCGCGCTGCCAGATCAGATCGATCAGGCTGGCCTGGGTGGTCTTGAGCTGGGTTTGCGCCTGGGCGATGGCCGCCTTGTCCGACACACCGGCGCGGTATTGGTTTTCGGTCATTTTCAGCGAGCGCTGGTAAGTCTCCAGCGTGGCTTGCAACAGACGGGTCTGTTCATCCATGACGCGCAGTTGCAGGTAGTCCTGCACCAGCTCTGACTGCTGGCTCAAACGCATCGCCGCCAGGTCCGCCGAGCTGGCCTCGGCGGTGGCTTCGTTGGCCTCCAGGCCACGGCGCAGCTTGCCCCACACATCCGCCTCCCAGCTCACCCCCAGTTGGGCGTTGAGGGTGTCGCGGATGCCGCTGCTGGAGCTGCTGAGGCTGGCGCTGCTGCTGCCGGTGCCCTGGCTGGCGCGGGTTTTCCCGACGCTCAAGTCAACCGTGGGGAAAAACGCACCGCGGGCGCTGCGCACCTGGGCCTGGGCCTGGCGAAAACGCGCTTCGGCCTGGGCCACGGTCTGGTTGGAATTATTCAGGCGTTCCACCAGCTCATTCAGTTGGCGATCACCGTACAACTCCCACCAGGCCCCACGGGCCAGGGCGTCGCTGGGGGTCGCCTGGCGCCAGCCCTGGGCTTGCTTGAATTGCGCGGGCTCGGCAACGTCCGGGCGCTTGTAGTCCGGGCCGATGGCACAGGCGCTGAGCAAAGCGCCGCAGAGCACCAGGCCGGCCAGGCGGGAACCACGGGGCATGCTCATGGCCAATTGGGCAAAGGTTGAATCGGTCATAGCGCAGTGTCCAAGGCAGCATCGGTACGCACGCCGCGCCAGGCGTTGAAACGGTGGCGCGCGCGGTCGAGATAGAGGTAGACCACCGGAGTGGTGTAAAGGGTCAGGATCTGGCTGAACACCAGCCCGCCGATGATCGTCAGGCCCAGAGGCTGGCGCATTTCCGCGCCATCGCCGGCGCCGAGCAGCAACGGCAAGGCACCGAGGATGGCGGCCAGCGTGGTCATCAGGATCGGCCGTAGGCGCAACAGGCAGGCGCTGCGAATCGACTCCAGCGGGCTCATGCCGTCATGGCGCTCCAGTTGCAGGGCCAGGTCGATCATCAGGATCGCGTTTTTCTTCACCACCCCGATCAACAGGAACAGCCCCAGCAAGGAGATCAGGCTGAATTCGCCGCCCAGCAAATAGATGGAGAGCAATGCGCCCACCCCCGCCGACGGCAAGGTCGACAGGATCGTCAGGGGGTGAATGTAGCTTTCATACAGAATGCCCAACACCAGGTACACCGCTACCAACGCGCCGAGGATCATGAACGGCTGGCCCTTCTGGGTCGCCGCAAACGCATCGGCCGTGCCGGCCATCTTGGCGATCACATCTTCCGGCAAACCGACCTTGGCCACCGCTCGTTCGATGGCGGCAGTGCCCTGCTCCACCGTCACGCCAGGCGCCAGGTCGAAGGCGATGTTTTCCGAAGCGAACTGGCCCTCATGCCGCACGGTATCGGCGGCCAGGCTGTTTTCGTAATGAGCGATGGTGGACAACGGCACCCGCGCGCCCGTGGAGGTGATCACCTGCATCTGATTGAGGGTGATCGGGTCCTGGGCGTATTTCGGGTTGACCTCCATCACCACCTGATACTGGTTGAGGCTGTCGTAGATGGTGGAAATCTGCCGCTGGCTGTAAGCGTTATTCAGCACCGCCGTGACCATGCTCATGTCGATGCCCAGGCGCTTGGCCTGGTCGCGGTCGACGATCAACGTCACCTGCGCGGCGCCACGGCCTTCACGGGCGTCGATGGCCGTCAGTTCCGGCAGTGAGTGGAACGCCGCCACCACTTTCGGAAACCACGTGCGCAACGCGGCCAGATCCCCGCTTTGCAGGATGTAGGAATACTGCGCACTGCTCTGGTCACGGCTGCCGCCAAATTGCAGGTCCTGGTCGGCCATCAGGAACAGGCGCCCGCCCGGCACCAACGGTACATCCTTGCGCAAACGCTCGATGACCGCCTGGGCCGAGATCTTGCGCTCGGCAATAGGCTTGAGGCGCACCAGCATCACCGCGTTATTGGTACCGTTGTTGCCGCCGATAAACCCGGCCACGCTGAGCACGGCCGGGTCCTTGAGGATGGCCTTGCGGAAGGTCTCCATCTTCGGCTGCATCACGCCGAACGACAGCCCGTCGTCACCGCGCACAAAACCGATCAACTGGCCGGTGTCCTGTTGCGGCATGAAGGTCTTGGGCACGACCACGTACAGCGCAATGTTCACCCCGACGGTGATCAACAGGCTCAGCAGCGTGAGGCGCCGATGACGCAACACCCAGTCCAGGCTGGTGGCATACGCCGCGACCATGCGGTCGTTGACCCGCTGGCTCCAGCGCTGCAAACCGGTCATGTGCCCTTTGACATGGGGCTTGAGCCAACGGGCGCAGAGCATCGGGGTCAAGGTCAGCGACACAACCAGCGACACGATGATCGCCGAGGACAAGGTGATGGAAAACTCACGGAACAGGCTGGTGACGATACCGCCCATAAACAGGATGGACAGGAACACCGCCACCAGCGACACGTTCATCGACAATAACGTAAAGCCGACTTCCTGGGCGCCCAGGTAGGCCGCCTTCATCGGCGGCACGCCGTCGTCGATATGCCGGGAGATGTTCTCCAGCACCACAATGGCATCGTCCACCACCAGCCCGGTGGCCAGGATCAGCGCCATCAGCGAGAAATTGTTCAGCGAAAAGCCGAACAGGTACATCACCGCAAAGGTCCCCACCAACGACACCGGCACCGCCAGGGTCGGGATCAGCGAGGCGCGGAAGTTACCCAGGAACAGGTACACCACCAGCACCACCAGGGCCACCGCAATCAGCAAGGTCATCTCGGCTTCATGCAAGGTGGCGGTGATCACCGGCGAGCGGTCCATGGCCAGGTTGAGCTTGACGCTGGACGGCAGCACCGCTTGCAAGGCCGGCAACTGGGCCTTGATCTGGCGCACCGTCTCGATGATGTTCGCGCCGGACTGGCGGTTGATCACCAGCAGCACCGCCGCATCATTGTTGAAGAAGCCGCTGTTGTAGCGGTCTTCCACGCCATCACTGATCTTGGCCACATCGCCCAGGCGCAGGGCAGCGCCATTCTGGTAGCGGATCAGCAGCGGCTCGTAGTCCTTGGCCTTTTCCAACTGGTCGTTGGCCTGGATCTGCCAGTTGCGTTCGCTGTCTTCCAGGGAGCCCTTGGGCCGGCGCTGGTTGGCATTGGCGATGGTGTTGCGCACGTCATCCAGGGCCACGCCATACTGGTCGAGGGCCTTGGGCTCAAGCTCGATACGCACCGCAGGCAGGGAGCTGCCACCGATCTGCACTTCGCCCACACCCGGCACCTGGGACAGGCTCTGGGACAGGATGGTCGAAGCCAGGTCGTACAGCTCGCCCTTTTGCAGCACATCGGAGGTCAGCGACAGCACCATGATGGGTGCCTGCGACGGGTTGATCTTCTTGTAGGTCGGCATGCTGCGCATGCCGCTGGGCAGCAGGTTGCGCGAGGCGTTGATCGCCGCCTGCACTTCCCGTGCGGCGCCGTTGATATCACGCCCGGAGTCGAATGCGAGGATCACCCGCGTAGAGCCCTGGCTCGACGAACTGCTCATGGTGGTAATGCCGGCAATCGCGCCGAACGAACGCTCCAGCGGCGTCGCCACGGTCGATGCCATCACCTCGGGGCTGGCACCGGGCAAGCTGGCCGACACCACGATCACCGGGAAGTCGATCTGCGGCAGCGGCGACACCGGCAACAGGTTGAAACTCACGCCGCCCAGCAACAGGATCGCCAGGCTCAGCAGCATGGTGGCGACCGGCCTGAGGATGAAAGGTCCGGACAGGTTCATGACTCAACCGGCTCCAGGCTTTGCGGCTCTTTGCGCCAGCGGCGGCCAAGGCGGTCGAAGTACAGGTAGATCACCGGCGTGGTGAACAGGGTCAGGACCTGGCTCACCAGCAAACCACCGACCATCACCAGCCCGAGCGGCTGGCGCAACTCTGCACCGGAGCCGGTGGCCAGCATCAGCGGCACCGCGCCGAACAACGCAGCCAGGGTGGTCATCAGGATCGGCCGAAAACGCAAGAGCGCCGCCTGATAGATCGCCGTCTTTGGGTCCAGGCCCTGGTTGCGTTCGGCGTCGAGGGCGAAGTCGATCATCATGATCGCGTTCTTTTTCACGATACCGATCAGCAGGATGATGCCGATGATCGCGATCATGCCCAGGTCATTGCCGCTGAGCAGCAACGCCAGCAAGGCCCCCACGGCGGCCGACGGCAAGGTCGACAGAATGGTGATCGGGTGGATGTAGCTCTCGTACAGCACGCCCAGCACGATATACATGGTGACCACCGCCGCCAGGATCAGCAGCAAGGTGCTCGACAGCGACGCTTCGAAAGCCTGGGCCGCCCCCTGGAACTGGGTCTGCACGCCGATCGGCATGCCGATGTCCTTCTGGGTCTGGTTGATCAGTTCCACGCCTTTGCCCAACGCGACGCCAGGGGCCAGGTTGAACGACATCATCACCGCCGGGAACTGGCCGATGTGGGCAATCGCCAGTTGGGCCTGGCGCTGTTCCACATGGGCCAGGCTCGACAGCCGCACCTGGCCGCCATCGGTGGTTTTCACGTAGATCTGGTTCAGCGCCGCCGGGCCCAGGGTTTCACCGGATTGCGCCTGCAAGACCACGCGGTATTGGCTGGCCTGGGTGTAGATGGTGGAGATCTGCCGCTGGCCGAACGCATCGTAGAGCGCATCGGTGATGGTCGACACGCTGACGCCCAGGCGCGAGGCCGCATCGCGGTCGATCACCAGGAACACCTGCAAACCCTTGTCCTGCAGGTCACTGGCGACGTCGGTAAGCTCCGGCAGTTGGCTGAGGGCGTGCACCAGTTTGTCGCTCCACAACGCCAGCAGCTCGGCGTCCGGTGAGGACATGCTGAACTGGTATTGCGTGCGGCTGACGCGGTCTTCGATGGTCAGATCCTGCACCGGCTGCATGAACAGACGGATCCCCACCAACTTGTCGATTTGCGGTTGCAGGCGGGTAATCACCTGGGCCGCGCTCAAGTTGCGCTGCCCATGGGGCTTGAGGTTGATCAGCAAGCGGCCGCTGTTGAGGGTGGCGTTGTCGCCATCCACGCCAATGTAGGACGACAGGCTTTGCACCGCCGGGTCAGCCAGGATGATTTTGGCCAATTCCTGCTGGCGCTGGCTCATGGCCGCAAAGGAAATCGACTGCGGTGCCTCGGAAATCCCCTGGATCACTCCGGTGTCCTGTACCGGGAAGAAGCCTTTGGGCACCACTAGGTACAGGAATACCGTCAAGCCCAGGGTGGCGACGGCCACCAGCAAGGTCAGCGGTTGATGCTTGAGCACCCACTGCAATTTGCGCCCATAGGCTTCGATCAGCCAGTCGATCCAGGCGCCGCTGGCCTTGTAGAAGCGGCCCTGCTCGGCTTCCTTGGGTTCGCGCTTGAGCAAACGCGCGCACATCATCGGCGTGAGGGTCAGGGACACCACCAGGGAAATCAGGATCGCCACCGCCAGGGTAATGGCGAATTCACGGAACAGCCGCCCGACTACATCGGCCATGAACAGCAACGGAATCAGTACCGCAATCAGCGACAGGGTCAGGGAGACCAGGGTGAAGCCGATCTGCTTGGCCCCCTTGAGTGCCGCCGCCAGCGGCGTCTCGCCCTCCTCGATATAACGCGAAATGTTCTCCAGCATCACGATCGCATCGTCCACCACGAAACCGGTGGCGATGGTCAGGGCCATCAGCGTCAGGTTGTTGATGGAGAAGCCCGCCAGGTACATCACGCCAAAGGTGCCGACCAGCGACAGCGGCACGGCGATCGACGGAATGATCGTGGCGCTGAACCGGCGCAGGAACAGGAAGGTCACCATCACCACCAAGGCAATGGCGATGAGCAGTTCATGTTGCACGTCGGTGACGGAAGCACGGATGGTCTGGGTGCGGTCGGTCAGCACCGTCACATCGAGGCCGGCCGGCAGGTTGTCGGTGATGCTCGGCAACAGCGCCTTGATGCGGTCCACCACTTCGATCACGTTGGCGCCCGGCTGGCGCTGGATATTCAACAGCACGGCCTGGTTTTCGTTGGCCCAGGCGGCCAGACGCTCGTTTTCGGCGCCGTCGACGATCTGTGCCACGTCTTTCAGGCGCAGCGGCGCGCCATTGTTGTAGGCCAGGATCAGTTCGGCATATTGCTGCGGCGAGACCAACTGGTCGTTGGCGTCGAGCATCGACACACGGGTCGGCCCGTCGAAGTTACCCTTGGGCTGGTTGACGTTGGACGCGGCGATCAGGGTGCGCACGTCCGACAGGTTCAACCCGTTGGCCGCCAGCGCTTCAGGGTTGACCTTGATGCGCACGGCCTGGCGCTGGCCACCGGCGATGCTGACCATGCCGACGCCGCTGATCTGGGCAATTTTCTGCGCCATGCGCGTATCGACCAGGTCATTGAGCTTGGGCAGCAACATGGTCTTGGAGGTGATGGCCAGGGTCAGTACCGGAGTGTCCGCCGGGTTGACCTTGTTATAGACCGGCGGTGCCGGCAGATCCTTGGGCAGCAGGTTGGTGGCGGCGTTGATCGCGGCCTGTACCTGTTGCTCGGCGACATCCATATTGATGTCGAGGTTGAAACGCAGGGTCAGCACCGACGCGCCGCCGGAGCTGGTGGATGCCATCTGGGTCAGGCCGGGCATCTGGCCGAACTGGCGCTCCAGGGGCGCGGTGACGGCGCTGGTCATCACGTCCGGGCTGGCGCCGGGGTACAGGGTCATCACCCGGATGGTCGGGTAGTCCACCTGGGGCAATGCCGATACCGGCAGCAAGCGATAAGCGATGATGCCGGCCAGGACAATGGCCAGCATGCTCAGGGTGGTGGCGACCGGGCGAAGGATAAACAGCCGCGACAGGTTCATGAATCGACCTTTTGCGCCTTGCCGGCGTCAGCACCGGTCTTCTCCTTTGCTGCGGGTTTGCCTTGCAGGTGCTCGGTCGGGGTCGTCGGCACTTCGCTGCTGTCGTTGACCACTTCGATTTCGCTGCCATCCTTCAAGCGGTCGGTGCCTTCCAGCACCACACGGTCACCGGCGACCAGACCTTCCTTGACCACCGTGTTGTCGCCATCGGAATCACCGACCACCAACGGCTGCATCTTGACCTTCTTGTCGCCGTCGAGCTTGTAGACAAAGGTGCCGTTATTGCCGAACTGGATCGCGGCGGACGGTGCCAGCACCACGTTATGCAGGGTATCGGCCAGCAGGTGCACATTGACGAACTGGTTGGGGAACAGCGCCTGATCCTTGTTATCGAAGCGCGCCTTGAACTTCAGGGTGCCGGTGGTGACGTCGATCTGGTTGTCGAGGCTCTGCAACACACCGACGGCCTGTTTCTTTACGTCGCCACGGTCCCAGGCTTCCACGGGCAGCTGGTTGCCGGCGTGAAAGCGGGCGAGCACGGTGTCGAGGGTGTTTTCCGGCAGGGTGAAGACCACGCTGATCGGCTGGGTTTGAGTGATCACTGCAAGGAAGGTGGTGTCATTGGCGGACACCAGGTTGCCCACGTCGACCTGACGCAAGCCCACTCGCCCACTGATGGGGGCGCGGATCTTGGTGAATTCGAGGTTGAGTTTGGCGTCGTCTACCGCGCCCTGGTTGGTCTTGACCGTGCCCTGGTATTGCAGGACCAGCGCTTCGGCAGTGTCCAGGGTTTGCTTGGCAATACTGTCCTGGGCATACAAGTCGCGATAACGCTGCACATCGACCTGGGCGTTTTTCAACTGGGCCTGGTTCTGCAACAGCGTGCCCTGGGCCTGAAGCAAGGCGTTCTGGTAACTGCGCGGGTCGATTTCCGCCAAAAGGTCGCCGGCCTTGACCATCTGCCCTTCTTCAAAGGCGATCTTCACCAACTCACCGCCCACCCGACTGCGTACATTGATGGTATTGAGGGCGGTGACCGTGCCCAATGCCTTGTAGTACACCGGGAACTCCCCTTGCACCGCCGGCGCCACGCGCACCGGGATCGGGCCGGTGGAGCCGCCAAAGCCCGGCCGCATCATCCCCGACTTGCCGGCGCGGCCTTCCGACTTCGGTGCGGCGGCGTCCTTGTGGCTGCTGCCAGGCCAGAACTTCCAGCACAGGCCGGCGATGACCAGCAGCACAAACAGGCCGAACAACCAGCGGCGGGACTTACGGGGGGAGGATTGCATGGATTGATCAACCATTGGGCGCGAGAGCTTCTTCTTTGGGAGGCTGAAAGATAAGCACTGGGGCGCATTAAGAAAAGCGCCTTTACCGGCTATTTACCTTGGACTTACAAGTTTTAACTTCTGAGCTTAGTCGGCCCGCTATTTCGCTAAGCATCTGAGACGCAAATAAAAACGGCCTGGACTAGGCCAGGCCGCAAGCATGCATCACGCGTGTTACTGCAAAACGACAGTCACGCGCAGAAACAGTTACTTCAAAACAGCCAGGGCTGCTTCGTAGTTCGGTTCCTGGCCGATTTCGGAAACCAGCTCGCTGTGCAGCACGTTGTTGTTTTCGTCCAGTACCACCACGGCACGCGCGGTCAGGCTGCGCAGCGGGCCATCAACGATGTTTACGCCGTAGTCTTCGGAGAACGCAGCGCTGCGGAAGTCCGACAGGTTCTTCACGTTTTCCAGGCCTTCGGAACCGCAAAAGCGCGCTTGGGCGAATGGCAGGTCCGAGGAGATGCACAGCACGACGGCGTTGCTCAGGTCATTGGCCTGGGCGTTGAACTTGCGCACCGAAGTCGCGCAGGTCGGCGTGTCGACGCTTGGGAAGATATTCAGCACTTTGCGCTTGCCGGCGAAGGTCGCCAGGGTGGCGTCCGACAGGTCAGCGGCAGTCAGGGTGAAGTCTGGGGCCTGGGAGCCGACTTGCGGCAGTTCGCCTTCAACTTGCACAGGGTTACCACGAAGGGTGACTTGAGCCATGAACAGAATCCTTATGCTGGTTTATTGAAACGAATTCGAGAGGCGGAAGTTAACCACAAAGTCCCGTCGCTACCTACCGCCGTACACAAATTGTCATGTCGCGCCGTTGTGGTTTAATTGCGCGCTTTCGCCTGCCCTTCAAGGAACTCGTTGTTGATGAATCAGCCCGCCACCAAAGTCCTGGTCATTGGTTACGTCTGGCCGGAACCCCGTTCTTCTGCCGCAGGCGGGCACATGATGCAGATCCTGGAGAGTTTTCTTGCGCAAGGTTGGGACATTACCTTCAGTAGCCCTGCCACCATTGGCGAACATAAGGCCGACCTGCCGGCACTGGGCATTGCCGAACGCGCCATCGAACTCAATAACAGCAGTTTCGATGACTTTATCCGCGAACTGGCCCCGGATATCGTGCTGTTCGACCGTTTCATGATGGAGGAACAGTTCGGCTGGCGCGTGGAAAAATGCTGCCCGGATGCCCTGCGCGTACTGGAAACCTCAGACCTGCAAAGCCTGCGCGACGCACGCCATCAGCGCCTCAAGGAGCATCTCAAGGCCGACCCCGACGGTGATGACTTCAGCGCCCTGTTCTGCGCCGATTTGCAACCGGCGTTCCAAGGCATGGCCGACACCGACCTGGCCAAGCGCGAGATCGCCGCGATTTACCGCTGTGACATCAGCCTGATGATCTCCGACCTGGAAATCCGCCTGCTCACCGAGCAGTTCAAGGTGCCGGCGGCCCTGCTCCATTGGTGCCCGCTGATGATGGTGCCCCCTACCGAGCCCTTTGCGCCCTTTGAAGACCGTGCGCACTTCCTCAGCATCGGCAACTTCCGCCACGCCCCGAACTGGGATGCGGTGCTCTGGATGAAAAACAGCCTCTGGCCGCTGATCCGCCAGCAGTTGCCCGGCGCCCAGCTGCATATCTACGGCGCCTACACCCCGCCCAAAGCCACGGCCCTGCACAACCCAGCCCAGGGTTTCCATGTGATGAACTGGGCCGAAGACGCCTTGCAGGTGATGACCGCAGCGCGTATCTGCCTGGCGCCCTTGCGCTTCGGTGCCGGCATCAAAGGCAAACTGGCGGATGCCATGCTCTGCGGCACCCCGAACATCACCACGCCGATCGGCGCCGAAGCCATGGGCGACGAGCAACCCTGGCCCGGCATGATCGAGCAGAGTGCATCCGCCCTGGCTGCGGCGGCCGTGGCGTTGTATCAAGACCGCGAGCGCTGGACCCAGGCCCAGGAAAACGGCCGCCAGCTACTGGCCCGGCGCTATGATCAGAACGTCCACGGCCCGGCGTTGGTGGCGTGCCTGGAGGAGTGCCGCAGCCGGCTTGCGGCCCATCGACGGGATAACTTCACCGGCAGCATGCTGCGTCACCATGCCCATAAAAGCACCCAGTACATGTCCCAGTGGATCGAGGCAAAAAACCGCCTGCCTTAAACGCCGAGGCTGGCGAGGTTGCATGCAACGGGGCATTATCCTACGCAGCAACCACAATAAAGCGACGGCAGCATGACCCGAGCAACGCGAATCACCGACCCTTCCTACGAGCTGATGGACGACCACAACGGCCTGTCCATCATCTATCGCCAGCATGGTTTCCCCTGCCCTCTGGTGCGCTGGCACTTCCACAAGGAATACGAGCTGCACCTGATCGTCGCCAGCTCCGGCAAGGTGTTTATCGGGGACTATATCGGCAATTTCTACCCGGAAAGCCTGTTCCTCACCGGCCCTAACCTGCCCCACAACTGGATCAGCCAGGTGGAGGAAGACGAGGTGGTGCCCAAGCGCGACATGCTGGTGAATTTCACCGATGAGTTGCTGGAGAACGGCAGCCAGATCTTTACCGAACTCAAGACCTTGGCGCCGCTGTTGGAGCGGGCACAGTACGGCATCGAATTTCGCTGCAAAAAGACCATCGCCCAAGCCATGACCTTGATGCAACGTATCGAAGACGCCCAGGGCATGGCGCGCCTGGGGCACTTCTTTATCCTGCTGGAGGTGCTCAGCGCCTGCGAGGACTACCAGTTGCTCTCGGGCGTCACCACCCCGCAACTGGCGGATGAACACAGCATCGACCGCACCAACCGCGCGGTGGACTATATCTTTGCTCACTACGCACGCGAGCTGCCGCTGGAAGAAGTGGCGGACTACCTGGGGATGAAGCCGACCTATTTTTCACGGGTCTTCAAACAGGCCACCGGGCGCACGTTTATCGAATTCGTCAATCGACTGCGCATCAGCAAATCCTGCGAACTGCTGGCCGACGGCGATAAAGCGGTGACGGATGTATGTTTTGAATCCGGGTTCAACAACATCTCCAACTTCAACCGACGCTTTCAGCAGCTCAAGGGCATGACCCCGTCCCACTATCGGCGTTTGGCGGTGCAGCGGTTGACTGAGCAGAACCTGGCCTGAAGCTTTCAGTCACCGGCCGCGAGTGCAAAAAAGTATCAGCCGAAGTGCTCCCAAGGATTTGTCACCTCCCCATTTCAAGGCTGTAATCAACGCACACTCTTCCTGACTCCCTGTGGGAAGACACAACAACAATAACTGTCCTTCTGTAGCCCTCTGGGCGCGGAAATGGAGTGCGCGATGAAGTTCACAGCAAAATCTCTGCTTGCCTTTACTTGCATGACCACCTGCATGACCCTCAGCGCCGTCAGCTTTGGCGCGCAAACCCTGACCATCGCCACCGTGAACAACAGCGATATGATCCGCATGCAAAAGCTCTCGAAAACCTTCGAGACCGAGCATCCGGAGATCAAGCTGAACTGGGTGGTGCTCGAAGAAAACGTATTGCGCCAACGCCTGACCACCGACATCGCCACCCAGGGCGGGCAGTTCGACGTGTTGACCATCGGCATGTACGAAGCCGCACTGTGGGGCGCCAAAGGCTGGCTGGAGCCGATGAAGGATCTGCCGGCGTCCTACGACCTCGACGACGTATTCCCTTCGGTGCGTGACGGCCTGTCGGTCAAAGGCTCGCTGTACGCGTTGCCTTTCTACGCCGAAAGCTCGATCACCTATTACCGCACCGACCTGTTCAAGGACGCCGGGCTGACGATGCCCGAACATCCCACCTGGACCCAGATCGGCGAATTCGCCGCCAAACTCACCGACAAGACCAAAGAGCAGTACGGCCTGTGCCTGCGTGGCAAAGCCGGTTGGGGCGAGAACATGGCGCTGATCACCACCCTGGCCAACGGCTACGGCGCACGCTGGTTCGATGAGAAGTGGCAGCCGGAATTCAATGGGCCTGAGTGGAAGGACGCGCTGACCTTCTACGTCGACAACATGAAGAAATCCGGTCCGCCCGGTGCGTCCAGCAACGGTTTCAACGAAAACCTGGCGCTGTTCAACAGTGGCAAATGCGCGATCTGGGTCGACGCCAGCGTGGCCGGCTCATTCGTCACCGACAAAACCCAGAGCAAGGTGGCTGACCACGTCGGCTTCACCTTCGCCCCCCACGAGAAAACCGATAAGGGCACGTCCTGGCTGTACTCGTGGAGCCTGGCGATCCCGACCAGTTCCAAAGCCAAGGACGCCGCCAAGGTGTTCACCAGTTGGGCCACCTCCAAGGAATACAGCCAACTGGTGGCCAAGACCGACGGCATCGCGAATGTGCCGCCAGGCACGCGCAAGTCGACCTACAGCGACGAATACATGAAGGCCGCGCCGTTCGCCAAGGTGACGCTGGAATCGCTGAAAGTCGCCGACCCGACCAAACCGACGCTCAAGCCGGTGCCGTATATCGGTATCCAGTTGGTGACCATTCCTGAGTTCCAGGCGATTGGTACCCAGGTCGGCAAGTTCTTCTCCGGTGCGCTGACGGGCCAGCAGACGGTGGACCAGGCCTTGACCGCAGCGCAGACCACCACCGAGCGTGAAATGAAGCGGGCCGGTTACCCCAAGTAACCCAGGCATCTCACCGTCAAATGTGGGAGGGGGTTTGCCCCCTCCCACCCTGACCGCACTCCGATTCTCGCTCTGTACTGGCCTTGAATACCATGAATACACCCGCCAAAAACCGCCTGGCCAACCCCGGCTGGTTCCTCGTCAGCCCTTCGGTGGCCTTGCTGCTGTTGTGGATGATCGTACCGCTGGGCATGACCCTGTACTTTTCGCTGATCCGCTACAACCTGCTCTACCCCGGCGAAAACTCATTCGTGGGGTTGGAAAACTTCACCTACTTCATCACCGACTCGGGCTTCCTGCCCGGCGCGACCAATACCCTGCTACTGGTGGGCAGCGTACTGCTGATCAGCGTGGTGTTCGGCGTGCTGATCAGTGCCCTGCTGGAAGCCAGTGAGTTCTTCGGTCGCGGCCTGGTGCGGGTGATGCTGATCTCGCCGTTCTTCATCATGCCCACCGTCGGTGCACTGATCTGGAAGAACCTGATTTTCCACCCGGTCTCGGGGATTCTCGCCGCCGTGTGGAAGCTGTTCGGAGCCGAGCCGGTGGACTGGCTGGCGCACTACCCGTTGCTGTCGATCATCATCATCGTGTCGTGGCAATGGCTGCCCTTCGCCATTTTGCTGCTGATGACCGCCATGCAATCCCTCGACCAGGAACAAAAGGAGGCGGCGCGCCTGGACGGTGCCGGCGCCATTGCGATCTTCTGGCACCTGACCCTGCCCCACCTGGCGCGCCCGATTGCCGTGGTGGTGATGATCGAAACCATCTTCCTGCTCTCGGTGTTCGCCGAAATCTTCACCACCACCAACGGTGGCCCGGGCTACGCCTCGACCAACCTCGCCTACCTGATCTACAACCAGGCGCTGGTGCAGTTCGACGTGGGCATGGCCTCGGCCGGCGGCTTGATCGCCGTGGTCATCGCCAATATCGCGGCGATCATCCTGGTGCGGATGATCGGCAAAAACCTGACTGACAAGCCTTGAGGGCCGCGCCATGACGCTTCAACAATCCCGCCGCCTGCAAAGTGTGTTGCTCGGCACGCTGGCCTGGGCCATCGCGATCCTGATTTTCTTCCCTATCTTTTGGATGGTGTTGACCAGCTTCAAGACTGAAATCGATGCCTTTGCCACGCCGCCGCAGTTCATCTTCACGCCGACGCTGGAGAACTACCTGCACATCAACGAGCGCAGCAATTACTTTGCGTACGCCTGGAACTCCGTGGTGATTTCCTTCAGCGCTACCGCCCTGTGCCTGCTGATCTCGGTGCCGGCCGCCTACTCCATGGCGTTCTACGAAACACAGCGCACCAAAGGCACGCTGCTGTGGATGCTGTCCACCAAGATGCTGCCGCCGGTGGGGGTATTGATGCCGATCTACCTGCTGGCCAAGAGCTTTGGCCTGTTGGATACGCGGATTGCGCTGATCATCATCTACACCCTGATCAACCTGCCGATCGTGGTCTGGATGGTTTACACCTACTTCAAGGACATCCCCAAGGACATCCTCGAAGCCGCCCGCCTGGATGGCGCCACCCTGTGGCAGGAAATGGTCCGCGTGCTGCTGCCGATCGCCAAGGGCGGCCTGGCCTCCACCGTGTTGCTGTCGCTGATCCTGTGCTGGAACGAGGCGTTCTGGTCGCTGAACCTGACCTCGTCCAGCGCCGCCCCGCTGACCGCGCTGATCGCCTCGTACTCCAGCCCCGAAGGCTTGTTCTGGGCCAAGCTGTCGGCCGTGTCGACGCTGGCCTGTGCGCCGATCCTGATCTTTGGCTGGATCAGCCAGAAACAGCTGGTGCGCGGTTTGTCCTTCGGCGCCGTGAAGTAACGGTTTCCTGATAATAATTTGAAGATGGAGGCCCATCATGGCCAACCTGAAAATCAACAATCTGCAAAAAGGCTTCGAAGGCTTCTCGATCATCAAGGGCGTCGACCTGGAAGTGAATGACAAGGAATTCGTGGTGTTCGTCGGCCCATCGGGCTGCGGTAAATCGACGCTGCTGCGCCTGATCGCCGGCCTGGAGGAAGTGACCGAAGGCACCATCGAACTGGATGGCCGCGACATCACCGAAGTGACCCCGGCCAAGCGCGACCTGGCGATGGTGTTCCAGACCTATGCGCTGTACCCGCACATGAGTGTGCGCAAGAACATGTCGTTTGCCCTGGACCTGGCCGGTGTCGACAAAAAACTGGTTGAAAGCAAAGTCAGCGAAGCGGCGCGCATTCTCGAACTGGGCCCGTTGCTGGAGCGCAAGCCCAAGCAACTGTCCGGCGGCCAACGCCAACGCGTGGCGATTGGACGCGCGATTGTGCGCAATCCGAAGATCTTCCTGTTCGACGAGCCGCTGTCCAACCTCGACGCCGCGCTGCGCGTGCAGATGCGCCTGGAACTGGCACGCCTGCACAAGGAACTGCAAGCGACCATGATCTACGTGACCCATGACCAGGTCGAAGCCATGACCCTGGCCGACAAGGTGGTGGTGCTCAACAGCGGCCGCATCGAGCAAGTCGGCTCGCCGCTGGAGCTGTATCACCGGCCGGCCAACCTGTTTGTGGCAGGGTTTCTCGGCACGCCGAAAATGGGCTTCCTCAAAGGCCAGGTCACCCGCGTCGACAGCCAAGGCTGCGCCGTGCAGCTGGACGCCGGCACCCTGATCAACCTGCCCTTGAGCAGCGCCAGCTTGAGCGTAGGCAGTGCCGTGACCCTGGGGATTCGCCCGGAGCACCTGGAAATCGCCGCACCCGGCCAGACCACGCTGACCGTCACCGCCGACGTCGGCGAACGCCTGGGCAGTGACACCTTCTGCCATGTCGTGACCGCCAGCGGCGAGCCTTTGACCCTGCGCATTCGCGGCGACATGGCCAGCCAGTACGGCGAAACGCTGCACCTGCACCTGGACCCGGCGCACTGCCATCTGTTCGATACCGAGGGTGTCGCCGTGGCCCGCCCACTGCGCGCCGCCGCCTGATTTCGCGAGACTTGTGATGAAACTGAATAAACAGCACCTCACTCAACTGGCGCCGCAGGTGAAACTGCCGGCCTATGCGATTGCCGACACCACCCAAGGCATCGCCCATATTGGCGTCGGCGGTTTCCACCGTGCGCATCAGGCGTATTACACCGATGCCCTGATGAATACCGGCGAGGGCCTGGACTGGAGCATCTGCGGCGTCGGCCTGCGCAGCGAGGATCGCAAGGCGCGCGACGACCTGGCCGGCCAGGACTACCTGTTCACCCTGTATGAACTGGGGGATACCGACGACACCGAAGTGCGCGTGATCGGCTCGATCAGCGACATGCTGCTGGCCGAAGACGGTGCCCGGGCGCTGATCGACAAACTGGCCAGCCCCGAGATTCGCATTGTTTCGCTGACCATCACCGAAGGCGGCTACTGCATCGACGACAGCACTGGCGAGTTCATGGCCCATCTGCCGCAGATCCAGCACGACCTGGCCCACCCGAACGCACCTAAAACGGTGTTCGGGTTCATCTGCGCGGCGTTGACCCAACGCCGTGCGGCGGGCACTCCGGCATTTACCGTGATGTCCTGCGATAACCTGCCGCACAACGGCGCGGTCACCCGCAAAGCGCTGCTGGCATTTGCCGCCCTGCACAACGCCGAGCTGCACGACTGGATCAAGGCCAACGTGAGTTTTCCCAACGCCATGGTCGACCGCATCACCCCGATGACCAGCACCGCCCATCGCCTGCAACTGCATGATGAGCATGGCATCGACGATGCCTGGCCAGTGGTGTGCGAACCCTTTGTGCAGTGGGTACTCGAAGACCGCTTCGTCAACGGCCGCCCGGCGTGGGAGAAGGTCGGCGTGCAGTTCACCGACGACGTCACACCGTATGAAGAAATGAAGATCGGCCTGCTCAATGGCAGCCACCTGGCGCTGACCTACCTGGGTTTTCTCAAGGGCTACCGGTTTGTGCACGAGACCATGAACGACCCGCTGTTTGTGGCCTATATGCGTGCCTACATGGACCTGGACGTCACGCCGAACCTGGCACCGGTGCCGGGCATCAACCTGAGCGACTATAAACAGAGCCTGGTGGAGCGCTTTTCCAACCGGGCGATTGCCGACCAGCTGGAGCGCGTGTGTTCCGACGGCTCGTCGAAGTTTCCCAAGTTCACCGTACCGACGATCAATCGCCTGATTGCCGACGGCCGGGAGACTGAACGCGCAGCACTGGTAGTCGCCGCCTGGGCGCTGTATTTGAAGGGTGTGGATGAGAATGGCGTGAGCTACAAGATCCCCGACCCGCGTGCCGAATTCTGCCAGGGGCTGGTGAGCGATGACGCCTTGATCAGCCGGCGCCTGCTCGCGGTTGAAGAGATTTTCGGCACGGCTATTCCCAATTCGCCTGAGTTTGTGGCAGCGTTTGAGCGGTGCTTTTCCAGCTTGCGCGATCACGGCGTCACCCGAACCCTGGAGCACCTGCTGAAGAAACCGGCTTGAAACTGTGGGAGGGGGCTTGCTCCCGATAGCGGTGGGTCAGTTAAGTCTGTATTGACTGGTGCACCGCTATCGGGAGCAAGCCCCCTCCCACATTGACCGCATTTACCATCAAACAATAATGCTGAGCACCCCACCATGACCCGGCAAAACCTGTTCCTTGGCATCGACTGTGGCACCCAGGGCACCAAGGCCATCGTCCTTGATGCTTCCAGCGGCAAAGTCCTGGGCCTGGGCGCCGCCGCGCATACACTGATCAGCGGTGCCAACGGCCGGCGCGAGCAGCACACTCAGGAGTGGCTCGACGCCTTTACCGAAGCCACTCACCGCGCCCTGCAACAGGCTGGTGTGGATGGCCAGGACATCCTCGGCATCGGTGTTTCCGGCCAACAGCACGGGCTGGTCTTGCTCGATGACCAGGGCCAGGTACTGCGCCCGGCCAAACTGTGGTGTGACACCGAAACCACGCCTGAAAACGAGCGCCTGCTCGCGTATCTGGGGGGCGAACAAGGCTCGCTGGAACGTCTCGGTGTGGCGATCGCACCGGGCTACACCGTGTCGAAACTGCTCTGGACCCGCGAACAACATCCGCATGTATTCGCCCGCATCGCCCATATCCTGTTGCCCCACGACTACCTGAACTATTGGCTGACCGGCCGCGCCGTCGCGGAATACGGCGATGCTTCAGGCACCGGTTACTTCAATGTGCGCACCCGCGGGTGGGATCTGGACCTGCTCCAGCACATCGACCCCAGCGGCCGCCTGGAGGCCGCGTTGCCGCAGCTGATCGAGGCGAACCAGACGGTGGGCAGCGTGCTGCCGGCCATCGCCGAACGCCTGGGCATCAATCCCGGCGCGGTCGTTTCCAGCGGTGGTGGCGACAATATGATGGGCGCCATCGGTACCGGCAATATTGCACCGGGCGTCATCACCATGAGCCTGGGCTCATCGGGCACCGTGTATGCCTTTGCCGACCCACCCAGCGTCAGCCCGCAGGCATCGGTGGCGACCTTCTGCTCATCCAGCGGCGGCTGGCTGCCGCTCATCTGCACCATGAACCTGACCAATGCCACCGGGGTGGTTCGCGAGTTGTTCGAGCTCGACCTGGCGGCATTCAACAGCCTGGTCGCGCAAGCCCCGATCGGCGCCGAGGGCGTGAGCATGCTGCCGTTCCTCAACGGCGAACGCGTGCCCGCCCTGCCCCACGCCACCGGCAGCCTGCACGGCTTGACCATGACCAACCTGACCCGCGCCAACCTCTGTCGCGCCGTGGTCGAAGGCACCACCTTCGGCCTGCGCTACGGCCTGGATCTGCTGCGCCAGACCGGCCTGCAAAGCCAGAGTATCCGACTGATCGGCGGTGGCTCGAAAAGCCCGGTGTGGCGGCAGATGGTCGCCGATATCATGAACACCGAAGTGGTGTGCACCGAACAAAGCGAAGCCGCCGCCCTGGGCGCGGCGATCCAGGCCGCGTGGAGCCAGTCCGGCGAATCCCTGGCCAGCCTCTGCGACAAATGTGTGAGTGTCGACCCCACCAGCCGTACCCTGCCGGTGGCAAGCAATGTCAGTGCCTATCAACAGGCTTACGAGCGCTACCAGCAGCTCGTGGCAACCCTTTAAGAGCGAACGACTATGTATCTGGTGTGTGGCGAAGCGCTGTTCGATTTTTTCAGCGAAGAAGATGCCAGCGGGCAGGCTTCCAAGGTCAATTACAAGGCGATTGCCGGGGGATCGCCGTTCAACGTGGCGGTGGGCCTGCGCCGTCTCGGTATCGCGGCCGGTCTGTTCGGCGGGTTGTCGACCGACTTCCTGGGGCGACGCCTGCTGCAGGTGCTCAAGGACGAGGGCGTAGATGAGCAATTCCTGGTGGAGTTTGCCGCGCCCACCACGTTGTCGATGGTTGCCGTGGGTGCCAATGGCTCGCCGCAGTACAACTTCCGTGGTGAAGGCTGTGCCGACCGACTGCTGGAAATCGCCCATCTACCCGAGCTGGGCGCAGACATTCGTGGCTTGCATATCGGCTCATTTTCACTGGTGGTACAGCCGGTGGGCGACACCCTGCTGAGCCTGGTCAAGCGCGAAAGCGGCAAGCGTTTGATCAGCCTCGACCCCAACGTGCGCCTCAACCCGCAGCCGGACATCCAGCTATGGCGCGACCGCGTGGCCGAGCTGGTCAAGCATGCAGACCTTATCAAGGTCAGCGATGAAGACCTGCACCTGCTCTACCCCGAGCAATCGCCGGAAAGCGTGCTGCAAGGTTGGCTGCAGCACCGTTGCCAGCTGGTATTCCTCACCCGCGGCGGCGATGGCGCCAGCGTATTCAGCCGCCAGCACGGCACGTGGTCGCAACCGGCAGTCAAGGTGGTGATGGCCGATACCGTGGGGGCGGGTGACACCTTCCAGGCTGCGCTGATTGCCTGGTTGACCGAGCAACAGCTGGATTCGGTGGAGGGCCTGCAGCAGCTGACCCGCGCGCAGGTGGACAGCATGCTCGGCTTTGCCATCCGCGCCGCCGCCATGACCTGCAGCAAGACCGGACCGGACCTGCCGTATCGCCACCAGTTGGGTTCATGAAGGTTTTGTCAGCCAGGAAAAAATTAATCGATGGTTAATCCCGCCGGTCGACAGTGAAGTCGAACCCTTTGCGGAGCACCATCATGAAACTGCGTACCTTACTGTTTACCGGCCTGTTCACCGGCACATTGGCTCTGGCGGCAGGCTCGGGCATGGCCCAGGCCGATACCTCGCCGGCTGCGGCCAAACCCGTGCAATATCAATACGGGATGCCATTGAACATCGACAGAGTGATCGCCATGCACGAAACCGATACCGACGAGTGCAAGGTCATCAATGCGGATATCAAATTCGTGGACAAGGCAGGCAAGGTGGAAGACGTGGGCTACCGGAAGATGTCCGAAGCCTGCGACTTTCAGAATTGAAGCGTTGAAGCATCAGGAAAATGCACACCCCGCCCGCCTGCTCGCGGCGGCCACGGTAACGGCACTGGGCCTGGGATTTATCCAGGCCCACCGGTCTTCAGTCACTCAACCTCAGGCGTCGGCCTAGTAATAGCCACGTCCGCCAACTCTTTGCAGGACGGGTGCATGGGCTTGCCGGAGGTCTTCACGCAACCCGGTGATCAGGTTGCAAATGGCTCGACTGCTGTCGAGTGTGTCCGCGTTTATCCCTTTGACTTCCAAATCCACCCGGTCACGATCCTGGTCGTCAAAGACTTTGATCGTCAGCGAAGCATCTTCGGCTTTGGTGCATTCGCACCGTTTGGGCAGGAAACTTCCTTCAATAATGCTGCGAAGTTCTAATTCCGAAAGCATGACCAACCTCTCCTTATATTTATGAGACTGCCAACTACATCATGGTGTGTCCGGCAGGCATGTGCCCTGCCACGTCTTGCCGACCCTGGAAGACGCTTACCTCCATCAGCCTACTCGGCAAACTCAAGGTGCGTTGTAACCATTCCTCATAAGCACACCGCTGATTCATATAACTTGACGCATGCCCCGTTTATACCGAGTGAACTTTCGTCGAAACCCGCTGATTAAACGTTTAACGTACGCACTTGTATTAAACCGGACCTTGTGCGGCGACCCTTTCAGCAACATGTCGTAAACTATCAAAGTTGATATTGGCCCCTGAATTAACCGCCACCAACGTTTGCCCGCGCACATCCCGTTGCGCCACATAACGGCGTAGCCCAGCCACCGCCAGTGCGCCGGAAGGCTCGGTGATGGCGCGGGTATCGTCGTAGATCAACTTGATGGCACTGCACAATTCGTCGTTGCTTACGGTGATGACTTCATCCACCCAGTTGCGGCAGATCTCAAACCCGTACGCGCCGATCTGCGCCACCGCCGTGCCATCGGCAAACCCATCGACACTGGGCAGCACCACCCGCTCGCCCGCTTGCAGGGCGGCCAACAGGCAACTGGAGCCTTCGGACTCGACCCCGACGATGCGCACTTGCGGCCGCAGGTATTTGACATACGCCGCGATGCCAGCGATCAAACCACCGCCCCCCACCGGCACGAAGATCGCGTCCAACGGCCCCTGCTGCTGACGCAGTATTTCCATGGCAACCGTGCCTTGGCCGGCAATCACATCCGGGTCATCAAAGGGCGAGACAAACGTGCAACCCGAGGTCTCGACCAGTTGCAGCGCGTGGGCCAGGGCCAACGGGAAGCTCTCCCCATGCAGTACCGCGTCGGCGCCACGCGAGCGCACGCCCAACACCTTCAACTCCGGCGTGGTACACGGCATGACAATGCGCGCGCGGATCCCCAGCTCACGCGCCGCCAGTGCCACCCCCTGGGCATGATTGCCCGCCGACGCCGTCACTACGCCTCGGGCCTTTTGTTCGGCCGTCAGTTGCACCAGGCGGTTGTAGGCCCCGCGGATCTTGAAGGAGAACGTCGGTTGCAGATCTTCGCGCTTGAGCAACACCTGGTTGCCCAGCAGCGCCGACAGCGCCGGCGCGGCTTGCAAGGGGGTGCGCACCGCCAGGTCATAAACCGGCGCGGCGAGGATCTTTTTCACGTAGTGCTCAAGCAGGCTCGTGTCGGTGGCCTGGACGGCGCGGCGGGTAGTCATGGGTGGCTCCTGGTGGTGTGTGAGGCGCCCAGGAGTCGGAAAAACAAAACCCGCCTCTAGGGCGGGTTTGGGTGCAGCCGTGTGCTATCCCGCCAAATGAGGAATGGCGGTAATAATGCTTGGCTGGCTGCGGAAGGCTTGAAATGTCATGCAACGAAATTAACCGGCGACCCGCAGGCAAGTCAATGCTCACGCTCCATTTATCCGCCGGGCTTTACGAGCGATATATGAAACATATACGCTTTGTATATTCCATTTACGCAGTGAACCCTATGGGCATCATCAAGATCACCGACCCGTTGCACGAACAACTACGCCTGGCCAGCGCCGCCATGGACCGCTCCATCAACGCCCAGGCCGAATTCTGGATCAAGATCGGCCTGCTCGCCGAGCTCAACCCGCACCTGCCCTACAACGAACTGATCAACAAGCTGTTGCTGGACAAACCCGATCTGATCCGAGGCCGCAGTTGATGATCAAGACACCCGCACAACTGGTCGTGATGCGTGAAGCCGGGCGTCTGCTGGCCCAGGTGTTTACCCTGCTCGACGGCCTTGTCGCCGCCGGCCGCTCAACCCTGGAGCTGGACAGTGCCGTCGAGGCGTTCATCCGCAACGACCTCAAGGCCCGCCCGGCGAGCCTGGGGCAATACGACTACCCGTTCTGCATCAACACCTCGATCAATGAAGTGGTGTGCCATGGCATGCCCAGCGCCAAGGATATCCTCAAGGACGGCGACATCATCAATATCGACATCACCCTGGAAAAAGGCGGCTTTATCGCTGACTCCAGCAAGATGTACATGATCGGAAATGTGGCCCCCAAAGCCCAGCGGCTGGTGGAAAAGACCTTTGAGGCGATGTGGGCCGGCATCCGCCAGGTCAGGCCCGGCGCACGGTTGGGGGATATCGGGCATGCGATCCAGAGCCATGCGCAGGCCAATGGGTACAGTGTGGTGCGTGAGTATTGCGGCCACGGGATTGGGCGCCAGATGCACGAAGAACCGCAGATCCTGCACTTCGGCCGGCCCGGCACCGGGATGGAGTTGCGTGAAGGGATGGTGTTCACGGTGGAGCCGATGCTCAATCAGGGCAGCTCGAAAGTGCGCAGCCTGAAGGATGGATGGACCGTGGTGACCCGGGACAATAGCTTGTCGGCACAGTGGGAGCATACCGTGGCGGTGACGGCGGACGGGTTCGAGGTGCTGACGCTGCAGCCCGCCGTTTGACCCGCTTGTTGTAGGAGCAAGCTTGCTCGCGAAAACCCCACAGGCGCCGCGTTCATTCAGGCAGCACGCGTTATCGTTGACGTTTTTCGCGAGCAAGCTCGCTCCTACAGGCGGCAAATGCCGGGTATTACCAGACCTGCCCTTGGCGCTTCAACTCCAGGCGCCGCACAAACTCCTCCAGCACCAGGCCGTACAGGTCATCTTGCAGGTAGGCATCTTCGATGCCTGCATCAAGGTTGGGGTTGTCGTTCACCTCGATCACCACCACCTTGTCGCCGGATTGCTTGAGGTCCACGCCGTAGAGGCCGTCGCCGATCAGGTTGGCGGTTTTCACCGCCAGCTCCACCACCGCCTTGGGCGCTTCGTGGACGGCCAGGGTGCGGCACTCGCCGTTGATGTCCTGGCCGATGGCTTTGTGGTTGTAGATTTGCCAATGGCCTTTGGACATGAAGTACTGGCAGGCAAAAATCGGCTTGCGGTTGAGAACGCCGATGCGCCAGTCGTACTCGGTGTAGAAAAACTCCTGGGCCAATAACAGTACGGAATGTTCGAACAATTCGGCAGTGGCCTTGAGCAAGGCTGCCTGGCTTTCCACCTTGATCACGCCACGGGAGAAACAACCGTCGGGGATCTTCAACACCAGCGGGAAGCCCAGGCGTTCGCCGACTCGCTCGAAATCCTGCGGGCGTTCCTTATAGAGGATTTCGGTGGCGGGCATGCCCAGTTGATGGCTGTTGAGCAGGTCGGTGAGGTAGACCTTGTTGGTGCAGCGCAGGATCGATGCCGGATCGTCCATCACCACCAGCCCTTCGCTCTCGGCCTTTTTGGCGAAGCGATACGTGTGGTTGTCGACGCTGGTGGTCTCGCGGATCAGCAAGGCGTCATATTCGGCGAGGCGTGAGTAATCCTTGCGCTCGATGAGTTCCACATCAATCCCCAGGCCCCTGCCGACCCGCACGAAATTCTCCAGTGCGCGGGCGTTGGACGGTGGCAGTTGCTCCTGGGGATCATGCAGGATGGCCAAGTCATAACGCGCCAATCGACGGGAGCGCGGTTGGCGCCAGATCTTGCGGCTGTAGTTGTCGAGGGCATGGGCGAACTGGTCTTCCTGATCATCGCGCAACTTATGCAATACGCCGGACTTGACCCCTTCGATATGCCAACCGTTATGTTTGCGAAACTCAACTAACAAAATCGGACAGGGGAACGTTTCAAATAACTGGCGGGCCAATTCCTGCAAAGCGTCTATATGCGTTCGGCCAAAGTAAAGGGTCAGGGTAAACCCTTCGGTATTGCTGTAAAGATGATGACTCAAGGCTTTATCGAGGGTTTTATCCAAGTTATCCAGGGACAAGCCATACAGCGACTTCCTGGTCAATTCACTGATGGTGCGCACCGACGGAATCACCTTGTGCCCGCGCGCCTCGGCCAGCAACGAGCAATAGTAACCGTGCCCCAGGTACTTGTAGCTGCGGCACAGGTTGATGACCTGCACGCGCTTGCCCGGCTCGCTTTCGCGGGTTTGTTCCAGGTATTCCTGGGCAGTGACGATGTCTTCGCTGGGAAAGTAGGAAGCCCAGTCTTCCTTGCGTTCGACAATGATCACAACTTGGCTTGGACGTCTGGGTACGCTGGAAAAATAACCCTCGGAGGTTATTGTCGCCGCGACAGTTTGCTCGGATACTTCACGCCAATGACTGTTTACCGCCGACATAATATTTGATCCGCTTTAGAGAACTCGACCTTTTCTATTAAGCACGATCTTTTAGAGAAGTCCCGTTTCGTTACGCAACTTTTACGGCGGTCATATGGCTCTTTCTTTGCGCATTGCAACCTTGGCGGACGTGCCCGAATTGATGGCACTGGAACAGCAGTGCTTCACCAGCGATCGGCTTTCGTTACGCAGTTTTCAGTGGATGATCAGCCGAGCGCATGGACAGTTGTGGGTCGCTGAACGTGATGGGCAATTGCTCGGCTATGCGCTGCTGCTGTTGCGGCGCGGCAGCGCCCTGGCCCGCCTGTATTCGATTGCGATCACCCAGGCTGCGCGCGGCTGCGGCCTGGGTGTGCAATTGCTGACGCATATGGAGGCCCGCGCACGGGAGCAGGGCTGCGCCGCCCTGCGCCTGGAGGTGCGCACCGACAACCCGGTTGCCCTCACCTTGTATGAGCGCAACGGTTATCGGCGCTTCGCCCTGATCAACGACTACTATGCCGACCACACCGCCGCCCTGCGCCTGGAAAAACCGCTGCTCAGGCCACCTGTTTGACGCCGGCCCTGGCCTCCAGCTCGCGTACCAGCGGCAATACCCGCTTGCCGAAGTACTCGACTTCCTCCTGGAAGTGCAGGAAGCCGGCCAGCACCAGGTCCACTCCCACGGCCTTGAGCGCAACAATGCGCTCGGCGATTTGCTGCGGTGTGCCGATCAGGTTGGTCTTGAAGCCGTCGTTGTACTGCACCAGGTCCTCGAAGCTGGACTTGGCCCAGTTGCCCTCGCCTTCCGGTGACGCTTGGCCGGCCTGTCGGGCTGCATCGCCAAAGGCATTCACCGCTTGCGCATCGGCCTTGTCGATTATCTCCGCCAGCACCGCCTGGGCTTCTTCTTCGGTGTCGCGGGCGATCACAAAGGCATTCACGCCGATTTTAACCGCATGGTGATTGGCTGCGGCCTTGGCGCGAATATCATCGACCTGGGCCTTGATGCCTTCGGGGGTATTACCGTTGGTGAAGTACCAGTCCGACACCCGCGCCGCCATGTCCCGCGCGGCCCGCGAGCTGCCGCCCTGGAACACTTCTGGCTGGCCGAGGGGCTTGGGTTTGAGCGTGTAGTTGTTGAAACGGTAGAAGTCGCCCTTGAAGGTGAAGTCGTCCTGGCTCCAGATGCCTTTGAGGGCACGGATAAACTCCTCGGAACGGCGGTAGCGCTCATCGTGCTCCAGCCAGGGCTCGCCAATGGCCTGGAATTCGCCCTTGAACCAGCCGCTGACGATGTTCACCGCGATACGGCCGTTGGTGAGCTGGTCGATGGTCGCCAACTGCTTGGCCGCCAGCGCCGGTTGCCAGGGCCCCGGCAGGATCGCGGCGATGACCTTGAGCTTGGTGGTCGCCGCCAATAGTGCATGGCTGAACGCCACGGATTCATGCTGGTTTTCCGCACCGTAACCGGCGGTAAAGCGAATTTGCGTCAGGCCGTATTCAAAGCCCGCCGCTTCGGCCAATTGCGCCAGTTTGCGGTTGTAGTCGATGCCCCAATGGGTGCGTTGTTCGATTTTGCTGACCACCAGCCCACCGCTGACGTTGGGTACCCAATAGGCGAATTTCACGGCTTGCTGACTCATCTGGCTGTACCTCACACAAGGGATGTACGAGGGCTTGAGCAGCAAGCATGCCAGGCTCAGGCAAAGGCCCGTGCTACAGGCGCTGCGGCGAATAAAGCGGGTCGGCACGCCGGGCGGCGGCTGGCGCGCAACCTGTCTATTTGTCGATCCGCTGTTGCTGGAGCAACAGTGCGCCGCCGCGCTTGCCCCGTAAACACTGGCCCGCAGGCCCGGCACGGACTGTGCAATTGCCTCAGGACTTGATCACTGCCGAGGAGCTGTTCCCCATGACTGAGCAACACATCATCAACCCGCTGTCCGTCGGCGTTGACTACGCCACCTTGGCCGCACGGTTCCGGCCGATCTTCCAGCGTATCGCCGAGGGCGCGGTTGCACGCGAACATACCCGCACCCTGCCCCACGAGCCGATCGAGTGGCTCAAGCAAGCCGGTTTTGGCGCCGTGCGGGTCCCGCTGGAATACGGCGGTGGCGGCGCCTCGTTGCCCCAGTTGTTCGAGCTGTTGATCGAGCTGGCCGCCGCCGATTCGAACGTCCCCCAAGCCCTGCGCGGGCATTTTGCCTTTGCCGAAGACCGCTTGAATGCAGCACCGAGTGCCGGGCGCGACCTGTGGTTCAAGCGTTTTGTCGACGGCGACCTCGTCGGCTGTGCCTGGACCGAAATCGGCAATGTCGCCATCGGAGAGGTGGTCACGCAGGTCAGCCCCGACGGCGATAAGTGGCGGCTCAACGGTGAAAAGTTCTACAGCACCGGCAGCCTGTTCTCGGACTGGATCGACGTCTACGCCCAGCGCAGCGACACCGGCGCCGATGTGATCGCCGCCACCCGCACGCACCAGCCCGGCGTGGTGCAAAGCGACGACTGGGACGGTTTTGGCCAGCGCACCACCGGCAGTGGCACCACACAGTTTATTGAGGCGCAGGTGGAAGCTGAAAACGTCATCGACTTTTCCACCCGCTTCAAATACCAGACGGCGTTCTACCAGTTGGTGTTGCTGGCGAGCCTGGCCGGGATTGGCCAGGCGGCACTCAATGACGTGGCTCACCAAGTGCGCAGCCGCAAGCGTATCTACAGCCATGGCAATGCCGCGCATGCCAGCCAGGACGCACAGGTTCAGCAAGTGGTGGGCGAAGTCGCCGCGTGGGTGTATGCCGCCAAAGCCAGCGCCTTGAAAGCTGCCGTACCGGCACAACGGGCCTACCTGGCGCGCTTTGCGGGAGATGATGCGGCAGAACGCGAGGCCAATGTGGCGGCTGAAATTGAGTCGGCGACGGCGCAGGTGGTGGTGTCGGCATTGATCCAGCGCGCCACCACTGAATTGTTCAACGCGCTGGGCGCGTCGGACGTACGCCAGGGCAAAGCCCTTGACCGACACTGGCGCAATGCGCGCACCGTGTCGTCCCACAACCCGGTGATCTACAAGGCGCGGATTGTCGGCGATTGGGTGATCAATGGCACCGAGCCGCCGTTTGTGTGGCAGATCGGCAATGGCCCGGCGGGGCTTAAAAAGTAAGGGGCAAGCCCTAATGCCAGTCAGTTAAGGCTTAACGCTGTCACTGTGGGAGGGGGCTTGCTCCCTCCCACATTGACCGGTGCTTATCTTAAAAAGCCAGCTTGTAGCCGATGCTCATCAACATGATCGCCAGGCACGGGCGCAGCACGCCGTCCGGGACTTTGCCGGTCATGTGGCTACCCAGGTAAATGCCCGGCAGCGAGCCCATCAGCAGGAAGCCCAGCAGGTGCCAGTCCATGTTGCCCATGCTGGCGTGGCCCAGGCCCGCCACCAGGGTCAGCGGCACGGCGTGGGCGATCTCGGTGCCCACCAGGCGGCGCGTGGCCAGGAGGGGATAGAGGATAAACAGCGCAACGGTGCCCAGGGCGCCGGCGCCGATGGAGGTCAGGGCAACCATGGTGCCGAGGATGGCGCCGGTCACCACCGTGAGCCCGTTCAGGTTGCGCGGGCTCATGTGGTAATCATCGCCGGCATGACGTTGAGCGAAGGCCAACAGGCTTTTCTTGAACAGAATCGCCAGGGCCGTCAGCAGCAGCACCACGCCGAGAGCCTGTTTGATCACCGCGTTCATCGCACTGGGATCGGTGTGCAGGCTGGCAAGGAACCACAGGGTCAGCAACACCGCCGGTACGCTGCCCAGGGTCAGCCAGCCGGTGATGCTCCAGTCGATATTGCGGTTCTTGCTGTGGACCAGCACCCCACCGGATTTGGTAATGGCGGCGTACAGCAGGTCAGTGCCCACGGCCGTCGCCGGGTTGATGCCGAACCACAGCAGGATCGGCGTCATCAACGAACCACCGCCGACACCGGTCATGCCCACGATAAAACCGACGATCAGGCCAGCGACGACAAACCCCAGATTACCCACATCCATTACAGCTACCCATGGCCTTATAAATTTCTGGCGGCAGGATAGCGATTTTTCTTATAACGACTTATACCAATATGATCTGACTTTATGCCTTTTAGCTTAGTCGGTGGCACACGTACGCTTGAGTCTGGTACGGGAACGCCACGCTATCGCGCCCTTGCAATGCGGGGTGAGTGTCGATCAGCGCCTGCAACTGCGCCCTGACCTTGGCCTTTTCGGCATCGGGCAGCGCGGCGATAAAGCTCACCGACAGGAAACGGTCCATGATCACTTCCTGCGGGCTGCCCACATGCTGGTAGGGAAAACAGGTGAGTTCAGGCGCGGAAAAATACTTGCCGGTGAACGCTTCGCGCCAGCGCCCGGTATGAAAGCGCGGCGTGTCACCTTCATAAGGCGTAATGATTGCACTGATGGCGGCGACCCAGTCCACCGACTCATCGCGCACATTCCACACCAACCCCAGGCGCCCTCCGGGTTTAAGTACACGGTGGATCTGCGCGAGTGCCGCTTGCGTGGCGAACCAATGAAACGCTTGGGCGCAGACCACTGCGTCGGCGGTGGCATCCCCTAGCGGGATCGATTCGGCGGTGCCTTCCACCAGGCGCACATCGGGTAGCGACCTGATCAATTGCGCGGCCATCGCCGCAATCGGCTCGACGGCGATCAGCGCAGGCGTCAAGGTGCTGAGCAAGCGGGTGAACTTGCCGGTACCGGCGCCCAGGTCGATCACCGTCGACTGCGGCTCAACCCCCAGCGCCTCACCGAGCCAACCGATGAGTTGCCGTGGGTAGTCGGGCCTGCCCTGGGCGTAGGTGGCGGCCTGGGTCGAGAAGCCCTGCTGGGCAGACGCGTGAACATCGGTCATTGTCGAACGCTCCTCAGTCGAATCGGGGAGCCTGATTATGCGCCTGCCGCCGGCAACCACAACCTGAACCGTGCGCCGCCCAAGGGTGAGGCCAACGCGGTCAATGTTCCGCCCTGGGCTTCAACGGCGCGCCGGCTGATGGCCAACCCCAGGCCGAAGCCGCCGGTGGCACGGTCGCGGCTGCGATCCAGGCGATAGAACGGTTCGAAAATGCGCTCGCGCTGGTCCAGCGGGATGCCGATACCGTCATCGTCCACGCAGATCTCACAGCCTTTGGGACACACCTTCACCCCCACCTGAATGCGCTTTTCACAATAACGCGTGGCGTTGCGCAGCAGGTTCTGCAACGCGCGGGCGGTGAGGCGTGGGTCAAGGGCGAAACGCTCGACAGCACAGTCAAGCGCCACATCGATGACGATCTCGGGGTTTTCCATCTCGTCATCGACACTGCCCAGTACGCTGTCGATAAACTCGTCGAGCATCACGTCCACCTGCTCCGGCAAGTGCGCCGGGTTTTGCAGGCGGCTGTAGGAGAGCAATTCCAGCACCAGCTCATCCAGTTCGCGAATATGCGCCACCAGGCTTTGCAAGCGTTCGCGGCTGGCCTGGGGCAAGTCTTCGGACAAGGCCAGCGCCAAGCCGAAATCCAGGCGCGTCAGCGGCGTGCGCAGCTCGTGGGAGACCGCATTGAGCAGGTCGCGTTGCTGGTTGAGCAAGTGCTCGATGTCATCGGCCATGGTATCGAACACCGACGCCAGGCTGCCGATGTTGGAACTGGGCGGGATGTGCGTTCGCTCACTGAGGTTCCCCCTGCCCAGGTGCGCAGCCGTGGTTTTCAGGCGCTCCAGGTCACGCCAGTGCGGGCGCAGCCAGACCAGCAGGCAGGCCAGCAGCGCCGCGCCGATCAACACATTCATCGACCAGTACAGCAGGTTCATGTCCATCGGGTCGGGCGGAACGGTCAGCTTGACCACGAACTGCTGGTTGATCGGTGAACTGATGTCCTCGACCCACCCCCACTCCCCCAGGCGAATCACCGGCTTGCCTTGCTCGAACAGCTTCTCCTCCTCGGGCGTGTAGCTGGCGTCCTGGCGCAACAGCAATTGCACCTTGAGCGGGGCAAAGTCGCGGCCGAGTTGCTCGGTGACCTGCGACCAGCGCTCCACCGGCGCCCGCAGGTATTGCTTGACGATCAGTGCTTGCTGGCCACGCGTCTGTTCGACGTTGTAGTCCATGTAGCGATGTTCGAACAACTGGATGACCAGCTTGGGAATCAGGAAGATCGCCGCGCTGTAGGTGACGATGGTGATCAGGTAGAGACGAATCAGCACACGGAACATGAATCAGCATTCCCACTCGGAACGGCTGAACAGGTAACCCTTGCCCCACACCGTCTTGATCTTGCGCGCCTCACCGGCATGGTCGTCGAACTTGCGACGCAGTTTGGAGATGGCCACGTCCACCGAGCGGTCGGTGCCATTGAATTCGATACCGCGCAGGCGTTGCAGGATCTGGTCGCGGCTGAGCACTTCGCCGGCATGCCGGGCCAGTACCACCAGCAGGTTGTATTCACCGCTGGACAGCTCCACCGGCTGCTCGCGCCAGGTCACCGTGCGTTCGGACAGGTCGATGCACAGGTTGCCCATGATGATCTGGTCATTGGCCATCTGCGGTTCGGACAGGCTGCTGCGGCGCAGCAAGGTACGCACACGGGCAAGCAGTACACGCGGCTCGCAGGGTTTGGTGACGTAGTCGTCGGCGCCCATTTCCAGGCCCAGCACCTGGTCGTGGCTGTCGTCGCGGGCGGTCAGCATCAGGATCGGCAGGCCCGCCGAGTCGGCGCGCAGCAGACGGCACACTTGCAAGCCGTCGAGGCCGGGCAGCATCAGGTCGAGAATCACCAGGTCCGGCGGGTTGAGACGTGCACGTTCGCGTACATGATCGCCCCGGCTGAGCACGCTGACGTGGTAGCCGTTGCGTTCCAGATAGCTGGCAATCAGTTCCGAGAGTGCGGCGTCGTCTTCCACCAGAAGGATGTTGGGCATAAAGGTGTTTCCAGAAAATACAGTATTGGTCGAACAAAAATCCCATGTGGGAGGGGGCTTGCTCCCGATAGCAGTGGTTCAGCGCAGCCTATTTCAGCTGATACACCGCTATCGGGAGCAAGCCCCCTCCCACATCGGATCTCCCGTGCCGGCAAGGTTGTGCAAGGATATACGCCCGCGGCGCCCAGCGCGCCGCACCTTACATTTCTTCACAGACACGCTACACAGCTTCACAGCACCACGGCGCAGGTGACCTTAGGATGCAGCCGTCATTATTGGGATAAGAGCATGTCGAAGAATCTGTTTGCGCCGTTTTGCCTGCTGGCCCTGACGCTGGCCCTCAGCGCTTGCGGCAACTCGGCGGACGAAGCGCCGGAAATGCCCCTGGCCAAAGTCCGCATCGAAACCCTGCAGGCCAAGCCCCTCTCCATTACCAGCGAGTTGAGCGGGCGCATCGCCGCCCCGCGAATTGCCGAGGTGCGTGCGCGAGTGGCCGGCGTGGTGATGCAACGGGTGTTCAAGGAGGGTCATGACGTCAAACAGGGCGACGTGCTGTTTCGCATCGATCCGGCACCGTTCAAGGCTGACCTGGACAGTGCCCAGGCCAACCTGAGCAAAGCCGAGGCCAATGCCTTCCAGGCTCGCTTGCAGGAACAGCGCTACAGCCAGTTGGTCGACGGCAACGCCATCAGCGCCCAGGACTACGACAATGCCCGCGCCAACCTGCGCCAGACCAATGCCGAAGTCGCCGCTAACAAGGCGGCCGTCGAACGCGCCCGGCTGAACCTGGGCTACGCCACCGTGACCGCGCCGATTTCCGGGCGTATTGGCCGCGCATTGGTGACCGAAGGCGCACTGGTCGGCCAGAACGAAGCCACGCCACTGGCGATCATCCAGCAACTGGACCCGATCCACGCCGACCTGACGCAGTCCACCCGCGAGCTGAATGACCTGCGCCGCGCCTTCCGCGCCGGCAGTCTGAAGCAGGTCGGCCAGGACCAGGCCAAGGCCACACTGATCCAGGATGACGGCAGCCCGTACCCGTTGCCGGGCAAATTGCTGTTTACCGACATCAGCGTCGACCCGGGCACCGGGCAGATCACCCTGCGCAGTGAGTTCCCCAACCCGAACCTCGACCTGCTGCCCGGCAGCTTTGTACGGGTGCGCCTGGAACAGGCCGTCGACAAGCAAGGTATCAGCGTGCCGCAACGCGCCATTACCCGTGACAGCGCCGGCATACCGATGGTGCTGCTGTTGGATGCCGAACAGACCGTCAGCCAGCAACCCGTGGAGTTGGGCGCCGTGATCGAGGACCGCTGGGTCGTCAGCAGTGGCCTCAAGCCCGGCGACCGCATCGTCGTCGAAGGGCTGCAACATGCGCGCCCCGGTGAAAAAGTCGAAGTGGATGACAGCCCTGCCTCGGGCCGTCTCGTAAAGGAATAACCCGCCATGCCGCAGTTCTTTATTGACCGCCCGATCTTCGCCTGGGTGGTCGCCCTGTTCATCCTGCTGGCCGGCGCAATCGCCATCCCGCAGTTGCCGGTGGCGCAGTACCCCAACGTCGCACCGCCGAAGGTGGAAATCTACGCGGTGTACCCGGGCGCCTCGGCCCAGACCCTGGACGAAAGCGTGGTCAGCCTGATCGAGCAGGAGCTCAACGGCGCCGACCACCTGCTGTACTTCGAATCCCAGAGCAGCCTCGGCTCGGCGACGATCACCGCGACCTTCCAACCGGGCACCAACCCGGAAATGGCCCAGGTAGACGTGCAGAACCGTCTCAAGGCGGTGGAATCGCGCCTGCCGCAGGCGGTGACCCAGCAAGGCTTGCAGGTGGAGAAAGTTTCCGCAGGCTTCCTGCTGCTGGTGACCCTGACGTCCAACGACGGCAAGCTCGACGACGTGGCGCTCAGCGATTACCTGGCGCGCAACGTGATGAACGAACTCAAGCGCCTGGACGGTGTGGGCAAGGCCCAACTGTATGGTGCCGAGCGCGCCATGCGGATCTGGATCGACCCGCAGAAGTTGATCGGCTTCAACCTCACGCCGGCCGACGTCAACGCCGCGATCAGCGCGCAGAACGCGCAGGTTTCGGCGGGCAGCCTGGGCGATTTGCCGGGGACCAGGACCCAGGAAATCACCGCAGCGATCCTGGTCAAGGGCCAGCTGTCGACGCCGGCGGAATTCGCCGACATCGTGCTTAAAGCCAACCCGGACGGCTCCACCGTGCGCATCGGTGATGTGGCGCGGGTGGAAATCGGCAGCCAGGAATACCAGTTTTCCACCCGCCTGAACGGCAAGCCGTCCACCGCGGTCAGTGTGCAGCTGTCACCCGGCGCCAATGCCCTGAACACCGCGACCCTGGTGCGGGCGAAGATGGATGAGCTGTCGCGTTACTTCCCGGCCAACGTGGAATACAAGATCCCGTACGACACCTCGCCGTTCGTCAAGGTCTCGATCACCAAGGTGGTCTACACCCTGCTGGAAGCCATGGCGCTGGTGTTTGCGGTGATGTTCCTGTTCCTGCAGAACGTGCGCTACACCTTGATCCCGACCCTGGTGGTGCCGATTGCCTTGATGGGCACTTTTGCGACCATGCTGTTGCTGGGGTTCTCGATCAACGTGCTGACCATGTTCGGCATGGTACTGGCCATCGGCATCCTGGTGGACGATGCGATTGTGGTGGTCGAGAACGTCGAGCGCATCATGGCCACCGAGGGCCTGTCGCCCAAGGAGGCAACGCGCAAGGCCATGGGCCAGATCACCGGCGCGATTGTCGGCATCACTCTGGTGCTGGTCGCGGTGTTCCTGCCGATGGCGTTCATGCCGGGTTCGGTGGGGGTGATCTACCAGCAATTCTCGCTGTCGATGGCCACCTCGATCCTGTTCTCGGCGTTTCTGGCCCTGACCTTGACACCCGCCTTGTGCGCGACCCTGCTCAAGCCGATTGCCAAGGGCGAACACCACGCCAAGGGCGGTTTTTTCGGCTGGTTCAACCGTCGCTTTGAAAACCTCACCGACCGCTACGAAGGCTGGGTGGCCTATGCGCTCAAGCGCAGCGGCCGCTATTTGTTGATCTACGTGGTATTGCTGGTGGGCCTGGGGTGGATGTTCAGCCGCCTGCCCTCCTCGTTCCTGCCGGTGGAAGACCAGGGCTACACCATCACCGATATCCAACTGCCGCCGGGTGCGAGCAAGAACCGCACGGTGCAGGTGGCCGAGCAGATCGAAGCGCACAACGCCGAAGAACCTGGGGTGGGTGATACCACCATGATCATGGGTTTCAGTTTCTCCGGTTCCGGGCAGAACGCGGCGTTGGCGTTTACCACGCTCAAGGATTGGTCGGAACGTGGCAGCGATGACGCTGCCGCATCGATTGCCGAGCGCGCCAACATGGCCTTCACCGAACTCAAGGACGCCGTTGCCTACGCGATCCTGCCCCCGCCGGTCGATGGCCTGGGCACCTCCAGCGGTTTCGAGTTCCGTTTGCAGGACCGCGGTGGCGTCGGCCATGCCGGCTTGATGGCAGCCCGCACCGAGCTGCTGGCGGCGGCGGAAAAAAGCCCGATCCTGGCCAACGTACGCGAAAGCGCCCTGGCCGAAGCGCCTCAAGTGCAGTTGCAGGTAGACCGCAAGCGAGCCAACGCCCTAGGCGTTTCGTTCGCCGATGTGGGTAATGTGTTGTCCTCGGCCGTCGGCTCGGCCTATATCAACGACTTCCCCAACCAGGGCCGCATGCAGCGGGTGGTGGTGCAGGCCGAAGGCGACCAGCGCAGCCAGGTGGCGGACTTGATGAAGATCAACGTACGCAACAACGCCGGGAAGATGGTGCCCCTGTCGGCGTTTGTCGAAGCCAAATGGACTCAGGGCCCGACGCAGTTGACGCGCTACAACGGCTACCCGGCCATCGCCATCAGTGGTGAACCGGCGCCGGGTCACAGTACCGGCGAGGCCATGCAAGAGATCCAGCGCCTGGTCAGCCAACTGCCGGCGGGCCTGGGCCAGGAATGGACGGGGCTGTCGTTGCAGGAGCGCTTGTCCGGCTCCCAGGCGCCGCTGTTGCTTGGTCTGTCGCTGCTGATCGTGTTCCTGTGCCTGGCGGCGCTGTACGAAAGCTGGTCGATCCCGACCTCGGTATTGCTGGTGGTGCCGCTGGGTGTGCTTGGCGCGGTCGTGGCCGTGGCCTTGCGGGGCATGCCCAACGATGTGTTCTTCAAGGTGGGCCTGATCACCATCATCGGCCTGTCGGCGAAGAACGCGATCTTGATCATCGAGTTCGCCAAGGACCTGTACCAGCAGGGCGACGATCTGATCGACGCCACCTTGAAGGCTGCGCGGTTGCGCCTGCGGCCGATCATCATGACGTCGCTGGCGTTCATTCTCGGCGTGGTGCCGCTGGCGATTGCCACCGGTGCCAGTTCGGCGAGCCAGCAGGCGATTGGTACGGGGGTGATCGGCGGAATGATCACGGCGACATTGGCGGTGGTGTTTGTGCCGGTGTTCTTTGTGGTGGTCATGAAGTTGGTGCGCAAGCGCCATAAGACCGAGTGATGCTATGGTGCTCACAACCCCTGAGTTGTGAGCACCTATGCCCTTTCTAGCCCGCACCCACCCTCGCCTCTCTACCGCCGCTGTAATGGGCATTGCGGTGGGCATCCTGGCACCGTCCGACACCCTCCTGGGCAAAATCCTCATCGGCTGGAACGCCGGCGTGTGGACCTATCTGGTCCTGATGCTGTGGCTGACCATCCGCGCCAAGGCGCAGGATGTAAAACGCATCGCGGAAATCGAGGATGAAAACGCCGGCCTGGTGCTGTTCATGGTCTGCATCGCGGCCATCGCCAGCCTCGCCGCCATCACGTTCGAGCTGATCGGCAGTAAAGACCTGGCCCCCACCGAGCGCCTGTTGCATTACGGCTTCACCGGGTTGACGGTCATCGGCTCGTGGTTGTTGATCGGGGTGATTTTCAGCGTGCACTACGCTCGCCTCTATTACACCTGGGAGGGCAAGGAACCGGCACTGCGCTTTGCCGAAGGGCTGCTCACGCCGAACTATTGGGACTTCCTGTATTTCTCCTTCACCATCGGCGTGGCGGTGCAGACATCCGATGTGGGCGTGGCCACGCGCAGCCTGCGCAAGGTGGTGCTGGGGCAATCGTTGATCGGGTTTCTGTTCAATACGGCGATTCTGGGGTTCTCGATCAATATCGCCGCCGGGCTGTTCGGCTGACACCGCACCTGCTTTTAGACGCTGAGTTGGACTGGGCCGAGTATCCCCATGTGAACCTGCCAGAAGCGGTTTGAGTTAGTACTCAAACGAATTAAAAATGTGTACTTAGACTATTTGATCCGTCGAGAAACGCTCATACATTACGGTCTACGTATACTGTTATTTCTGACAGTTTACAGGTTAGACACTCTGCTATTACATGCTTCAGACAGAGCCGCTGATGCCTCTGTTATTCGCACAACCACCCGCGATGGAGAAGCGATCATGACTGTACAAGCGCAAATTTTAACCCCCGAGCAACAAAAGGCATTGGGCCCAAAACGAATCAATGCGTCGGGTACCTTCGACGCACGTATCGATTCCGCTCCCGTTCATTTTCAGACCACCACCCTATCCCGCAATTACGAGCTGGCGGTCTTTAGAGTCAATGCCCGGCATGCCGATAACGCGGCCACCATCAAAGAACTATTTATTCAGGTGCCCGATAGTATTGAAGTCGGCAAGGTAATCAAATTGGAGGAGCAGGAATTTACCAGCGTTGAAGTCTGGTACTCGGTAAAATCGCCCACGGCACACTATACGGTCAGTGGCATTAAAGGCGATTTGATCATCATGGGGCTGGCCCCGGGTGTCATTAAAATCAGAGGTACATTGCATGCTACTACCGATGCCGATGCCAACGGAAATCCACATTTGGTCGAAGTCGACTTCAACCTGACCAGTTGATGGTCATGCCACATGCAAAAACGCCCGTATCTCTCGATACGGGCGTTTTTGCATAGCGTGTAATTACCAGGTGTAACGAACCCCCACGTTGGCGCCCCAAGGCTGCTCAACCTTACCGCCGCTGCTGTGCTCAAGATCGGCATGCAATTGAAGGTTCTGCGACAACTTCACAGCCACACCCGCACCGAATTCTGCTCGGGAACCGGACAGATCGTTGTTGAACACATTGTTATTGACCGAAACCTTATTGTTATTGGCAAACTCATGCACCATCGCTGCCCGTAAATAAGGCTGTAGCACACTGCCGCTGTCGAGTTGGATGTCACGCCCCACGGTCGCACCGGCCTTGGCCAGTATCGAGCGGGTGCGCTCGCCCTTGGCTTGCAGACCGTTATCCAGGCTGTAACTGCCGCCCTGGATGACTACGGTGGACATCTGCGCATACGGCTCGACGAAGAACCCATCGTCCAACTTGATGTTGCGACCGACCTCCGCCGACAAACCGCCACCGGTGTTGTTGTACTTGCCTTTGGACGAAGTTCCGTCACTGAGCCCAACCTTGGACTCATTATGGAACCGGTTGACCTTCGCGACCGCATCGAAATACAGACCGCTTTCCTCGTCCAACCACGTCGCGTAGGCACCCAGGTAGTAGCTCTTCACGTTACCGGAAGTGCCGCGCTTGAGGTTCAAGTCCGAGGTGCTGTGACCCGCCATTACCCCCACCAGCCACTGACTGTCGGCCAACGGAGTATCGGCGCCCAAGGTAAAGCCCTGTTGGTTCTGGCTGTAACCAACACCCGTGCTGTCGGCCACCTTGTACTTATTGCCATAGCCCCGGATCCACACCCCCGCCTGACCCGGCTCGAAACGCAACTCACCCATGCGTGTACGCAGTGAGGTCGCCTCACCGTACCATACGGTCGGTGCGGTATTGAACAAGGCCAGTACCGAGCGAGTGCCTGGGCTTATCACGCGGTTGTTCGGGTCAAGGAACCAGTCAGTGCCTTCCTTCTTCAGGCCGTAGGAGTAAGCACCTACGTCGACCACATCACCGACCAGGGAAAATTGCGCGTCGCCTCCGCCGGTATGCACGATGCGAATATCCTCCGGATTGACCGGTTCCGCACCACTGGCCGCGAGCAACAGGCGGTGATTGCCTTTGGCCTCGCCTTCGATATTCAGGAAGTCCGTGACGCCACGCGCGAAATCGGTGCCCATGACGAAGGTGCCGTTGCCGTCGAGGCTGTCCAGATCCAGCTGATAGAACGCGTCGGTGTGACCGAACTTCACCGTACCGCCCGCCAGGCTCAGTGCGCCAACCTGGCTGTCGCCTGTGAGTTCCCAAAAAGACTGGTCGCCGATATCCAGGCGGGTGACATTCTGCAATTGGCCGGTCAGGCTGGCGTGGTTCTGCAGCTTCAAATCTGCGCTGCTGCCATCCTCGACAATGACGTTACCCTTCAATTGGCTGTTGTCGACATTCATACTCGCCGTGGCGCCGCCGTTAACTTCCAGCAATGTGCCGTTGCCACCGATCAACGTGGAGCCGTTACGCACATCGATTTCTGCTCGTGGGGTCGAACCCTGCTCACCATTAACCACGATGGCGGAACCGCTGCGGCCCTCGACACTGGAGTTATCCAGCACCAGTTTACCCACGCCGCCTTCGTCATAGTCATCAGAGAACAACACGCCGTTTTTGCCGCCGATGATTCGGCTTTGGCTGGCAGTGACCGTTGCCCTGTCGACAAACACGCCAAAACTGTCGGCGCCGGTGCCTTCAACCAATGTGTTTTGACTGAAGTGCAGTTCACTATTGCCCGCCGCCATCGCCCCGCCGATATGGCCACGAATGGTGCTATTGAATACTTCGGCAACGCCCCCTTTATCGGAGTCGAAGCTCTGGAATGTTTGCAGGCCTACGGTGGTATGGCTAGTGATGTTGCTGTCATGAATGAGAGCATTGCTGTCATCCAGGCGTACTGCGCCGAACACAGCGTGAGATGAATCGACGGTAGCGCCGTTCAGGCTGACGGACGATCCCTGGGTGGCACGGACATCATCAATCAGGCTGCCCGCATTGACAATCAACGCCGAATCGTTGACCAGAATATGCTGTGCCCGGGCACCATTAACGGTCAGCTCGGACTTCATATCCAGTTGCCAGTCATTGGGTAGTTCACCGGCCTCAATGGTTTTTGACTCGCCAATCAGTTGAACAGCGTGTGCGCTCGATTGAAAAGCGGCAAACATAAGAAAAGTAATAGTTGGAACTTTCATCATCTTGCTCAAGGGTTTGAGCTCGAAGTTGGTTAACACGGACATAGGTTTTCACTCTCTGGGCTAGTGCCTTTGAAACGGTTTGGCTCGTTCCCTCGGAATGGAGCCTTACCTGTGCGGCGCAGAGATTACTGAGTGAACTTACCCAAGGATGTAGGATTAATCTGAACAGGATGTAGCGGCGGGCAATACATAGCTTCAGAAATATAAGGCGATCGAGGTGAACCTGCGAGCTCAGCTTCTAGAATGCCTATTTTCAACTACCAACTGCCGGATACGTCAAAGGGAAGCGACGCTTCCCTTTGACGGTTCCAACGAACAGCTCGCTTAAGGTCTCACGATAGTCATACCGTCGCAGTAGGTCTCCGGATTGGAAAATACCGAGTAAACCTCGGCCAGTTCACTGTTACCGGTCGCTCCGCTGCTCACCACTGTGCTGTAGGTCACTTCGCAAGGCCCAATCACAGACTGCTTGAGGAATGCACCGTAAATAATTTCGACAATGAAGCCATTATCCACGTCATCCTGGCTCAACGATGGGTGGGTAAAGACTTGCGTGAATGGGCCCGGTGGAAAACCAAAGGCCTCGCTCCAAATAGTCACGGTTACTCTCACATCATTACCGACCACCAGTCTTGGATCTGCTGGAATGAAAAGCTCGGCAAAGAGCGTCGGTGGCACCCCAGGGCCACGACTCTGCAAGGACACGCAGCTCCACTCAGCGTTGGCATCAAGATGCCGGAATTGAGCAGCTTGCAATATCTCCGTCACGGCATCGATCACGTTGACGGTGGTAACACCCGATGGGTTTTCATTAGTGGTGCCGGGGCCGGTGACTACGTAGCTGACCGGCTGCATGCCATTACCATGTCTAGCCACTACGTCCCACGGGATGGTGAACGTCGCATCCGCCCCGGGCGTCAGGGTACTGAGGTTAAAAGGCCCGACGCGCTCTCGGGTGACGCCCCAGAACAGGAAAAACCTGTTGTTCGCATGGGGCGCCGCTGCAACGGTCCAGAGCGGAATCACAATCGTGACAGGTTGATTCGCGTCGACGATGCGCAGGGTGTTCAACTCGGGAGTCGAAACCGCACCATACACCTGTGCCAGTTGCAGTCCAGGGTTTACATCTCCCGGCTCAAGGGTGCCAGGAAGAATCGCGCCTTCCACCGACAAATCAAGTCGCACGGTTTTGTTGGGAGAGTCAAAGAGAACGCCATTTCGGTCGATACGATAGCGCACGATCACAGTCTGCGGCCCCAGTGTTGCGGTATATGCGGCCTTGATCGCGTCGTTCATATTACTGAAGATAACGTCAAACCCGCTAAGCGCTGGCGTTTGCGTCCCATATGGCTGCGTACCCCATTGCAACTCGAACCTGTCCAGCCCGATCGCATGATGAAGGTACTCTTCAATATGAACGTCAATACCTTGCACATAATCCGCAATATCGAGCAGATCATCGGTACTGCCGTCGAGCGGGGCGGGCGCCAATGGAATGCGGACTGACAATGGCTGGGGATCGTCAAGCAGTGCAACGGTACGAAAATCATTGAACGAAGGGCGGCTGATGTTACCGGCCCGATCACGGATGACGTAGAAAACATAGTACAAACCACTCAAAATTATCTGAGCGGCCGGCAGGAAGAAAGTGCCCCCCGTAGTCAGCATCGGTATCCCTAGTGGATCGCTGACCAAATGCTCGGGACGCGGGTCCATTACCGGGCTGAAGTAAACAAAAAACCTGTCCCCTTGTTCGAATTGCCCCGGCTGCGAGGGATAACCGTTCGCTGGAATGCGGATCTCCAGGCCACCTTCTTGTATCAGGAACGCATTGGTGATCACGGTGCCCGGCGGCGCGTTGACAAACTCCGGAACAGTCGGTTGCTCACGGGATGACTCAACGGCATAAGGCGCAATGGTATCGACCCGAAATGCCCCCGGATTGGAGCTGTCGACGGGGGTTCCCGGTATGCCCGCTTGATTACGGTACTGGGTATTTCTAAGCTGGTAGAAACCGTGTCGAAACTGGGGTGCCGGCGCGGGCACGAACCTGTTGATAACGGGCGGAACCGGGGGGGTAATGGCGGTTAGTTGATAGGGCGCTACCAAGGTGACCCACGTGGGCGGAATCACATCAGTAGCGCGAATCTCGATGCTCATCCAATCGGTGTTCCTTGACGCTACCCCCGTACTCAATTCCACGTTAATACCTACAGGTGCAACCGACGCAGGAATGAGGCCGGTTGCATCATCCAGCGCTTCAACGATCGTAGGCGCATTGAGAACCAAAGGCGCAGGTGCAGTAGTCGAACCACGTTTTTTAGTCATTTCGGTCTCTCCTTGGTGTTTTAAACAGACACGCTCGCTCCCGTCGATGGCATTCAGCCAACCACGCTGACTCGAAAAAGCATCCATCAGAGCGATGTAGCCCAACATTCATGCGCTGGGGTGACTCGGCTCAAGGCTCGGGGCCATTACCGTCAATCCAGCAGTAGATGGGGTCGGGCGGCGGTGGTGACGTCAGCACCACACGGTCGAACTGCACGAACCTGGAGGCGGAGCGGCCTATGATCGCCCCCGCTCTGGACACCAAATAGCTAGCCTCCCCACCTGCGTTCTCTTTCAATGGGCGGATCAGACGTTCCACATCACGGATCCAGAAGTTGAAGCCGGCTGCATCCCCTCCCGCGTCCCAATAATGCTCAAGGGTTTCCACAATGTTGGGGTCTGGATTGACATCAGGGTATTGGCCATACCCTTGAAACCTGAGCGTGATCAAATCCCCATCAAGGATGTTCGGATCGGGGGGAATGTGCACCTCGACCCCTAACCAAATCGGCGGCTGAGTGCTGCAGGTCAAATACCGGTTGGGGTGGGACTCGGATTGGGGAAACCGGGGGCGTGTGTACATGATGGGAGGAAGGTCGGTTTGCAGCCCGACCCGCGCCACCTGTGAAAATTCCGGGTTCACATTTCCGGCACGGTCCTCCAGACGATAAAAACAGAACAGCCAGAGAGCACCCGGGAACCTGCGGAACACGTCGTTGGGCACCTCTACAAAAATGCGGCCATTGGCACTCGTCAGCGGTAGCGAGGTCAGTGTCGGCAAGCCCGTTGGCAGCATATTCAGGTCAGAAAAATACATATGTACCTTGTCACCGACCTCACGTCCTCGATAGCCCGGAGGGATTTCCATGGGCACCATGGGATTGTTGTCCAGGTAGTCCTGAGTTATCGGATCTATCGGGAAAATCGCAGGAGGAAGGAACGCGCCAGCACCAGGGGCATCGCGGTCGATTCTGATAGTCACCGTTTCAGAGGTATCGACGCTGGGACTATCTGGCCGGGTGTTATGGATCCGATACCTGAGATCAACGACAGCGCTGCTCAGTAAAAAGGCCCGAGGAATCGTCAGCGATATGGGAAAATCGGCATCCGTCAGCGGGCCAACCAGTTCGAACGGGGGGGTATCGGCGGGTCTGGCGCCATGGACAGCCCACTCAAAAATCACATATTGGAACCTGCCTGTAGCGGGTAAAACCGCCCAAGGCGTTTCAAGCGAGATCTTCAAATCGTCGAAATAAAATTTTGCGGGGATCAACCCATCCGGTAGTGCATCGACGACTTTTGGCTTATCCAGCACGAGGATACCGCCAGGGCCCGAAGGACCATTAGCATTCGGCTGGGTTGTATTGGAAGTGGTCATCGAAACCTCCCGCAACTCAATCACTCTCGATGCGCCTTTTTGTCTAAAAACTCAGACGGCTCAGGCGCTGTTGGTGCAATTGAACACCTCCTTTACGCCGGCTGATACTGTCAGATTTCACAGGTAGCAGCGCCATTCGTCCGCTTTTCAGCGTCTGGCGACAGAGCCATCACCAAGAAATTCTTGACGAGGCCGGTTGACTAGTGTTTTCTGAAACCGGTTTCAGTGAAACACCAAATCCAATAAGAAAGGTTCTGCCGTGACTCCATTTTCCGCCGCCCAGCGCAGCCGCGTGACCATGCTCGACGTCGCCGAGCGCGCCGGGGTCTCCAAGGCCAGCGTGTCGCGCTTTATCGGCGATGACCGCGCGCTGCTCTCTGATGCCATTGCCCTGCGCATCGAACAAGCCATCGAAGCCCTCGGCTACCGCCCCAACCAGATGGCCCGTGGCCTGAAACGTGGGCGCACACGCCTGATCGGCATGTTGGTGGCGGATATCCGCAACCCCTATTCCATTGCGGTGATGCATGGCGTCGAAACCGCCTGCCGCCGGCACGGCTACAGCCTGGTGGTGTGCAACACCGACCGCGATGACGAGCAGGAGCGCCAGCACCTGGCGGCACTGCGTTCGTACAACATCGAAGGGCTGATCGTGAACACCCTCGGTCATCACCTCGACCAATTGCTGGAGCTGCAACGGGAAATGCCCCTGGTGCTGGTGGACCGCAAGGTCGAGCCGCTGCACAGCGACCTGGTGGGGCTGGATAACCCGGCCGCCGTGCGCATGGCGCTGGAGCATCTGCAGCAGCAGGGCTACCGCGATGTATTGATGGTCAGTGAAGCGGCCGACGGCACCAGCTCGCGCCTGGAGCGCCAGGCCGGTTTCATTGCCGAGATCGAGCGCCGCCCGGGGTTGACCGGCAAAGTGCTGGAGCTCGATGACGCCCTGGAAAACAACCTGCACACCTTTCTCGCCAAGCCCGGCGCCAAGGCGCTGTTCTGCGCCAACGGCGTCGCCGCGCTGGCCTGCACCCGTGCGCTCAAGGCGTTGGGCTGCCACCTGTTCGACGACGTTGGCCTGCTCGCCCTGGATGACCTGGACTGGTATCCGCTGGTGGGCAGCGGCATCACCGCCCTCGCCCAGCCGACCGAGGCGATCGGCGCCAGTGCGTTTGACTGTTTGCTCAAGCGCTTGCGCGGCGACACCGATCCCACGCGCACCCTGGACTTCCTGCCCGAGTTGATCGTGCGGGGCTCCACTCGGCGCCTTTAAATGTCTTTCACCTTTCTTTGCACCTTCCTTTGCACAAAAAAATGAAACCGGTTTCAGAGGTACACAACAATGCATAAATACCCCGTCTCCATCAGCCTTTCCAGCTACGGCGCCGACCTGGTCCGCCAGCAGGGCCAATTGAGTTTTGTCCAGGTGCTCAGCGCTGCCGGTGCCCAACGCATCGAATGGCGCGAAGAACTGTTGACCGACGAGCACCCTGGCGAACTGGCCCAGGCAGCGGCGCAGCAGCATTTGGAATCGGTGTTCTCATCGCCCCTGGAACTCTGGGTCGCCGGTCGCGCCCAGCCCAATGCTGAACTGGCCGCGACCCTGGATCGCGCCCTGGCTTTCGGTTCGCGCTGGTTGAAGGTGTCGCTGGGTTACTTTACCGACACCAACGACCTGCAAAGCCTGCACGCCCTGCTCAGCCGTCACCCGGTCCGTCTCCTGGTGGAAAACGACCAGACGTTGCACGGTGGGCGTATCGAGCCGATGCAACGCTTTTTCAGTGAAGTGGAGCGCCTCGGCCTGCCGGTCAAGATGACCTTCGACATCGGCAACTGGCAGTGGCAGGACCAGTCCGCCCTCACCGCCGCCCGCCTGCTCGGCCGGCATGTGGACTACCTGCACTGCAAAGCCGTGGCCCGTCGCCAGGACGGCAAGCTCGTCGCCCTGCCGCCCGGCCCCACCGACCTGCATTTGTGGGAACAACTGCTCAAGCACATGACCCAAGGTATTACGCGGGCCGTGGAATTTCCGTTGCAAGGCGATGACCTGGTCCAGGTCACCGCCCAGCAGGTCGCCGCCCTCGCCACCCTTGGCCAGCCCCGTCTGGAGAATGCCCATGTCTAAGCTCGATATCCTGTCGTTTGGTGAAACCATGGCGATGTTCGTCGCCGAACAGACCGGCGACCTGGCGCAGGTGGCGCAGTTTCACAAGCGCATTGCCGGGGCCGACAGCAATGTCGCCATCGGCCTGTCGCGCCTGGGGTTCAACGTGGCCTGGCTGAGCCGGGTGGGCAATGATTCCCTGGGCCGTTTTGTGCTCGACAGCCTGAAAAAAGAAGGGCTGGACTGCCGCCACGTAGCGGTCGACCCGCTGCACCCCACCGGTTTTCAACTCAAGTCCCGTGAAGACGGCGGCGCCGATCCCCAGGTCGAATACTTTCGCAAAGGCTCGGCGGCCAGCCACTTGTCTATCGAGGCCATCCAACCGGCATTGCTGCAAGCGCGCCACCTGCACGCCACCGGCATTCCAGCGGCCTTGTCCGACGCCACGCGAGCACTGTCCCGCGAGTTGATGATGCAAATGCGCAAGGCCGGGCGCAGCGTGTCATTCGACCCGAACCTGCGCCCATCGCTATGGCCCGACGAGCAGCAGATGATCCGCGAGATCAATGCCCTCGCCGCCCTGGCCGACTGGGTATTACCGGGCTTGAGCGAAGGCCGTCTGCTCACCGGCTTTGATGACCCGGCCGATATTGCCGCCTTCTACCTGGACCAGGGCGCCGAGGCCGTGGCCATCAAGCTGGGGCCGGACGGGGCTTACTACCGGACCCGCATGGACCAAGGTTTCATCGCCGCCGTGCCGGTGGAAACCGTGGTGGATACCGTCGGTGCCGGCGATGGTTTCGCCGTCGGCATGGTCAGTGCCCTGCTGGAAAACCTCAGTTTCCCCGAGGCCGTGCAGCGCGGTAACTGGATCGGCAGCCGTGCGGTGCAGAGCCGTGGCGATATGGAAGGCTTGCCGTTCAGGGCAGACCTGCCGCTGGCACAGAAGGCGAGCTGAGCAAAGGCGCCGCAGCCCGGCGCGGGGCAAGCCCGCACACCACAACCTGTTGCAACAACTACAACAAGCTCAGGAGCAACACCATGGATACCGTGAAACTCGCCACCCGCCGCTGGTGGTACATCATGCCGATCGTTTTTATCACCTACAGCCTGGCCTATCTGGACCGCGCCAACTATGGCTTCGCCGCCGCCTCCGGGATGGCCGAAGACCTGATGATCACCCCCGGAATGTCGTCGCTGCTCGGCGCGCTGTTTTTCCTGGGCTACTTTTTCTTCCAGGTGCCGGGAGCGATGTATGCCCAGAAGCGCAGCGTTAAAAAGCTGATCTTTGTCAGCCTGATCCTGTGGGGCGGCCTGGCGACGCTGACGGGCGTGGTGTCCAACGCCTATATGCTGATCGCCATCCGCTTCATGCTCGGGGTGGTTGAAGCGGCCGTGATGCCGGCGATGCTGGTGTACCTGTGCCACTGGTTCACCCGTGCCGAGCGCTCGCGCGCCAATACGTTCCTGATTCTCGGCAACCCGGTGACCATGCTGTGGATGTCGGTGGTCTCGGGCTACCTGGTGCAGCACTTCAGCTGGCGCTGGATGTTCATCATCGAAGGTTTGCCGGCGGTGATCTGGGCCTTTATCTGGTGGCGCCTGGCCGATGAGCGGCCCAAGGATGCCAAATGGCTCAGCGACAGCGAGAAACAGGATCTGGAGACCGCCCTGGCCGCCGAGCAGGTGGGCATCAAGGCGGTGAAGAACTACGCCGAAGCCTTCCGCTCGCCCAAGGTGATCGTGCTGGCCCTGCAGTTTTTCTGCTGGAGCATCGGCGTGTACGGCTTTGTGTTGTGGCTGCCGTCGATCCTCAAGGCGGGTTTGAAAATGGATATGGTCGAGGCCGGCTGGTTGTCGGCCCTGCCTTATCTCGCGGCGGTGATCGGCATGCTGGTGGTGTCGTGGGGCTCGGACAAACTGCAAAAGCGTAAACGCTTTGTGTGGCCACCGTTGCTGATTGCCTCCATCGCGTTCTACGGCTCCTACACGCTTGGCGCCGAACATTTCTGGTGGTCCTACACCTTGCTGGTGATCGCCGGAGCCTGCATGTACGCGCCCTACGGTCCGTTCTTCGCCATCGTCCCGGAAATCCTGCCGGCCAACGTCGCCGGTGGCGCCATGGCGCTGATCAACAGCATGGGCGCGCTGGGTTCATTCGGTGGTTCGTACCTGGTGGGTTACCTCAATAGCAGCACCGGCTCGCCCGGCGCCTCGTACCTGCTGATGAGCGGCGCGTTGCTGCTGTCGGTGGTGCTGACGATTTTCCTCAAGCCCGGCGCCAGCGATCGCGTACGGGCGCCAACCCTGGAGTTGAAGGTCAAAACCTCATGAAAAAGTCTGTTGTGCTGTACAAAAAACTCTCCGCGCCGCTGATGGCTCGCCTGCATGAACAGGCCGATGTCACGCTGATCGACGCGCTGGACGACACGGGCCTGGCCAAACTGCGCGACGCGTTGCCCAGCGCCCATGGCCTGCTCGGCGCCAGCCTGCGCCTGGATGCCAGACTGCTGGACCTGGCGCCCTACCTGGAAGCGGTGGCCAGCGTCTCGGTGGGGGTCGACAACTACGACATCGACTACCTGACCCGGCGCGGCATCCTGCTCAGCAACACCCCGGACGTGCTCACCGAAACCACCGCCGACACCGGTTTTGCGTTGATCCTGGCCACCGCACGCCGGGTGGTCGAGCTGGCCGACATGGTGCGCGCCGGCCAATGGAACAAGAACATCGGCCCGGCGCACTTCGGTACCGACGTGCACGGCAAAACCCTGGGCATCATCGGCATGGGGCGCATTGGTGAAGCCCTGGCGCAGCGCGGGCATTTCGGCTTCGGCATGCCGGTGATCTACCACAGCCACTCGCCCAAGCCGCAGGTGGAACAGCGTTTCGGCGCGCAGTACCGCAGCCTGAACGACTTGCTGCAAGAGGCTGACTTTGTCTGCCTGACCTTGCCGCTGACCGCCGAAACCGAGAAGCTGATTGGCGCCGAAGCATTCAGGCGGATGGGGCCGGAGACGATCTTCATCAACATCTCGCGGGGCAAGGTGGTGGACGAAGCGGCGTTGGTCGAAGCCTTGCAGCAGCGCACCATCCGCGCGGCGGGGCTGGATGTGTTCGAGCGTGAGCCGCTTAATCACGAGTCGCCGTTGCTGCGTTTGAACAACGTGGTCGCCACGCCGCATATCGGCTCGGCAACCCAAGAGACGCGCGAGGCAATGGCCAAGTGTGCTGTGGATAATCTGTTGCAGGCGCTGGCCGGGGAAAAGCCGACGAACCTGGTGAACCCTGGGGCGTGGAAGCCATAGCAGAGAGGGGGGGAAGACTTTTTGTAGGAGCGAGCTTGCTCGCGAAAAACCCTCAGACGCCGCGTTCATTCAGGAAACACGCGTCATCGTTGACGTTTTTCGCGAGCAAGCTCGCTCCTACAGATTTTGGCCTTATTGCAGGTCAGATGACGAAGCGCGCCACCATCCCATTCAGGTCCACCGCCAGGCGCGACAGTTCATGGCTGGCCGAGCTGGTCTGGTTGGCACCCGCCGCCGACTGGGTCGCCAGGTCGCGGATGTTGACCAGATTGCGGTCCACTTCGCGGGACACTTGGGCTTGCTCTTCCGAGGCACTGGCAATCACCAGGTTGCGCTCGTTGATCAGGCTGATCGATTGAGTGATCTGCTCCAGCGCCACACCGGCGGCGCGAGCCATTTCCAGGGTGGCATGGGTACGCTGGTTGCTGTGCTGCATCGACTGCACGGCTTCGCCGGTTCCGCTCTGGATGCCGGCGACCATTTTTTCGATCTCTTGAGTCGACTGTGCGGTGCGATGGGCCAGCGCCCGCACTTCGTCGGCCACCACCGCGAAACCGCGCCCGGCTTCACCGGCGCGGGCCGCTTCAATCGCCGCGTTGAGCGCCAGCAGGTTGGTCTGTTCGGCAATCGCGCGAATCACGTCCAGCACTTTGCCGATATCACGCCCCTGGGACGCCAGGCCTTCGATCAGCACCGAGGTGTTTTGCACATCCTGGGTCATCGTCTGGATGGCCTCGACGGTTTCGACCACGCGGTCGCGTCCCGCACGGGCGGCCTGGTTGGACTGGCCGGACGCTTCGGAGGTCGACACCGCGTTACGCGCCACCTCTTCCACGGCAGCGGTCATTTCGTTGACGGCCGTGGCGGCCTGGTCGATTTCATTGTTCTGTTGTTGCAGGCCCCGGGACGCTTCCTCGGTGACCGCACTCAGCTCTTCGGCGGCGGAGGACAACTGTGTGGCGGAGCCGGCGATATGCTGGATGGTCTGGCGCAAGTTGGCTTGCATGGCGGACAAGGCACTGAGCAAACGCGCCGGTTCGTCCTTGCCATCGTCCTCGATCACTTTGCTGAGGTTGCCACCGGCGATGGTCTCGGCCACTTCCACGGCTTTGCGCAATGGCGTGACGATGCTCCTGGTCAGCGCCCAGGCCAGACACACTGTCAGCAAAGCGGCTACTACCGAGACCACGATGACACCAATGATGGCACTTTGATAACTCTGCTCGGCATCATCATTGGCCTGCCGGGCATCGGCCACATTGATCGCGATCAGCTTGTTCAACTGTTCACCCATCTGATCGGTGCCGTCCTTGATGCGGGTGTTGATCAGGGTACGCATCTCATCGAGCTTGCCTTGCTTGGACAAAGCCAGCATCTCGGCCTGGGCCTTGATGTAGTTGTCCAGGGTGACGATAAACGTCTTGTACAAGGCCGCCTCCTCCGGGCCGGCTGGCATCACCGCATAACCGGCCTGAGCGGTTTTCACTTTATCAAGCAATACACCGATACGGGTTTCGGCCTCCTGCAGGCCCGCCGCCTCACGGTTGACCAGCACCCGAAATGACAGGATACGCAAGCGCAGTACGTTCTCCGTGATAACCCCTAGATAAGTGACGCTGGGCAGTTGGTTGGTGGCCATGTCCGCCGACGCCTGACGCATCAACGTCATGCGGTTAACCGCAAACATTCCCAATACCACGACCAATAAGGCAATCAATGCAAAACCGAGAGAAGCTCGAGGGGCAATATTCAGATGGCGAAGGGACATAGATGCGCTCTCATAAGATGTGTTTGCATGCGTCCCTGCCGCGAACGATCCGTCGGCGTCAACGCGCGGCTCAGACCTTGGTCACCATTGTTGTAATTGATAGGTGACCTGCCCAGGCTATCGGCAAGCACCGGCGGTTTATGCAGGGTCTTTATAAATATTTTTTTACACTTCTGACGATTAGCAGTTTCTGGCATCCTGCGTCTCCATTTTCTGACCCGAGCCCTCATTTTGTCTGACGCTCATGCCCCCCAACCGCGCTATAAATCCGACCTGATCTACGGCCTGGAAGACCGTCCGCACTTCACCGCAGCGATTTTTGCCGCGTTGCAGCACGTGCTCGCCAGTTTCGTCGGGATCATCACGCCCACCCTGATTGTAGGCGGTGTTCTGGGACTGGGTAGTGAAGTGCCGTACCTGGTGAGCATGGCGCTGTTCGTCTCGGGGCTGGGGACTTTTGTGCAGGCGCGCAAGTTCGGCCCGGTGGGTTCCGGCCTGCTGTGCCTGCAGGGCACCAGTTTTTCGTTTATCAGTGTGATCCTCAGCGCCGGCTTCATGGTCAAGGCCCGGGGCGGCGGGACCGATGAAATTCTCTCGACGATCTTCGGTATCTGTTTTTTTGCAGCCTTTATCGAAGTGGTGCTCAGCCAGTTCATCGGCAAACTGCGCAAACTGATCACTCCGGTTGTCACCGGCACCATCATTACCCTGATGGGTTTGTCGCTGATCAAGGTGGCGGTCACCGACATGGCCGGCGGCTTCGGCTCCAGCGACCTGGGCGCGGCGGGCAACATGGGGCTGGCGGCACTGGTGCTGCTGACCATCGTGGTTATGAACCGCTTCAGCAACCCGTTCCTGCGCCTGGGTTCGATCGTGATTGGCCTGACCCTGGGCTTTGTCGTGGCTTGGTGGATGGGCCGCGTGGACATGGCCGCCCTGCCCCAGGTGCCGCTGATCAGCGTACCGGTGCCGTTCAAGTACGGGTTCTCGTTCGACTGGGTCGCGTTTATCCCGGTTGCCGTGATCTTCCTGATTTCGCCGCTTGAAGCGGCCGGTGACCTGACCGCCAACTCGATGATTTCGCAACAGCCGGTCAAGGGCCCACTGTACATCAAGCGCATCAAGTCCGGGCTGCTGGCCGACGGCCTCAATTCGGCCATGGCCGCCACCTTCAACAGCCTGCCGATGGTGACCTTCGCCCAGAACAACGGCGTGATCCAGCTGACCGGTGTGGCCAGCCGCTACGTGGCGTACTTTATCGCCGGCCTGTTGGTGTTGCTGGGGTTGTTCCCGATGATCGGCGCGGTACTGCAACTGATGCCCAAGCCGGTGCTCGGTGGCGCGACGCTGATCATGTTCGGCACCGTGGCCGTGGCCGGAATCAAGATACTCGCCGAAGCCGGGCTGCACCGACGCAACGTGCTGATCGTGGCGATATCCCTGGGCATGGGCCTGGGCGTCGCCGCCGTGCCGGAAGTGTTGCGCGACCTGCCCAAGGCCCTGCACAACATCTTTGAATCGCCGATCACCGTGGGCGCATTTTGTGCGATCTTGCTGAACATTTTCCTGCCCGAAGAGTTCATAGAGCTGGAAGAAGACGAATTCGACCCGGAGTCTTCTACCCTCAAAGTCATGCAAGACCCGGACGTTACGCAATAGGAGCAACTTTCAGATGCGCAAGCTCATGGTTCTATCGTTACTGCTGCTGACCTTGAGCGCCTGCGCGCTGTTCCCCCACCGTGACCCGGTCAACATCACGGTGGTGGGGATCGAGCCCCTGCAAAGCCAGGACCTGGAAGTGCGTTTCGCCGTGAAGTTGCGGGTGCAGAACCCCAATGAAACGGCCATCGACTACAACGGCATCGCCCTGGACCTGGACGTCAATGGCCGGCCGCTGGCATCAGGCGTGAGTGACCAGGCCGGCTCGGTGCCGCGCTTTTCCGAGACTGTGCTGATGGTGCCGGTAAGTGTTTCGGCATTTTCCGTACTGCGCCAAACCCTGGGCCTGAGCCAGACCCAAAGCCTGAACAACCTGCCCTACGTGCTGCGCGGCAAGCTGGCGGGCGGGTTGTTCGGCACCATGCGCTTTGTGGAGCGTGGCACGTTGGACCTGCCGAACACGGCTACCTGGTAACGACCATGCAACCGACCTTGCTCACCGAACGACTGATCCTTCGACCACTGACCCTGGCCGACGCCGAGGGCATCCAACAGCAATTCCCGCACTGGGAAGTCGTGCGCTACCTCAATGCCCTGGTGCCCTGGCCCTACCCGGCCGATGGTGCACGCACCTATCTGGAACAAATCGCCCTGCCCGCCATGGCCCGTGGTAAGGAATGGCATTGGTCGATCCGCCTGAAAAGCGCGCCGGACAAGTTAATCGGCAATATCAGCCTGATGGACGAACACGATAACAACCGTGGTTTTTGGCTCGGCCCACAATGGCAAGGGCAAGGCTTGATGCGCGAAGCCTGTGCGGCGGTGAACGACTACTGGTTTGGCGTACTGGAGCGGCCACTGTTGAGGGTGCCCAAGGCGGCGCCGAACCTGGCGTCGCGCCGGATTTCCGAGCGTGAAGGGATGCGCCGGGTGCGCACGGATCAAGGCGAGTTCGTTGAAGGCACCTTCCCGCGGGACCTCTGGGAAATGACTCGCGAGCAATGGCTGGAATACCCACGCCTGAGCCAATGAGGCTGCAAATGTGGGAGCCGGCCCTCCCACACAGCTGAGCGGTGTTCAGTCAGCGATGAAGCGTACGCCCGGCTTGGCCCGCTCATCGACCGTCAACTCAAACACATCCGGCCGGGCGTAATGCCCCACCACGTCGTAGTCATAGCGCGCACGCACCAGTTCGTCCGTATCGATCTGCGCCGTCAACAAGCCTGCCTCACCGCGCAATGGCCCGGCGAGTACATCGCCCATCGGCCCGACAATCACACTGCCGCCCGCGATCAACGGGCGCTGCGCCGGCCAGTTGGCCACTTCCACACCCAGCGCCTCGGGCGATGGCTGCACCTGGCAGGCGCTGACCACAAAACAGCGACCTTCGTGGGCCACATGGCGCATGCTGACTTGCCACATCTCGCGTTCATCCACGGTCGGCGCACACCACACTTCGACGCCCTTGGCGTACATCGCCGTGCGCAGCAACGGCATCATGTTTTCCCAGCACACGGCGCCGCCGATGCGCCCTATGGCGCTGTCGATCACCGGCAGGGTCGAGCCGTCGCCCTTGCCCCAAATCAATCGTTCGGTGCCGGTGGGCATCAGCTTGCGGTGCTTGGCCACCAGGCCGCCCGTCGGTTCGAAATACAGCATGGTGCAATACAAGGTGCTGCCACTGCGCTCGATCACGCCGAGCACCAGGTTCGCCCCCGTACGCGCCGACAACTCGGCCAGCGCCTGCGTCTCCGCGCCCGGCACATCAATGGCATTGGCAAAATAGCGGGCGAAAGCTTCGCGACCTTCGGGCAGGCGGTAACCCAATAGCGTGCCAAACCCTTCACCTTTGGGATAACCGCCCAGCAGGGCTTCCGGCATCACCACCAGTTGTGCGCCGCTGCGTTTGATTTCTTGCTCATACGCCAGGATTTGCTCAAGGGTTTCGGCCTTGCCGCCAGGCAAGGCACCGATTTGCAGGGCAGCCACTATCGAAACAGGCATCAGGTTCACTCCGAATGAGGGGGGTTGCCCATTTTCCCGCCAGCCTCGATCATGAATAAAGCCCACCTCAGTGCTAAATGATATGAGCCAAATGAATATCACCCAGGTCGACCTGAACCTGCTGAAAACCTTCGAAGCCCTGCACGACGAGTCGAGTGCCAGCCGGGCGGCCTTGCGCCTGGGCGTCACGCAATCGGCCATCAGCGCGGGTTTGCGACGCCTGCGCGAGGTGTATGGCGACCAATTGTTTGTGCGTACCGGACGTGGCCTGGCGCCGACGTTGCGCGCCAATCAATTGAAACCGGTCATCAGCGAAGCGCTGGACCGCTGTCGCCAAAGCCTGGCAATGGTCGACCCGGGTAACCAGCAGTATCAGGGACGCTCGGTGGTGGTGGGTTTGTCCGATGATTTCGAGATTGCCTATGGCCGTCGGCTGATGGAGGCAATCGCACAACGCGCACCGAAACTGCGGGTGATTTTCCGTCAGACCCACAGCCAGATTGTCGCAGCCGCCCTGCTTGATCGCACCCTCGACCTGGCGATCACCGCCGGTGGTTTCGCCCAAGGCCGGCTCAGTCGCCAAGTCGTGGGAGAAGGTGATTACCGCTGCCTGGTGGACTCGGACCAGGCCAGCATCAGCCTGGACGAGTTCGTCACACGCGAACATGTGCTGGTGTCGTCGGGCGGGTTTATCGGGATTACCGATGAGGGGTTGGCGGCGCAGGGGCTGAGCCGCCAGGTGTGTGCATCCACCAGCCACTTTGCGGCGCTGCCGTACTTGCTCAAGGGCAGCCAGGCGGTCGCCACCATTCCGGGGCACGCCGCCGAGGCGATTGCGCGCATGACCGGCTTGCGCGTACTGCCCTGCCCGCTGGCGCTGCCGCGCTATCCGGTGGAGTTGGGCTGGCGCACCCAGGCCCAGCTCGACCCCCTGTTGCTGAAGGTACGCGAGGCGATTGTGGCGTGCTTTATTTAGCCGCCGCCATCAGCTTGTTGACCTCACTGCGCACCATGTTGGAAAACTCCGGCGGCGACATGCCGTCGAGTTCCGCACGGACCCATTCGGCCCACTTGCCCTTGCGCTTGGCACGCTCGCCGAACAGCCGCGCGGCCTCCCCCTTGGCCTTGCCCAGGTTGGTTTGCCACAGCTCGTAAAGTCGGGACTTTTCATCTTCCAGCTCGGCGCGTTCGGCGAGGGTCTTGTTGGCGAGATTGAAGCTCATGTTGAATTACCTGCTGCACAAATAGGCGACATCTTACACTGTAGGTCGAAACTTCCTGGTCCGGATTTAGCCTTGAACGGCCCCGGCGCAAAAAAACTGCAACTTTTGCCGAGGCCCGATACTCCATTGTTCACTGTCACATCCACTTGCAAGGAGTCACCCAATGGCCCGCAAAACCGCTGCCCAAGCCGTCGAAGACCAAATCAAGGATCAAGCCTTCAGCGAATTGACCGCGCTGATCGAAGAGTCGGACAAGCTGCTCAAGAGCAGCGCATCCCTGGTGGGTGAAGAAGGAGAAACCCTGCGCGAGCAGGTTGCCATCAAACTCAAGCAAGCGCTGGACTCGGTGTCCAACGTGCGTGAACGCAGCAAGCCGGTGGTCGATGCCACCGAAACCTACATCGGTGGCCACCCATGGCAGACCGTGGCGATTTCCGCAGGCTTCGGCCTGGTCGTCGGCCTGTTGCTGGGTCGCCGCAACTGATCGAATCCGGGCTGCGCCAGCGCTGGCGCAGCCTGTTTTATTCGCCGGCCAGCTCTCGCAACCGCGCCAACTCCTCGGCATCCACCTCGATACCCTGCGCGTCCGACCGCTCCCGTGTGCGATGACGCCGATCCCCCGGCAACCGCCGCAACCCTGCCGCATGCATCTGGCGCACCAATTCCTGGCTACGCTCGGCAAAGCTTTGCCCGGCGGTCTTGCTCGGGTCGATCACAATCAATAACTGCCCCGTCCAGGGCGTGCGCGCCCCTGGATGGTCGGCCCAATTGAATTCGAAAGAAAAATTGCCGCCGGTCAAGGCCGCCGCCAGCAACTCCACCATCATCGACAAGGCCGAACCCTTGTGCCCGCCAAAGGGCAGCAACGCGCCCCCTTCCAATATGGCCTTCGGATCCTGGGTCGGCTGGCCCAGGCTGTCCACGCCCATGCCTGGCGGCAGGCGCTCGCCCTTGCGTGCCGCGATCTGTACATCGCCATGGGCGATGGCGCTGGTCGCCAGGTCAAACACAATCGGCGCGCCATCGGCACGCGGGGCGGCGAAAGCAATCGGGTTGGTACCGAACAACGGACGGTCGGCGCCATGGGGCACCACGCAGGTCATGCTGTTGACCACGCTCAACGCCACCAGCCCCTCTTCGGCGAACGGCTCGACGTCCGGCCACAACGCGGCAAAGTGATGGGAGTTATGAATGGCCAACAGTGCAATTCCGGCACTGCGGGCTTTTTCCACCAGCAGCGGGCGCGCAGCCTCAAGCGCCGGCTGGGCGAAACCATTGCCGGCGTCCACCCGCACAAAGCCTGAAGCGACATCGGTGACCACCGGTTCGGCCTTGCCATTCACCCAGCCGCTGGCCAGGGTGCTGACATAACCGGGTATACGGAAAATCCCGTGGCTATGCGCGCCATCGCGCTCGGCGCCGGCACAGTTGCGGGCCAAGGTCGCGGCCACCTGCGGCGAGGTACCGTGCAGTACGAAGACCCGATGCAGCAACGCCACCAGCTCGGCAAAACCGATGCGGACCAACGCCCGCTCATGGACCTGTGACATCTGAAGCTCCGATTTTATGATTGGAAGGGGCAACAAGACTGGGTAGCCAGGCCGACGATTAAACACCGGGGGGCAAGCCCACTGTCAACCTGCGTTTTTTGGTGCATTCAGAAGCATAGGTATCTACACAAATGATGGCCCTGATCCCGTGTTTTTGATCTTGATCTTGCTTTTGATCTAAAGCGCCCCGTCAAACCACGCTGGCCGAACGCAGGCTTGAATCCGTGGGTAACCCGGCAGGACGCCGGGTTAGCCGCCCCGCGCCATGGATGGCGCGTGGCGGCGGCCCACGGATTCAAGCCTGTGTTCGGGCACACCGAGCCTGAGCGAGGTGCCGAGTGGTGGGGCAAGGACCTTTTGGTTACTTTTGGGTCCTTCCAAAAGTGACCCGCTGTAAGAGCGGAACCCTAAGCCGCCGTTACCGCAGCAATGGATATGTACTCGGTCACTCCAACAGGTCGGCTCATAGGCCGCCACGGGAGCAAGCTCCCTCGCCACAAGGTTTCAGCTTGGCACCAGAGTTGTGGAGACACCCAGGCGTCAGAAAGGCAACAAACGAGAACCACTCCCAATTGAAATGCAATCACCATGATGGCAGTTCTCGTCATCCTGCTACGGAGGTTAGAATGTGCGAAATCAGGATGAGTTGATGACCGAAAAGTCCCTTTCAGAAGCCGAATATGACGCCATCACCGATGCGGCCGCGCATTGGTGCATGCGCATGCACGCCAGCGATTGCACGCACGCTGAACGTCAGGCTTTTGCCCAATGGCACGACGCCCACCCCCTGCACGCTTTTGAATACGCGGCGATGCTGGAGATCTGGGACGTCGCCGACCACCTGCCACGCCATGAGCCCAGCGCTGGGGCAGTACCGCTGCCGTTCAAGCCACGCAGCCGTTGGCGCACTTATGCGGTCGCAGCGGCGATCAGCCTGGTGGCATTGCCCCTGGCGGCCTTCACCGGCTGGGAAGCGGGCTGGGTGCCCAGCGCTTATGAACGCTATGACGCCACGCACGGGTTGCGCCAGGTCACCCTGGGCGATGGCAGCCAGGTGGAACTCAACCTGGGCACAGAGTTGGTCTACAGCAACTATAAGGACCAGCGTCGGGTCACGCTGAAAAAAGGCGAAGCCTTCTTCAACGTCAGCCACGACCGTGCCCACCCGTTTATCGTGCAGGCCGGCGAAGGCCAGGTGCGGGTCACCGGCACCCAGTTCAATGTCTGGAAATATGAAGACCAGGTGCGGGTGACGCTGTTGGAGGGCTCGGTACAGGTCGCCAGCGACAACCTGCACGCCAGCGTACCGCTGAACCCTGGCATGCAGGCCAGCTATCAACCCGGCGACGCGACACCGCGCGTGCAGGCGACCGCCCCCGACGATACCGCGCTGGCCTGGCGCCAGGGCAAGCTGATCCTCGACAACCTGGCGCTTTCCGATGCATTACCTTTGATCAACCGCTACCTGGACAAACCGGTGATGCTGGCGGACGCCAGTACCGGGGCGATTCGCATCGGTGGCATCTACAACATCAACGAGGTCAACAACCTCATCCCGTCCCTGCCTAAAGTGCTGCCGGTCTACCTGACCCAGAACCTGGAAGGCAACCCCGTCCTCAATTCCATCCCGCGTAAAGCCCCCAAAGGTTGAGCCTTCTACCTGCCAAGGCCGCTTCGTTCGTGCCCGCAGTGTCCATTTTTGAAACACCTTGCGCCTCTGGATCGCCCACTCTAGGCGAATTCATCGTTTTGTCATGCGCAGTGTTTCATTGCTGAGACACCTTCAGACAAGGCTGGGCATATCCCATCAGAGGGCTGTTGTTTCATCAATGAAACACCCTGGCCATCACTTCGCCCTACAAGAAACTCAACCCTTTGAATAACAACGATAAATAAAAAGCGGCACAGCTTCTGCTCTATCCCTTACAGCGCTGTTTAGGGTCAGCGCGAAGAATAAGGAATGCCGCCGTGGCCACACTCACTCAAGTTTCGATGAACATGCTGCTGATCAGCTGTGCACTCAGTGTCGGCCTCAGCGTTCCGAGCTATGCGGGTGACGGCGTTATCGTGACAGGCCGCGATGTACAAGGTCACATGTATGGGCGCCCCCCTTTCGGGCCAGACCCCTACCCCACCACCGCCAACGCCAACCCAAGCCGGGAAGTCATAGGCGCCACGGGCGAGCTCAGTGATGCGGCGATCGGCGGCATCAGCAGCGGTTCGAGCATCGTGCAAGCGGTCCAATCCAGCAGCAACTTGACCCACTTGCAAGCCACTCAGAACGGCATGTCGACCTTGGGTGCCGGCTCTGCCGCCGGTCACGGTGCAGGCAGCAGCGTGGGTGGGCAGATCAGCGACTCGATCCAGCGCGGCATGGCCCCCCTGAACAACATCGGCAGCATGATGGGGGGCAAATGATGAACCGTTCCCTGGTGCTACTTGCCCTGCTGGGCAGTGCTGCGGCCATGGCCGACAACACCGCGACAATCAACAACAGCGGGCAGGACTACGGCGGCAACCTGTCGATCAACCAGGCTGCAGGCAACCAGCAACAGATGGCCAACAACCGCGCCGTCACCCTGGGCGGCCAGGCCACCACCCTCAACATCCAGCGAATGGATGGCAGCGTCGATCCCTCCCTGAACGCCAAGGCGGCGATCCAGGGCACCTCTTTCAGCAACGGCAACGGTGTACTGGGCTTCAACCAGTCGGCCGGGGCCAATAACCAATCAGTCAATGCCGTGCGGATCAGCGTCAATCCTGCCCCGCTCAGCATCGACGACAGCGTCTTGTTGCAACAGAACACCACGACGCTGGCAACCGACTCAGGGCTCACCCCCACCACTGGCAGCCGCCAGGTCGTGACAAGCGACCAGGCCTTCACCGGCAGCCGAGGAGTGATTCAGGTGAACCAGAGTGCCGGGGTGGGGAACCGAGTGGCTAACACCCTGGGCATCACTATCAAGTAAGCGCTTGGTAGCACACGTTAGACCGTACCAACACTTAACCAACTAATTAGAAGCAAGGAGAAACACCATGAAACCTCAAATGGCTCTGAAACCACTGGTTTTCGCTCTCGCCGCACTCATGGCTGCTGCTGCTCAAGCAGGGGGTGGCTGGCACCCTGCCCCTCAACCCACCGGTACTGTTGCCTCCGTCGTGACCGATGTGCAAAAAAGTGCACACAACAAATTCGACGATACCAAAACCGAAAACAATGCTTCGGCTGATGGCTCGGTCACCAATAACAGCGGTAACGTTGGGGTAAACGCGCAGGCGGGTTCGGGCAACCAAGCTGACAACGCCGGTGCTATCTCCAGTGCCAAAGGCGACTTTGCAACGGTGTTTGCAGTGATCGACGTGGATCAAGCCAGCAAGCACAACACCTTCACCAACAAAGGCACGCAAAACAATGCGTCGCTGGACAGCTCGGTGAACAATAACTCCGGCAACGTGGGCTACAACGGTCAAGCCGGCCAGGGTAACCAGGGTAAAAACAACCTGGCGATCACCACCGCCGATGGTAAAAACATCGCGGCAGCCTCCAACACCGAGCAAAACTCGCTCAACAACACCTACCTCAACGCCGCGGCTACCAGCCATGGCTATGGCTGGGGCAGCAAGCCTCAATACGTGTCCAACAACTCCAGCCTCGACAACTCGGTTAACCACAACTCCGGTAACGTGGGTGTGAACCTGCAATCGGGCGGTGGTAACCAAGGCAGCAACAGCCTGTCGATCGGCCAGGGTTGCAGTGTCTGCGCCAGCGGCGTGCGCTTCTGATGCAATGGGGCCTTGGCAACAAGGCCCTTTTTTATTCCAGTGTCCAACAGGTCATACGATCATGCGCCTCGCGACCCTCACCCTCCTGATGCTGCTCACCGGCCCTACGTGGGCGGGCACCATGGCGGTTTCCGCCATGCCTGGCGGTGCAGTCATCTTCAAGAAGGTCGAGAGTATTCGTGAGCGGCGCTTCGCCAACCTGGTGGAACAGAAAACCGATTTCAGCTGCGGTGCCGCGGCACTCGCCACCATCCTGCGCCAAGCCTATTGGCTGGACGTCGACGAAGATCATGTCATCAAAGGCATGCTGGTGACCGCCGACCAGAACCTGGTGCGTACCCAGGGCTTTTCCATGCTGGACATGAAGCGCTATCTCGAAAGCATCGGCATGCGTGCCCGAGGCTACAAAATTGCGCCTGAGACGCTGGTAACGGTGAGAATCCCCGTAGTGGTATTGCTGGAAATTCGAGGCTACAAGCATTTTGTGGTGATGCAGCGCGCCGACAAGGACTGGGTGTATATCGGCGACCCGGTGCTGGGCCATAAACGCTACTCGAAGGACGACTTCGTCAAGGGCTGGAACGGCATCGTATTCGCCGTGCTGGGTGAGGGTTACGACAAGACCAATGTCTTGCTCGACCCGCCCACCCCGCTGACCGCCAGGAACATGATGAACAAGTTCAAGCCCCTGGCCGATACCGAGCTGATGGACTTCGGTTTTATCCAAAGCGACTTCTTCTAGAAGCGCAATAAGGAGCAGGACGCTCCAGGAGCTGAAGATGAACACTTCCCGCTGGCTGACCGTCTTGTGTCTGGCAGCCTCAATGCCTGCTTATGCGTCGTCGGGGTTCAAACCGATCGAACTCAAGGATTCGGAAATGGCCGATCTGCGTGGCCGTTACGTAATGCCGGGGCGAATCATCAGCTTCGGCATTGTGATGAGCAGCACCTGGACCAACGCCGTGGGCGACACCATTACCGGCAAGGCCAGCATGCAGATCGACAAAACCACGATCACCCCGCAGTTCTACGTACAGACTACCGGCGCCACCGGTAGCGGGACGAACCAGCACACCGGTACCGGCAACGTGGTAGGCGGCGCGGGCCTGGGCAGCGGCCAGGGCGTGACCCAGAGCGTACGCACGGCCGGCGATGGCAACACCGCCTACAATGATGTGGGCATCAACATCAGCCAGAACGGCTTCGCCCCTGCCAATGCCGTGCAATCGGGGCAAGTGCTGGTCGCCGGCGGTACCGTCACCGGCGACAGCGCGGCAGGCCGCGTGAGCGTGTCAGCCAACAACGGCGGCCTGCAGATGGCGATCCAGGCCAATCATAACCAAGGCAACAGCCTACAGCAGATCGGCGGCGGGAATGTGTTGCAAGGTACGGTATTGACCGGCAACTCCAACTTCGTCAACAACATGACCCAGCTCAATGTCGTGATGAACAATGGTCTGAACAATCGCGCGTTGAACTGCAACTTGGATCAACTCAAAGGCCTACGCAATCTCGGTTATTGAACTACGCTGACCCTCGACACTTAAGCACTAAAAAGGACGGCTTATTTCATGCAACGATCGTTATCGCTACGTGCGGTGGTCTGTTTGAGTACACTCCTGCCCGCATCCATGTTGTATGCAGCGTCAGATACCGATGTCGAAACCCTCAAACAGGAGCTCCTCGAGCTCAAGCAGCGTTACGAAGTGCAACAAAAAGCCCTCGCGGTGCTGGAACAGCGTGTACGCCAGGTCGAAGACCAACCGGCAACACCCGCGCCGCGACGCCTGGCCAAGTCGCCCGCCGACTTCAAGAAAGGCGGCACGGCTGTCGCCGGCACAGGTGCCGCAGCGGCGTCCGGAGGCGCGGCAGGCGGCGGCAGTTCCTACGGGCAGTCTCTCAAGGATGATTCGGCCCCCGCGCAAAGTGTGAGCAACCTTTATAACGAAGCCAGCGGCTTTTTCGGCAATGGCAAGTTCAGCGTTGAAACCGGCATTACCTATGCCCGCTACGATGCGCGCCAATTGACCCTCAACGGCTTCCTGGCGCTGGATTCGATCTTCCTGGGCAATCTCAACCTGGACCGGATCAAGTCCGATAGCTGGACCCTTGACCTGACCGCGCGCTACAACGTCGATAACCGCTGGCAGTTCGACGTGAACGCGCCGGTGGTGTACCGCGAGTCGACCTACCAGTCGAGCGGCGCCGGCAACGATGCCACCGCGACATCGGAAGCTTCAGTCACCCGCAATCCAACCCTGGGTGACGTGAACTTCGGCGTGGCGTACAAATTCCTCGACGAAACTCCGAGCCTGCCGGATGCAGTGGTTTCTCTGCGGGTCAAGGCACCGACCGGTAAAGATCCGTTTGGCATCAAGCTCGTCAAGCAACCGGACAACGACAACCTTTTCCTGCCTGAAAGCCTGCCAACGGGTAACGGTGTCTGGTCGATCACCCCCGGCATTTCCCTGGTCAAGACCTTCGACCCGGCGGTGTTGTTTGGCTCGCTGTCCTACACCCACAATTTCGAGGAGTCGTTTGACGATATCAGCAGCGACGTTAACCAGAAAGTGGGCGGCAAGGTGCGCCTGGGCGACAGCTTCCAGATCGGCGCCGGCGTCGCCTTCGCGCTCAACGAGAAGATGAGCATGTCGTTCTCGGTGTCCGACCTCGTGCAGCGCCAGAGCAAGCTCAAGCCGGACGGCCGCGACTGGCAGTCGGTAGTCTCCAGCGATGCCAATGCCGGCTACTTCAACGTGGGCATGACCATCGCGGCCTCCGACAACCTGACCATCGTGCCGAACCTGGCCATCGGCATCACGCCGGATGCGCCTTCGTTCAGTTTCAGCCTGAAGTTCCCGTACTACTTCTGACGCAAAGGGCTGCTTTGCAGCCTGGAGCGGCGGTGCGAAAAACCCGCACATTCATCAGGAAAGACCCGACAGGAAAAAGCCCCGCAACGATAAGGGTCGTTGCGGGGCTTTTCGGTTTACCCGCCCTAGCGGATCTGGTGTTTGTGCAGCAACCGGTAGAACGTTGGCCGGGATACGCCCAGTACACGGGCTGCGACACTCAGGTTGTCGCTGTACCGGTTGAGCACATCGCACAGCGCCTGGCGTTCGGCGCGGTGCTTGTAATCTTCCAGTGTAGCCATCACTGGCGCGATTGCCTGCCGGCTTTGCAAACCCAGATCGGCGGCTTCGATTTGCCGCCCCTCCGCCAGCACCAGGCCGCGCCGTACACGGTTGGCCAACTCGCGCACATTGCCCGGCCACAGGTGCTCGCCCATGGCAACCAACGCATCCTCACTGAAACTGCGCGGACGACGACCGGTTTCCTGGCTGTAGAAATGCGAAAAATGGTTGGCCAGCATCCCTACATCACCGTGACGCTCGCGTAACGGCGCAGTGACCACCTGCAGCACATTGAGCCGGTAATACAGGTCTTCACGAAACGTGCCCTTTGCCACGGCGGCTTCCAGGTCGACGTGAGTCGCGGCCAGTACCCGTACATCCACCGGGATGGGCCGGCTGCCACCGACCCGTTCGATCTGTTTCTCTTGCAAGAAGCGCAACAGGTTGGCCTGCAACTCCATGGGCAAGTCACCGATCTCATCCAGGAACAGCGTACCCCCATGGGCCGCTTCGATCCGCCCGACCTTGCGCTGATGGGCACCGGTAAACGCACCTTTTTCGTGGCCAAACAGCTCGGACTGGATCAAATGTTCGGGAATCGCGCCGCAATTGATGGCGACAAAGGGCTTGCCCTGGCGCTGTGACTGGCGATGCAGGGTCTTGGCCGCCAGCTCCTTGCCGGTACCACTGTCACCACGAATCAACACCGGTGACTCGGTGGGCGCCAGTTTTGCCAGCAGTTTGCGCAGCTCGCGGATAGGGCGGCTGTCGCCGAGCAGCTCATGCTCGGGCTCGTCGACCCGCGCGTGGCATTTGCCACGCAGGCGCGCCATGCCAAAGGCACGGCCCAGGGTGACCTGCACCCTGGAGACGTCGAACGGCAAGGTATGAAAGTCGAAAAACCATTCACAGACAAAATCGCCGACGTTTTGCAGGCGCAGCACATCCTGGCTGAGTACGGCGATCCATTCGGTACCGCTGCGGCTGATCAACTCCTTGACCGCCTCCGGGCGTTCCAGGTGCGAGGGGTGCAAACGCAGCAGGCCGACATCGCAGGATCGCTCGCCCACGGCTTCCAGGTCGCAACTGTCCACCTCCCAGCCGGCGCTGCGTAAACCGGGTAACAGCCCGTGGCAATCGTCACAGGGGTCAACCACGAGCAGGCGGCGCTGGACAGGTGTAACAACCATGACTATTCCCTGACGTCAAAATGACTAAAGTTATTTAGAAACAATAGTTTGTGGCAGCTGCTGATAACCCTAGCAAGATCTTGACGCAGGCTTTGTACTAATTCGCTATAAGGAGGCGGCAAAAAGCCACTTTCTCAGCGCATTTACAAAAAAGTTGCGGCGCGCGCAAACTTTCATTCAGCTTTCAAAACAGCCGCTTACATGACTCTAATCAGGAAAAGTCGAAATTTCTTGTTTTAACATGTGACCCGTACCCCGCCATCGTGCATCAGTACAAGTAACCCGCCGCACGGTCAGCCCAACCGACGGCATTTCACTTGAATGGGCATTGAGAGAGACGACTCACATGAACGCCCCGCTCCGCATCAACGAAGCTCTTTTGATCGCAGACCGTGCTTTCCAGCCCTTTCAGTGCGTAGCCTGGCACGATGGCAATGGTGCCCTCAGCCTGAGCGTCATCGACCGCACTAATACCCGTATTGGCAGCAAACAACTTTCGTCGAGCGCCTATACCGACCCGGCACAATTGGAAGACTTGTTGTTGCAGGCCCGCGCCGAACTCGACAAAGATGGCTACCAGTTGCAGTCCTGGGCAATGCCCAAGTAAGCCGCTGCGCTAACTTGCGCTCACTGTAGAACAGCGAGCGCAAGTTCGGCATTGGAACTTAAGGGTTTATCGCGCCGCAAGAATAAAGCGCTCAAAGGCTTGCGCCGCGCCATCCTCGAGATTGCTGCCGGTGACGACACTGGCTTGGCGCTTGACGGTTTCTTCCGCCTGGCCCATGGCAATCGAAAAACCCGCCACGTGAAACATCGCCGGATCATTGCCGCCATCACCGATGGCGGCTGTCTGCTCCAGCGGTATGCCAAGGTGCGCCGCCAACGTCTTCAGGGCTTCGCCTTTATTGGCCAGCATGGCCGTCACATCCAGATAAACCGGTTGCGAACGCGAGACCTGGGCCAAACCCTGCACTTTGGGCTGCAAGCGTGCTTCCAGCTCCACCAGCAACTGGGTGTTTTGACTGGCCGCGACAATCTTGTCGACCCGATCCAGGTACGGCTCGAAGCTCTCGACCACTTTCGGACCGTAGCCAAGACCATCGGCTTCACGCTGTACCATCGGACCTGGCGGGTCGCGACGCAACCAGTCGCCATCGGCAAATACCCAGACCTCTACGTCCGGCTCACCGGAGAACAGCGCCAACGTCACCAACGCCGCCTCCGCCGGCAAGTGGTGGGCGACCAGGATGCTGCCGTCCGGGTTGATCAGCGTGCCGCCATTGAAGCCCGCAACCGGCACATCGACCCCGAAGGCCTCGATCATATGCAACATGGCCTTGGGCGGCCGCCCGCTGGCCAGGCTGAAGAGCACGCCGGCATCGCGCAGCGCGCGTACCGTATCCAGGGTGCGTTGGCTGGGCTGATGATCGGGACGCAAGAGCGTCCCGTCCATATCACTCAAGACGAATCGGATGGGATGAATCGCTACGTCATTCATCCCAGAGCGTGCCAGCTACGACCATCGCGGGCCAGCAACGCGTCGGCGGCTGCCGGGCCGTCTTCACCGGCCTTGTAGGCCTGGATGCCGTCATCCTCTTTCCAGGCATCGAGGAACGGCTGCACGGCGCGCCAGCCGTTCTCGATGTTGTCGGCGCGCTGGAACAAGGTCTGATCGCCGGTCATGCAGTCGTAGATCAGGGTTTCATAACCCGTCGACGGTTGCATCTCGAAGAAGTCCTTGTAGTCGAAGCCCAATTCGATATTGGCCATTTCCAGGGTCGGCCCGGGCTGTTTGGCCAACAGGTCGAACCACATGCCTTCGTTGGGCTGGATCTGGATTTTCAGGTAAGTCGGCTTGAGTTCATCCACCTCGGTATCGCGGAACTGGGCATAGGGCGCATGCTTGAAGCAGATCACGATCTCGGTGTCACGGATGCTCATGCGTTTGCCGGTACGCAGGTAGAACGGCACGCCGACCCAACGCCAGTTGTCGATCATCACCTTGAGGGCAACGAAGGTCTCAGTGCTGCTGTCGGGCGCGACATTCGCCTCTTCGCGGTAACCGGGCAGCGACTTGCCGCCGATCTCGCCGGCGGTGTACTGGCCACGTACCGAGTTGGCCCGGGCTTCCTCCAGGGACCACGGCCGGATAGCACCGACGACCTTGGCCTTCTCGCCGCGCACCGCATCGGCACCGAACGCTGCCGGAGGTTCCATCGCCACCATTGCCAGCAACTGGAACAGGTGGTTGGGCACCATGTCGCGCAGGGTACCGGTTTTCTCGAAGAAATTACCCCGGGTTTCCACGCCGACGGTTTCGGCCGCGGTGATCTGTACGTGGTCGATGTAATGGTTGTTCCAGAAAGCCTCGAACAGCACGTTGGAGAAACGGCTGATCAGGATGTTCTGCACCGTTTCCTTGCCCAGGTAATGGTCGATGCGATAAATCTGCTTCTCGCTCATCACCTTGAGCAGGCACGCGTTGAGCGCCTCGGCAGTGGCCAGGTCGGAACCGAAAGGTTTTTCGATGACCACACGGCGAAAGGCCTCGTCCGTTTCGTTGAGCAGCCCGGCACTGCCCAGGCGCTGCACCACGTCACTGAAGAAACGCGGTGCGGTGGCCAGGTAAAACACCGCGTTACCGGTGCCGCTTTCGGCGATCTTCTTGCCGATATCGGCGTAGGTCGTGTCGTCGAGGAAGTCGCCCTCGACGTAGCTGATACCTTTGGCCAACTGCGCCCACAGCTCAGGGTCCAATGCGTTTCCAGCACTGCCCCTGACCTTGCTTGCCGCCTCGGTGCGAATGAAATCTTCAAGCTTCTTGGCGAAGTCGGCGTCACTGATAGAATTGTGATCAACGCCAACAATACGCAGGCCATCGCCCAGCAACCCATCCCGATTGAGGTTGTACAGCGCCGGCATGAGCAGGCGCTTGACCAGATCCCCATGGGCACCAAACAGAAACAGTGTGGTGGGCGGGGCGGGTTCGGCCTTGGGTTTCTTGCCGTTGGCGGTCATTTTTTGGAAGTCTCCACGTGACCGCCAAAGCCGAAGCGCATGGCAGACAGCATTTTGTCACCGTAGGTGCTCTGCTGGCGCGAACGGAAACGTGCAAACAACGAAGTGGACAGCACCGGCACCGGCACCGCTTGCTCCATGGCGGCCTCGATGGTCCAGCGCCCTTCGCCACTGTCGGCGACGGAACCGGAGTAACCGTCGAGTTTCGGGTCGGTGGCCAGGGCGTCGGCGGTCAGGTCCAGCAACCACGAAGAGACCACGCTGCCACGGCGCCACACTTCGGCGATGTCGGCGACGTTGAGATCAAAGCGTTGGTCTTCCGGCAGGTTTTCCGAGTTCTTGGTCTTGAGAATGTCAAAACCTTCGGCGAACGCCTGCATCATCCCGTACTCGATGCCGTTGTGAATCATCTTGACGAAGTGGCCGGAGCCCGCAGGGCCGGCGTGGATGTAGCCCTGTTCGGCACGTGGGTCGGCATCGGCGGCGCGGTCCTTGGTGCGGGGGATGCTGCCCAGACCCGGCGCCAGGCTCTTGAAGATCGGGTCCAGGCGCTGCACGGTCTGCGCGTCGCCACCGATCATCATGCAATAACCGCGCTCCAGGCCCCAGACGCCGCCGGAAGTGCCCACGTCGACGTAGTGCAGGCCCTTTTCGGCCAAGGCCTTGGCGCGACGCACATCGTCTTTATAGTTGGTGTTGCCGCCATCGATGATGGCGTCACCGTCTTCAAGCAGTGTGCTCAGTTCGCTGATGGTGTCTTCGGTGGGCGCGCCTGCCGGCAACATGACCCAGACGGTACGCGGCTTCTGCAGCCCGGCAACCAGGGCCTTGAGGTCGGCAACGCCGGTGGCGCCCTCCTCGCTCAAGCCTTTGACGAATGCTTCGTTACGGTCGTATACAACGGTGGTATGCCCATTGAGCATCAGGCGCCGCGCAATGTTACCGCCCATGCGGCCTAGTCCGATAATCCCCAGTTGCATGTGCTGATGCTCCTAACTACTAAAAAATGTGTGACATAGTTTATAGCGCAATGAGGCTAATGAGGATTAGTCCAGAGCAGATCCGTGTAGTTTCATGACAAAAAAGTCGCCATCGTTTCAACATCACCCCACCAAAAGTCACACGACCACCAAAAATAAAAAAGTTCCCTTGATCCAAAAAAGAATTCAGACTTGCTCTCGACTGATGCCGAGAACCTCGAACCGAGCACTCGGGCACCGCGATCTACCGGCTATTTGCGAGGTAAGCAATGAGCGCAGTACAAATGACCAAACCGCCGCAAACCCTCTACGTCACCGTTCGTCGCGATGAACTGCGCCAGCTCAAAGACGAACGCGATCAGTTGCAGCAAGAGGTTCTGCGCCTACGCTCGCAACTGCAAGCCCAGCTGGAACAGCCGTCGGGCACCAAGCCTGCACTCTGCTAAGCGCCGCACGCCAGAGCGTTGCAAGGCAATGCCTACAGAAAACTCACAAAGTTTTCACATACCTGTCCCGATACTTCCGATCCGCGATGCCGCTCACTTACCGAGCGGCCTGATGCCGTGCGCGTGTGCGCGGCAATCATTGACTGATGGGGCGCTGGATGGCGATGTTCAAACGCAGCACGACGACTGCGAAAGGCTTTGATTGGGCCGGCCTGGGCTGGCTGTTTCTGTTTTTCTGGTATTTCTCGGGTATTACCCAACTACTCATCCAACTGACCGGCACGTCCGGCTTCAGTGGGTTCCGGCAAGCCTTCTTCCTGAGCGCGCTGTGGCTGGCACCCATGTTGCTGTTCCCGCGCCGCACGCGCCTGCTCGCCGCCTTGATCGGTGTCGTGCTGTGGGCATGCTCCATGGCCAGCCTGGGTTATTTCTTCATCTACCAGCAGGAATTTTCCCAGAGCGTCATCTTCATCATGTTCGAATCGAACATCTCTGAAGCCGGCGAATATGCCACCCAATACTTTGCCTGGTGGATCATATTGGCGTTCATCGCCCATACCGCCATGGCGGTTTTCCTGTGGACGCGCCTGCGCCCGGTCTACCTGCCTCGTGGCCAGTCGATACTGGCCGCCGTCGCGATCGTCGTAGCCGTGGTCGGTTACCCACTGGTCAAGCAATTCGCCACCAGCGACACCCGGGAACAAGCGATTGAGCGCTTCGAAAGCCGCATCGAGCCGGCGGTACCGTGGCAGATGATCGTTGCCTATCGCCGCTACACCGAGCAACTGAACAACATGCAAGGCATGCTGACCAGTGCCAGCCAGATTCCCCCCTTGAAAAACCTCAAGGACACCATGGCCGGCCAACCGTCGACCCTGGTACTGGTCATCGGTGAGTCCACCAACCGCCAGCGCATGAGCCTCTACGGTTACCCGCGCAACACTACGCCGGAGCTGGACAAGCTGCGCGACCAACTGGCCGTGTTCGATAACGTCATCACCCCGCGCCCCTACACCATCGAAGCGCTGCAACAGGTGCTGACCTTCGCCGACGAAGAGAACCCGGATCTTTACCTCAAGACGCCGTCGATCGTCAGCGTGATGAAACAGGCCGGCTACAAGACCTTCTGGATCACCAACCAGCAGACCATGACCAAGCGCAACACCATGCTCACGACCTTCTCCGAGCAGGCCGACGAGCAGGTGTACCTGAACAACAACCGTAACCAGAATGCTCGCCAATACGACGGTGACGTGCTGGCACCCTTCTCCAAGGCCCTGGCCGATACCGCCGAGCGCAAGTTCATCGTGGTGCACCTGCTGGGCACGCACATGAGCTACCAGTACCGCTACCCGGAAACCTTCGAGAGATTCACCGATCGCCAGGGCGTGCCCGAGGGCATCAGCGATGAACAGTTGCCGATCTACAACAGCTACGACAACGCTGTGCTGTACAACGACTTCGTGGTCTCGAGCCTGATCAAGGACTACGCCAAGACCGATCCGAACGGTTTCCTGCTGTACCTGTCGGACCACGGCGAGGACGTCTACGACTCGGCCGGACACAGCACGCTGGGCCGTAACGAGGGCAAACCGACAGCGCCGATGTACACGATTCCATTCATGGCCTACGCCTCGCCCAAGTGGCGTGAAACCCACGACTGGAGCTTCGCCGCAGACTTGCAGCGCCCGTACAGCAGCGCACAGCTGATCCACACCTGGGCCGACCTGGCCGGGCTGAGTTTCGATGAGTGGGACCGCAGCAAGAGCCTGGTCAACGACAGCTTCAAGCCACGCCCCCGCTTGATTGGCGACCCCTATGCACGCCAGCAGAAGAGCTTGATTGATTTCAGCTTGCTCAAGCCAAAAGCCGCGGACGCTTCCGACGTCGTTCTCAAGTAATCATCGACTGATTATTCCGATACTCCCGAAGTTAACAAAAACGTTAACTTCGGGTCATCACCGCGTTAACCCCCAGTTAATAAGATAGGCCCATAGTCGCTCCATGAATCTAATCACGGAACGACTGGATACCTTTCACTCTTAACGGGAATACTGCCATGAAACTTTCGACTTTAATGCTTGCCAGCCTGATGACCCTGACTTCCGCCGCTGCCTTTGCCGAAGGCGGTTCAGAGCGTTCGAAAGAGTTCTACAACAACTTCAATCTGGTCCAGCAGCAAACCCACGGCACGAATGAACAGACTGCGTCCGCCGATGGCAAGTCGGTAAAAGCCTCCAGTGTTGAACAGAACCGTTCAGAGCCGCTTCCGAAAAGTTGATTTAACACTGACTTAATCCGTATATCCCTATGCCACTTCGCTCCTGTGGCAAAGGTTAACTTGGCGCCACTTGATGGCGCCATTTTTATGCCTGTGTTTATTAAAGCGACTTCTTCCAGAACAACATGCGACCGTGGACCGGATCAAAGACCGAGTCTTCAAAGCCAAACTTGCGATACGCCGATTGCGCGACGGCGTTACCCTCCAGCACTTCCAGAGTGATCTTGCAGCAACCGCGTTGACGCGCGATCTCTTCAACCTTCTGCAGCATTTTCTGGCTCAGCCCCAAGCCACGGAACGCCTGCATCACCACGACGTCGTGGACGTTGACCAACGGGCGACAGGCGAAGGTCGAGAAACCTTCAAAGCAATTGACCAACCCCGCCGGCTCGCCACCGACAAACGCCAGTACGCTGAATGCGTGGGGGCGCTTGGCCAATTCGGCAGGCAGTTGCTCCAACAGGTCGGCCGGCAAGGCATGGCCTCCGCCCATCGGGTCCTGCGCGTAGTGATTAAGCACTTGGCCAATGGCCTCGGCGTGCACAGGGTTTGTGTAGCTGGCTTGCAGCACCAGGATATCTGGGGTGTCCATTGCCTTCCTCGATTGCGACAACAAGGGAACCGGTTCCCTTTGAGAACGAGGATTGTAAGCGTGGAGCCGGACGCAGATGAAGGAGATTAACTACAAATGCCCGACAGAAAGCACGAAGGTTGTGCGTTTCCAAAACGCGCCAACTACGTTTTACGTGGATTTTTCCCCGGCGCCGAAACGCTGCAACTGCATCTCTTGCAAGCGGCTCAAGGTGCGCCGGAACGCAAATTCCAGGTAGCCCTCGGTGTAGAGCTGCTGGAGCGGCACCTGGGCCTCGATAAACAGCGGGACCTTGCGGTCGTAGCACTCATCCACCAGCGCAATGAAGCGCCGCACGCTGTCATCGTGCACCGACAGGGCCGGTAATTCGCGATCACCGGCTTCGACACGCTGCGCACCATCTTCGGTGCCACGGGCGATGCGGCCTGGCCGGGTCTGCGCACTAAGGCAGGGAACCTCACCGAGCAGGATGGCCTTGAATCGATCGCACAGCAGCATGAAGTCCATTGCCGACAGCGGTTGCTCGCACAGATCGGCATAGCGGCACCACACTACGCTGTCGCTGAAGCGCACGGCCGCGAGGCTTCGGTGGCCCACGCTGAGCGGCCCGTCGGATACCCCCTGCCCTTCGCTCAATTGCTTGAACAGCGTGGCAAGCGCCTCCGGCTGATTAACCCAATAACGCTGCAGGCCGGCTCCAGGATGCAAACGGTGGTCCTCAGCGCCGTCCACTGCCACCACCTGCATATGCCGCTTGATGGCCTCGATACCCGGCAGGAAGCGTTCGCGATTGAAACCATCGGCGTACAGTTGCTCCGGCGGCTGGTTGGACGTGCAGACCATCACTACCCCTTCCTCGAACATCACCTGGAACAGGCGACCGAGGATGATCGCGTCACCGATGTCATTGACGAACAGTTCATCAAAACACAGCACACGCACTTCGCGGCTCAACTCGCGAGCCAATGCCTGCAAGGGATCTTGAATGCCGGTGAGCTGGAACAGGCGTTGATGCACCCACCCCATGAAGTGATGAAAATGCTGGCGCCGGGCAGGCACTTTCAGGCTCTGGTAGAACTGGTCCATCAACCAGGTCTTGCCACGCCCCACCGGCCCCCACAGGTAAACCCCGGTGATGGGCGAGTGGCCTTGGTGCAAGGCTGCGTGGCAAGCCTGCAAGGCGTCCACCGCTCGACGCTGGGCGTCGTCGGGCACGAAACCTTGCTGGTTGATGGCCTGTTGGTAAGCGGCGAGCGGAGAGTCGAATGTCATGGCCGCCAGTATGACTTACAGCGAGATATCCAACCGTGAAATCTTGCCCTGCTCGTTCAGGCGAAAGGTGTAGCGCAGCTCCAGCGGGCTACCGGGGAAATTGCCATGCACCACATTGCTGACCAGCACCTTGCCGGTGCGGTGTTGAACCTTGAGTACCTCGACCCGAGGCTGGTAGCGACGCCCGGTGTCCTCCATCCATCGTGCAATGGCGGCGGTGCCGACCTGATGCTCGCCTTCATCGAATACGTTGGCGTCGTCGGCAAAGCACTGGGCAACCGCCGAAGTGTCATAGGTATTGGCCGCCTCGATATAGGCCGCGATGGCCGGGGCCAACTCAGGAAGGGACATGGCACAGCTCCTTTTTTGGTGATTTATGGCGCCATGCTAAGCCAGGTTTGTGTCAGCTTTTGTCAGGAGTAAAGGGTGCGGATGCCTGTTGTTCCATCAGCTTGCGCCAACCTCGCAGCAGGTCACTGCGTCGCCCTGGGTAGCGCTCGCCCTGGTTCGCCGCAGCAGCCACACGGTCGGTACGAAAGGTCCGATAGGCCCCGCGTAACTCGCACCACGCCACAATGACCCGCACCTCATTGAGAAAACCCAGCGCCAGCGGCCAGATCAGGCGCTGGCTCTGGGTCTGGCTGGCATCAGCGTAGTCGATGTGCAACTTGGCTTGATGGTTGATGGCTTCGCGAAACACGTTGAGCGGCACGCGGTTTTCCGGGTAGCCGAAGCCCGGCGGCCCGGGCAAGAGCGTCGGGTTGCGCAACGCTTCCTGGGCGGCGGGGTCGAGCACATCCGCAATTTTCGCCAGGGCGTTGGCGGCAGCGCGGCTCAGCACGTCATCGCCGCGCTGGTCGACATAACGCAGGCCCAGCACGATGGCTTCGGTTTCCTCGGCATTGAGCATCAAGGGCGGCAGAAACAGACCGGCGCGCAGTACATACCCTACCCCAGCCTCGCCAAAAATCGGCGCGCCCAATGCCGTCAATTCGGCGATATCGCGGTACAGAGTGCGCTCCGAAACCTCCAATTGCGCAGCCAGCACAGCAGCAGTCACCGGCCGTTTCTTGCCCCGCAGGGCTTGGAGCAACGTCAGTAGACGAGTGGTACGCGACATATCGACCCCGGCAAAGCGAAAAGTGCAGCAGCTTAGCAGAGGCCCCTGTCAGAAAATGGCAGCAGCCGATGGCTTCACTTAACCCACGCCCACTTGAACCTGCTTGTAGTGAGCGGGCTTGCCCTAATGCCTGTCAGTTAAGAGATAGAGCGGACGATGGATAACCTGTGGGAGGGGGCTTGCTCCCGATAGGCCGCGCAGCGGCCTCAAAAATGGGCCTGCTACGCAGTCCATCGGGAGCAAGCCCCCTCCCACAATGACCGCGTTAAGCCTTAACTGACAGGCATTAGGGCTTGTCCCGCTCACTACAAGGGTTAGCTGAGTTATGCGAGGCTCTTGCTGACCACCTCGAACACATCACTCGACAACTCGCCGGACGCAAGAATGCGCTCCAGCTGCGCCTTCATCAGCGCCTGGCGGGTGTCGTCATATTTGCGCCAGCGTGTCAGCGGCGCCAGTTGGCGCGAAGCGATCTGCGGGTTGAGACTGTTCAGCTGGATCACCAAGTCCGCCAGGAAGCGATAACCCGAACCGTCGGCCGCATGGAAGTTGATCAGGTTCTGCCCGGCGAATGCACCAATCAGTGCCCGCACCTTGTTCGGGTTCTTGATGTTGAACGCAGGGTGCTCCATCAACGCCTTGACCCGATCCAGACCGCCCGGCAAGGTGCTGCCGGCCTGCACGCTGAACCATTGGTCCATGACCAGCGGGTTGTCCTTGAAGTTTTCCGCGAACACCGCCAGTGCCTGGGCCTTCTGCGCTTCGAACGGCGAATTGACCAGCACCGCCAACGCGGTCAGGCGTTCGGTCATGTTGTCGCAGGCGTCGAACTGTTCCAGGGTGGCCGCCAGCACTTCGGGCTTGCCGCTGAGCATCAGGTACGACAGCGCGATGTTCTGCAAGGCGCGCCGCGCAAAGTGCTCGGCGGCCGCCACATACGGGGTCTGTCGGGACAGCGCACGGTTGGCCTGATAGCGCAGCCAAAGCGCTTCGAACAACTGCTCGGCGAGCTGCTGGCGGGCAAACTCACGCGCCGCGTGGATGGCATCGACATCCGCCACTTCGCTGATTTCCGTCAGGTAGGCTTCACTCGGCAACGACAGCATCTCGGCGACCATCGCCTGATCCAGGCGCTCATCGCTCAGCACGCTGCGCAAGGCCTCGATCAGGCGTTGATCCAGCTTCAGCGGCTGACCCGCCTGATGCTGGCTGATCAGCTCCTGCAACACCTGCACCGCCAGTTGCTGGCCGGCATCCCAACGGTTGAAGCCGTCGCTGTCGTGCTGCATCAGGAACATCAGCTGATCGCGGCTATACGGGAAGCTCAGTTTCACCGGGGCCGAGAAACCGCGCAGCAGCGAAGGCAACGGCTGTTCGGCGATATCGACGAAGGTAAAGGTCTGCTCGGCTTCAGTTACCGAAATCACCCGCGAGGTACCGGCAGCACTCGACTCTCCGGCCAGGCGCAAGGCAATGCCGGCGCCCTTGCCGTCCAGCAGGCCCAACTCGACCGGGATCACGAACGGCAGTTTTTCCACTTTGTCCGGCGTCTGCGGGCAGCTTTGGCGGAACGTCAGGCTGTAGGTCTTGGCCGCAGCGTCATAGGACTCGCTGACCGCCAGGCGCGGCGTACCGGCCTGGCTGTACCAGCGTTTGAACTGGCTCAGGTCGGCGCCATTGGCATCTTCCATGGCCTTGACGAAGTCATCGCACGTCACCGCCTGGCCGTCGTGGCGTTCGAAGTACAGGTCGCTGCCTTTGCGGAAGCCTTCGGCCCCCAGCAAGGTGTGGATCATGCCGACCACTTCCGAACCCTTTTCGTACACGGTCAAGGTGTAGAAGTTGGAGATTTCGATAAAGCTTTCCGGGCGCACAGCGTGAGCCATCGGGCCTGCGTCTTCGGCGAACTGGTGAGTGCGCAGGTAGGCCACATCCTGAATGCGCTTGACCGTGGCCGAGTTCATATCGGCGGAAAAGCCTGAATCGCGGAATACGGTGAAGCCTTCCTTGAGTGACAGCTGGAACCAGTCGCGGCAGGTCACGCGGTTGCCCGACCAGTTGTGGAAGTATTCGTGGGCGACGATCGCCTCCACACGCTGGTGCGCGGCGTCGGTGGCGGTTTCGGCACGGGCCAGCACGGCAGAGGAGTTGAAGATGTTCAGGCCCTTGTTTTCCATGGCGCCCATGTTGAAGTCGTTCACGGCCACGATCATGAAAATATCGAGGTCGTACTCGCGCCCGTAGGTTTCTTCATCCCAGCGCATGGATTTTTTCAGGCTGGTCATGGCGTGCTGGCACTTGTCGATATTTTCCGGCTCGACGTAGATGCGCAGCGCCACTTCACGCTGGGTCATGGTGGTGAAGCTGTCTTCCACGCACCACAGATCACCCGCCACCAGGGCGAACAGGTAGGCCGGTTTCTTGAACGGGTCTTCCCAGGTTGCCCAATGACGGCCGTCTTCACCGGGGCCGCTGGCGATCGGGTTACCGTTGCTCAACAGCACGGGGTAGCGGTGTTGCTCGGCGATCACCGTGGTGGTGAAGGTGCTCATCACGTCCGGGCGGTCGAGGGAATAGGTGATCTTGCGAAAGCCCTCGGCCTCGCACTGGGTGCAGAACATGCCGCTGGATTTGTACAGGCCTTCCAGCGCGGTGTTGCTTTCCGGGTGGATCTTGACCGTGGTGTCCAGGGTAAAGGTGGCGCTCTTGGGGTGCACGGTCAGGTGGCTGTCGGTCAACTGGTAGTCGGCGTCAGTCAATTCCTGGTCGGCCAGGTTCACGCTCAGCAGCTCCAGCTGCTGGCCATCCAATACCAACGGCGGCAAGCCGGCGCCGCGCTCAGGGTTGCGGCGCATCACCAGTTGCGCGTGGACCAGGCTGTGGTCCTCGAACAACTCGAAGGTCAGGTGTGTTTCGTCGATCAGGTAATCCGGCGCCTGATAATCCTTCAGGTAAATCATCTTCGGTTGTTCGGTGCGCATGGGTGGCATCCTTCTACTGATGCACGGCGAGCTGGTAGGCCGTGTATTTGCGAATATTGATAACGCCGGTATCGAAGATCAGGTATTGGCCCTTGATCCCCAGCAGCGTGCCTTCGGCAATCGGGTTCTTGTCCAGGTTGAAACTGACGATCTTGGCGGGATATTGCTCCACCGGGTAGCGGATTTCGATGGGTTCGATGTCGGTCACCGGTTGGATGGCCTGCAGACCGAAGCGTTCCTGCAAACCGAGCAAGCCGTCGGCGCAGGCGCTGAACAGTTCTTCGCGCACCTGCTTGAGGTCGACCGACTGGGCGTCACCCTTGAGCAGCGCGCGCCAGTTGGTCTTGTCGGCCACTTGGCTGCGGAACAGGTCTTCGACGAAACCCGATTGCTGGCGGGTGGCGACGCGCATGATCGGCAGCGCCTGGCTCGCGCCCTGGTCAAGCCAACGGGTTGGCAGTTGAGTGGCACGGGTGATGCCGACCTTGATCCCCGACGAATTGGCCAGGTAGACCACATGGTCGGTCATGCAGAATTTTTCGCCCCAGCCTGGATCACGGCAGGTGCCGGCGTCGTAATGGCAACGCTCGGGGCTCATGATGCACAGGTCGCACTGGGCCAGTTTGGTCATGCACGGGTAGCAGTAACCCTGGCTGAAACTGGTCTTGGTCTTGCGGCCGCAATGGCTGCAATGGATGGCGCCGAGGTATTCCAGGCGCACGTGAGTACCGATCAACGGGTTGACCGGCACCTCGGTATCACCCAGGCGAAACGCATACTGAACAGTCGGCTCACCAAGTTGCGCCGACATTTTGCTGACTGCACCGCGACCAATTTCAATCAATGGATCGCATCCGACTTGAACAGGATGTTCGGCACCGGCGCCGATTTGGACGCGCATTCCTGCGGGCCCATATAGCCGGTGCGCTGGTCTTCCGGCAGGTTCTGGATTTCCCAGGCGATCACCGCCTGCAGGGACAGTTCGCGCTGCTCGTCGGTGAGCTTGCGGCCATCGGACCATTTGCCGATTTCCACGGCGAGCTTGAGGCTCTCGTAGATATCCGGGGTGATGTTTTCGATCATTTCAGCAAAAGAGGACATAAGGCTCTTCCTTATCAAATAGACGCTTTGCGACGGCTGTACAGCCCGCCCAGCAAACCTGTCAGGCAACCGATGGCCAAGCCGCCCACGTGGGCCGCGTTGGCGATTTCGCCGAAGCCGATCATCGAGACCAGCCCCGACATGCAGAGCACCAGCCATATCAGCATCATTGCCAGCACCCCACGGGGCAGGCGATAGGCCGGGTTGGGCGACAATAACTGGAAGATCCAGCAGTGCCCGAGCAGGCCATACAACACACCGGACAGCCCGCCGAACAGGCCCGGGCCGCCATAGGCATATTGTGCGTAATTGGAGACCAGGCTGAACAACAGGGTCAGGCCCAGCAGGTTGATACTGCCCTGGCGCACCTCGACACGGCGCCCCAGCTCCCAATACCACATGCCATTCATGGCCAGGTGCAGGATGCCGAAGTGGATCAGCATCGGCGTGACCAGCCGCCACCACTGCCCTGCGGCCAGGCTGTCGGCCAGCGGTGTGAACTGAATGTATTCGCCCATGACCCGGAACGGCAGGAAGGTCAGCCAGGCCATGGCTTGCAGGTTTTCACCGAGCAGGGTCACCGCGCCCACGATCATGCTAGCCAACAGCACCAGCGCGGTCACCGGGCTCATGCGCAGTTGCTGGACAAAGCCTGGGCGGGTGACGGGCGCCTGCTCGGGAATGTCCAGTTGCTGGTCCGGATCACCGGCGGGAAAGCGCTGATACAACACGCGCACGTCGTCGCTGATGCTCTCGGGCACCCACAACACCTGCTCACCGCCCTCCTCGCTGACTCGATGAGGCACCTGCATGCGTTGCAGCAGTTTGACGAAACCACCCAGGTCGGCGCTCAAGGGCAAGCGCAATACAGCAACGGTGCTCATGCAATAACCTCAGGCCGCTCAACGTCGACCCATACAAATTTACGGGGGTCCAGCCGGGTTTCCTGGTCCAGTCGATACGCCACCAGCTTGCCGTACAGCACCGCACTGTAGTCCAGGCAGGCCAGGTTCGGGCGGATCGGCGCCGGTTTGCCGCTGCGCCAGTAATGGCCGACGAACAACAACGGCTCGTCGACGCCATAGCGCAGCAGGGAGTTTTTTTCAGTGGACGATAACGGCGTGCGCGCCACCGGCTCTGGCAAGGCGTCGGGCTGGAACACAATGTCGCCGTAGGTCTTGGGGTCGTCCTCCCAGAACTTGGTGCGAAAGAACGAGCGCGTCAGGCCGTCGCCACCGGTCAGCGTCAGCCCATCGGGCAGGCGCATATCGGTGCCACGCAGCAGGCGGTCGAAGGCGTTGCAGGCAAAACTGCCGGGCACGGCGGCGGCCTGCAGGAAGTGCTGGTCGATGCAGCCGTCCGGGAAAGTCGCCCGCAACGGTTGGATAAAACTGTCGTCCCAGCACGCATGCACCACGCGAAAACGCCCGGCATCGACAAACAGCGGCATGTCATAGAACCAGCCAAGGAAGTCATGCCAGTCGGCCGGGTGATGCTCGAACTGGGTCAGGGTCTCATGGATCAAGCGTGCATGCCGTGGGTTGTGCTCACGCACGAACTGCTTGCCACTGCCTGGCGGTGCCGCGGTGGTCCAACCCAGTGCGTTGAACTCGTGATTGCCCATGACACACAACGCCTGGCCGGCCTCGGCCATGTCGTGGACGATATGCAACGCCTCGCGAATGCGGGGGCCGCGGTCGATGATATCGCCGAGGAACACCGCCATACGCGTGGGATGGCGCCAGGTGCCGCCCTGCTTGTGGTAACCCAGCCGGTCGAGCAAGTGCTCGAGGGTATGGGCGCAACCGTGCACGTCACCAATCAGGTCGTAGCTACGCGCGGGATCGAGCATCAGTCGCCTCCACCCCCCAAGCGGCTGCCCCAGCCCAACTTGGTGCGGCACACTTCGTAGTAGTTGTGATCCAGCGGGTGGATCAAGCGCAACTTCTGTGCCTTCTTGCTCACCGTGATGGTGTCACCGGGCGCGCAGGTAAAATGGTTCTGCCCGTCGCAGGAGACTTGCGGGTAGATCTGCATGTCTTTGGATACCACGATCTTCAGCTCACTGTTGCCATCGACCACAATCGGCCGGCTGGACAACATATGGGGGTACATCGGCACGATCACAATGGCATCGAGCTTGGGATGCATGATCGGGCCACCGGCTGAAAGCGCGTACGCCGTGGAGCCGGTGGGCGTGGCGACGATCAGGCCGTCGGCCTTCTGGCTGCACACGAACTGGCCGTCGATATACAACTCGAACTCGATCATGCGCGTGGATTTGCCCGGGTGCAGCACCACGTCGTTCAGGGCATCGCCCTGGCCGATGGCTTCGCCGTGGCGGCGCACTTCGGCTTGCAGCAGGAAGCGGTTTTCCACCAGGTAATGGCCGTCGAGCACCTTGGCCACTTCGACTTCCAGCTCATCCGGGCGGATATCGGTCAGGAAGCCCAGGCTGCCCCGGTTGATCCCCAGCACCGGCACGTTATGCCGCGCCAGCGCCCGGGCCGCGCCGAGCAGGCTGCCGTCGCCGCCGACCACGATCACCATGTCGCACACTTCGCCGAGCATCTTGCGCGACGAGGTTTGCAGGCCATGGCCCGGCAGGATTTCAGCGATAGTGTCTTCGAGGATCACGTGCAGGTGGCGTTCCAGCAGGAACTTTTTCAGCCGGCGGACGGTGTCCAGCACCTGGGTACTGCCCAGACGACCGATAATGCCGATATTGCGAAATTGCTCCATGGGGCTCCTGCGGGATGTAGGGTATGGCGAAAAACAACGATTATGGGCGAAAGGCCGCGCCAGGCAAAACCCTTTGTCGCTGCCCGACCATGATGACAACGGTTCTCAGCCACCTGCCCGGTGCGTAAAAGGCTATGCTCGGACCATGACGGTATTCCCTGACTTGCATCATTTACCCCGCCAACTGCGCCACCCCGAGGTGCGCGACCTGGCGTGGGTGATCCTGGCCCCGCCGATGCTTGCGCAAACGCCCTGGCCTCAGCGTCACCCATTGGCCGGCAGCGACTGGGTGCAGGCGCCCGATCGGCTGGAACACTGGTTGCGCACTCTCGATCAAGACAGCAGCGCCTTGCAGCATTGGTTGAGCCTGTCACGCACCCGGCGCCTGGGCCTCTACTACGAACGCCTGTGGCAATTCGCCGTGCAACACGCGCCGGGCGTGGAGCTATTGGCGGCCAACCTGCCGATCCGCCGCGCCGGGCACACCCTGGGCGAGCTGGATATGCTGTTGCGCGACCGCGATGGCGTGCACCACCTGGAACTGGCGATCAAACTTTACCTCGGCCCCCAGCACGGCAACGGCCAGGACACCGCGCAATGGCTAGGCCCTGGGTGCCACGACCGGCTGGACCGCAAACTGGCGCACCTGGCTCAACATCAATTGCCGATATCGGCCAAAGCCGAGAGCCGCGAAGCCCTCGCTACGCTGGACATCCAATGCCTGGAGGCGCATTTGTGGCTGGGGGGTTACTTGCTGTACCCCTGGCCCGGCCAGGCCGAGCCGCCCCACGGCGCCCATCCGCAGCATCTGCGCGGGCACTGGCTGCATCAGCGTGACTGGCGGGATTTTTCCAGCGCAAGCCCAGCCGGTCGCTGGCAACCCCTGCCACGCCACGCATGGCTGGCGCCGGCACATTACCCCGCGAGTGAAGTGTGGAGCGTGGAACAGATGCACCACTGGCTGGCCGACCTGGACCCGATGGCGCCGGCACAGTTGTTGGTGCGGCTGGTGCAAACCGGCGAAGACTGGGAGGAAGCCGAGCGCCTGTTCCTGGTAGCGGATCTCTGGCCCAACGTGCCAGGGAGTCTGTAGTGAGCGGGCTTGCCCTAATGCCAGTCAGTTAAGCGATAAAGCGGGCGATGAATAAATTGTCGGAGGGGCGGTGCGACGATTCGACTTGCTCCCGATAGGCCGCGCAGCGGCCTCAAAAATGGGCCTGCTACGCAGTCCATCGGGAGCAAGCCCCCTCCCACAGTGACCGCGTTAAGCCTTAACTGACTGGCATTAGGGCTTGCCCCGCTCACTACAAGTGATCGATGTGGCGATACTCCAACTGCAAGCCCGTCGCCAGCTCCTGGGCCCGACCCAACCTGATGGGCCCACGCTCGATATCCACCAGCCAGCCCGGACACTCCAGCGACGGCAAACCGGCAACCGTCTTGAGCCGCCCATCGGTAATCACCAACAAGCGCTGCTGCTCGGCAGGATAGCGCTTGCGCCGCTGCGCCAACCAATTCCCGGCCTCGATCAGTGCCGCCATTAACGGCGTACCGCCACCGGCACCCAGTTGCTCCAGCCAACCTGCGAGGCTCTTGGCCGCTTTCAGCCCCTGCACCTGCCACTTCGGCGACTGCCCGCTGGCCGTCAGCAACGCCATGCGCGCGCGCTGTCGGTAGGCGTCTTCGAACAGTTGGGCCAGCAAGCCCTTGGCGTCGCTTAATGCGCGATGACGCCGCGTGGACGCCGAGGCATCGACAATCACCAACCACAACTCATGCGCCGACCGGCTACGCAGATGAAACAGCAAGTCCTCGCGCGCTTGCGGGCGACCACCGAGCAAGGTGCCCGGCCAATTGACCGCCCCCTGCTGAGCGCTGCGCGCCCTGCCCTGCGCGCCTTTGCCCACTCGCCCCGCTTTGGGCCGGGCATCCGCCCCCGCGTCCAGTCGAGGGCGAATGCCTAGGGCTTTTTTGGCCAGGCCGCCACATCACGGCGCGCACCCGTGGGCAGTGCTGGTGCAGGCATATCGCCCCACTGGCCTTGGCCAGGAGAAGGATCGGACTGCTTGGGCGACTGGCCCTGATGGGGAGGACCGGCAGGCGGTGATTGCTCCTGACGGCGATGGCGCAAGGCAAATTCGGCCACGGCGTCGATATCTTCGTCGGCGATGGCATCAGCCCCTCGCCAAGCGGCATGCGCCCTGGCGCCGCGCAGCCAGACAAGGTCGGCACGCAAGCCATCGACACCCGCCGCAAAACAGCGCTCGGTAATCTTTGCCAGTGCCTGGTCATCCAGCGCGATACCGTCTAGACGCGCCCGGGCCTGGGTGCAACGTTCACGCAACTCGGCCTGTTGCCCGGCCCATTGCGCACAGAAGGCGTGAGGATCGCGGTCAAAGTCCAGCCGACGCCGAATGATCTGCCCGCGTTCGGCGGGCAAGGTTTGGCCGCTCAACGCCACATTGAAGCCGAATCGATCGAGCAACTGCGGGCGCAGCTCACCTTCCTCCGGGTTCATCGTGCCGATCAGCACAAAGCGCGCCGAATGCCGATGGGAGATGCCGTCTCGCTCGATCAGGTTGGTGCCGCTGGCAGCCACATCCAGCAGCACGTCCACCAGATGATCCGGCAGCAAGTTGACTTCATCGACGTACAACACGCCGCCATCGGCCTTGGCCAACACGCCGGGGGAAAACTGCGCACGGCCTTCGCCCAGCGCGGCGTCCAGGTCCAGGGTGCCGACCAGCCGCTCTTCAGTAGCGCCCAACGGCAAGGTGACGAACTGACCGCTGGCCAGCAAATCCGCCAGGCCACGGGCCAAGGTGGACTTGGCCATGCCGCGCGGGCCTTCGATCAGCACGCCGCCGATCTTCGGGTCGATGGCCGCCAGGCACAGCGCCAGTTTCAATGCATCGGCGCCGACCACGGCGGCCAGTGGGAAATGTGGCGTATCAGTCATCAGCTGTCTTCTTCTATATCCAGCAACAGGTTTTCCAACGCCTCGCGATACGCACCCGGCTCCTGCCACAGGCCGCGCTGCTGGGCTTCAAGCATGCGTTCGGTCATGTCGCGCAGCGCGGCCGGGTTGTGCTGCTGCACAAAGGCCCGGGTGTCGGGGTCGAGCAGGTAGGCGTCGGCGAGCAAGGCGTATTGATGATCATCGATCAGCGCCGTCGTGGCGTCGAAGGCGAACAGATTGTCCACCGTCGCCGCCATTTCGAAGGCACCTTTATAACCGTGGCGTTTGACCCCGTCGATCCACTTCGGGTTGGCGGCACGGGAACGGATCACCCGGTTCAACTCTTCCTTCAAGGTACGGATCTTCGGCAAGTCCGGCTGGCTGTGGTCGCCATGGTAACTCGCGGCTTTGGCGCCACTGAGGGTTTCCACGGCGGCGAGCATGCCGCCCTGGAACTGGTAGTAATCGTTGGAGTCGAGCAGGTCATGCTCGCGGTTGTCCTGGTTCTGCAACACCGCCTGCACCTGGCTCAAGCGCCGAGCGAACTGTTCGCGGGCGGCGCTGCCTTCATCCGAGCCACCATAGGCGTACGCCCCCCAATTGAGGTAAACCTCGGCCAAGTCCTCGCGGCTTTGCCAGAGGCGACCGTCAATGGCGCCCTGCACGCCCGCGCCATAAGCACCGGGCTTGGCGCCGAAGATCCGCCAGCCGGCCTGCCTGGCTGCGGCCTCTGCGTCCAGGCCCGAGCTGAGCAGCGCCTCGCGCTCGCTGCGCACCTTGGCCGCCAGCGGGTTCATATCGTCCGGTTCATCCAGGGCGGCCACCGCCTGCACCGCCGCGTCGAACAGGCGGATCAGGTTGGCGAAGGCATCACGGAAGAACCCGGACACCCGCAACGTCACGTCGACCCGTGGGCGATCCAACAGGCTGATCGGCAGGATTTCAAAGTCATCCACCCGTTGGCTACCGGTAGCCCACACCGGGCGCACACCCATCAGCGCCATGGCCTGGGCGATATCGTCGCCGCCGGTGCGCATGGTCGCCGTGCCCCATACCGACAGGCCGAGCTGACGCAGATGGTCGCCGTGATCTTGCAGGTGTCGCTCCAGAATCAGGTTGGCCGACTGAAAGCCAATGCGCCAGGCCGTGGTGGTCGGCAGGTTGCGCACATCCACCGCGAAGAAATTGCGCCCAGTGGGCAGCACATCCAGGCGCCCGCGACTCGGCGCACCGCTGGGGCCGGCCGGTACGAAGCGACCGCCCAGAGCATCGAGCAAGCCGCGCATCTCGGCCGGGCCGCAGCTATCCAAGCGCGGCGCCACCACCCAGCGCAGGCTCTCGATAACCGCCTTCACGTCCTCCCAGCCCGGTTCTTCCAACTGTTCCAGCGGACCTTCCAGCGCCTGCTCGATCAACCGCGCCGCATACAGTTCCAGGCGTTCACGCGTATCGCCGGCGGTGCGCCACAACTGCGCGTCGAGCGCCTGCAAGACCTCGGGCCGGCGCCCGGTCCAGGGCTCGGCCAAGGCACAGTCGAGGGGGTCAAAGCCCAATTCGAAAGCCTTGGCCAATACGCGCAACAGGCTCGATTGCGGACCACGGCCGTCGCCACGCGGGATACGCAACAACGCCAGCAAGGTGTCGATACGCAGGCGGCCTGCGGGAGATTCGCCGAAGACATGCAGGCCGTCACGGATCTGCGACTCCTTCAAGTCGCACAGATAGGTGTCCAGGCGCGGCAGCCAGACGGCCGCGTCCACGTCGCTGCCCAACGCCAGCTCCTGGTCGATACGGGTTTCGCGCACCAACTTGAGGATGTCTTTCTGCAGTTCCAGTGCGCGGCGCGGGTCAAGCAACTGCGCCTCGTAATACTCATCCGCCAACAACTCAAGGTCACGCAACGGACCATAGGTTTCGGCGCGGGTCAGCGGCGGCATCAAGTGATCGATGATCACCGCCTGGGTGCGCCGCTTGGCTTGGGCGCCCTCGCCCGGGTCATTGACGATAAACGGATAGATATTCGGCAGCGGCCCCAACAATGCATCAGGCCAGCAGGTTTGCGACAGGCCCACGCCCTTGCCCGGCAGCCATTCGAGGTTGCCGTGCTTGCCCACATGGATTACGCCGTGGGCGCCATAGGTATGGCGCAGCCAGAAATAGAACGCGAGATAGCCGTGGGGCGGCACCAGGTCAGGGTCGTGGTACACCGCGCTGGGGTCTACCTGATAGCCCCGCGCAGGCTGGATCCCGACAAAGGTCAGGCCCAGGCGCAGGCCGGCGATCATCAGGCGGCCATCGCGGCACATCGGGTCGTTATGAGGTGGCCCCCAACGTTCCAGCACGGCCTGGCGGTTGGCTTCGGGCAAGCGGTCGAACATCGCCTGGTAATCGTCCAGGCCCAGGCTCTGGTGGCAAGGGCGCAGGTCGAGGCTGTCCAGATCGTTGGTGACGCCGCCCAGCAATTGGTGGATCAGCACGGTGCCGCTGTCCGGCAACGCGTGCGGCAGCGGGTAGCCTTGCGCTTGCAGCGCACGCAGGATATTCAGCGCCGCCGCTGGGGTGTCCAGGCCCACACCGTTGCCAATGCGCCCGTCACGGGTCGGGTAGTTGGCGAGCACCAGTGCAATACGTTTCTGTGCATTCGGCACCCGCGCAAGCTCAACCCAACGGCGTGCCAGTTCGGCGACAAAGTCCATGCGCTCAGGGGCTGCGCGGTAGCACACCACGTCCGACTGGCTACGCTCGCTGCGCCACGCCAGGTCCTTGAAACTGATCGGCCGGCTGATGATACGCCCGTCCAGCTCCGGCAAGGCAATGTGCATCGCCAGGTCGCGTGGGCCGAGCCCCTGTTCGCTGGCCTCCCAGCCCGGCTGGTTGTCTTGCGCGCAGATCGCCTGGATCACCGGGATATTGCGGCGAAACGGGTATAAATGCGGGGCTTCGGGGCTGGACTGGGCAAAGCCGGTGGTGTTCAGGATCACCGCTGCGCTGACTTCGTCCAGCCAGTCCTCGACCACCGCCAGGCAGCCGGGCTCCTTCAGGCTGGCCACCGCCATCGGCAACGGATTAAGCCCCGCCGCCTGCAGGCGCTGGCAGAACACGTCGATAAAACCGGTATTGGCCGCCTGCAAATGGGAGCGGTAAAACAGCACCGCCGCCACCGGCAACTCAGGGTTCCACTGCGGCTGCCAGTCATTAAGGCAGGCGTTGGCGTGCTGGGGATGATAAATCGCCGTGCGCGGCAACAGCTGCGGCTCGGCCCAGGCGTAATCGCGGCCCAGGTACGTACTGGCCAGGCAGCGATAGAAATCCAGGGCATTGCCCAAACCGCCTTGGCGCAGGAAGTGCCAGAGGCGGTCGCGTTCTTCCATGCCGACGGTGCTCAACCCACTGAGTTCCGGGTCCGGGCGATCATCGCCGGGTACCAGGATCAATTGCACACCACGCTCGGCCAACTCCACTAACCGCTCAATGCCGTAGCGCCAATAACCGATGCCGCCGTGCAACGAAATCAGGATGACCTTGGCGTGGCGCAGCACCTCATCGACATACAGGTCAACCGAGGCGTGATTCTGCACCTGCATCGGGTTGGCCAGGCGCAAGCTCGGGTAATCGTCGGGTAACTGCTGCGCCGCTTCGGCCAACAGCGCCAGGCTGGAATCGCCGCTGCACAGGATCACCAGTTCGGCGGGGGTTTGTCCAAGGTCGGCGATATTGTCGTCCGAGACGAAACCACCGGGCTGGGTCCTGAGCAGGTGCATGGGTCAGACGCTGAGGGCGGCGCGCAGTTGCGCTTCGAGACCCGCCGCATCCAGCTCCTGGCCGATCAGTACCAGGCGCGTGGTCCGCGCTTCATCGGCGCCCCAGGCACGGTCGAAGTGCTTGTCAAAGCGCGTGCCTACGCCCTGGATCAGCAGGCGCATGGGTTTATTCGCAATCGCGGCGAAGCCTTTGACGCGCAGGATGCCGTGTTGCACTACCAACTGAGTCAGGGCGTCGAGCAACAGCGCTTCGTCGGTTTGCGGCAGGTCGATGGAGATGGAGTCGAAGGCGTCGTGATCATGGTCGTGATCCTCTTCGCCGTCGTGGTGGTGATCGTGATGGCTATGCCGACCGTCAATGTGTTCTTCGGAGCCGGCACCCAGGCCGATCAGCACGTCCAGCGGCAAGCGGCCGCTGCTGGCTTCGATGATCTTCACCGCCGGCGGCAACTCCTCGGCCACTTCCAGGCGCACACGGGCCAGATCTTCGGGGTTGATCAGGTCGGTCTTGTTGAGGATCACCAGGTCGGCGCTGGCCAGTTGATCGGCGAACAGCTCGTGCAGCGGCGATTCGTGGTCCAGGTTCGGGTCCAGTTTGCGCTGGGCGTCCACTTGGTCCGGGAAGGCGGCGAAGGTGCCGGCGGCCACGGCTGGGCTGTCGACCACGGTGATCACCGCGTCAACCGTGCAGGCGCTGCGGATTTCCGGCCACTGGAAGGCTTGCACCAACGGCTTGGGCAGGGCCAGGCCGGAGGTTTCGATCAGGATATGGTCGAGGTCGCCGCGCCGCGCCACCAATTCGCGCATCACCGGGAAGAACTCTTCCTGCACCGTGCAGCACAGACAGCCGTTGGCCAGCTCGTAGACGCGGCCATTGGCTTCTTCCTCGGTGCAACCGATGGAGCACTGCTTGAGGATTTCACCGTCGATCCCCAGTTCACCGAACTCGTTGACGATCACCGCGATACGACGGCCCTGGGCGTTGTCGAGCATATGCCGCAGCAAGGTGGTTTTGCCCGAGCCGAGAAAGCCGGTAACGATGGTGACGGGGAGTTTGGCCAGTGTTTTCATCGGATGCCCTTTTGGGGCGGGCAGACGGGACGACAGGCCCTGCGGCGGCGCGCAGCAGCGGATTTCGTCACCGGATCACCCCGCCCGGTTGAATTGGAAAATCGGTTGCGAGGCAGGTCTCCTGGCTTGGGGCTTGCGGGTCTTGCGACCGGCGCCGGCTGCGCCTTCCCGCGTTATCGGCAGTGGCGTGGCAGTCAGTTGAACCCTTCACAGTTGCGGGGGCAGCCGCGGCTTGAACCGCGTTCCCTTCTTAGCTCCGGCCTGGGCCGAAGAACCTCGAAGATGCAAGGCTACAGGGGCACGACCAATTTGACTACCGTCGCCCTGCATGCTTTCCTACGTGTCTTGTTTCGGGTGCCCTGCAAAGGGTGAAACGGGAAACCGGTGAGCCATCTATGGCAAGTCCGGTGCTGCCCCCGCAACGGTAAGCGAGCGAAGTGTCACAGCCACTGTGCGAATGCATGGGAAGGCGATGCTTTCAGGCCTCTGTGCAGAGTGCCCCTCGCGAGCCCGGAGACCGGCCCGAAAAATCAGATAACAAACCCGCGGTGGGCGGGCGCTGTTCAGAACTCTGCGGGCCTGGCTCGCGGGGTTTGCATGCGCTCGTGTCACCCTGAAACCGAAGAAAAGGGACGCGCCATGTCGATCATCAGCAGCACTTCGCACGCCACCAGTGGCACTTCTACCTTGAGCCAACGCCTGACGGCCGCCATCGGTGCGTCGATCCTCGGCGCGTGCCTGGTTTACTTCGCCGGTTTCTCGCATATCGAGGCGGTGCATAACGCCGCGCACGATACCCGCCACAGCGCCGCGTTCCCGTGCCACTGAGACCTGTCGACATGATCAAGCGTATTGCGCAAACCGCAGGTTTCACCGGCTTGCTGGCCGCCTTGCTGCTGACCTTGCTGCAAAGCTTCTGGGTCGCCCCGCTGATTCTGCAGGCGGAGACCTTTGAAAAGGCCCCGGCGACGGCCGAAGTCGCCCATGAACATGCCGCAGGCGCCGCCGCCCACACCCACGATGCCGAGGCCTGGGAGCCTGAAGACGGTTGGCAGCGTGTGCTGTCTACCACCGGGGGCAACCTGGTGGTCGCTGTCGGTTTCGCGCTGATGCTGGCCGGCCTCTACACCTTGCGCGCGCCTACCCGCACGGCGCAGGGCCTGCTGTGGGGCCTGGCCGGTTACGCAACGTTCGTACTGGCCCCGACCCTGGGCTTGCCACCCGACTTGCCGGGCACCGCCGCGGCAGACCTGGCCCAGCGCCAGATCTGGTGGATCGGTACCGCCGCCTCCACCGCTGCCGGTATCGCGCTGCTTGTGTTTGGCCGCAGTTGGCTGCTCAAAGTGTTGGGCGTGGCGATCCTGGCCGTGCCCCATATCATCGGTGCGCCGCAGCCGGCAGTGCATTCGATGCTGGCCCCGGAGGCCCTGGAAGCGCAGTTCAAGATTGCCTCGCAATTGACTAACGTGCTGTTCTGGCTGGCCCTGGGCTTGATCAGCGCCTGGTTGTTCCGGCGCAATCGCGACGGCCACTACTCGGCATGACCTTGGTGGTCGGCCTGGGTTGCCAGCGGGGCTGTGAGGTTCACGCCCTGCTGGCGCTGTTTGACGCCGCCCTGGCCGAGGGCGGTATCGAGCGCCAGCAGGTCACGGCACTGGCGAGTATCGATCACAAACAGCATGAACCGGGATTGCTCGCGCTGGCCGAACAGTTGGGGTTGCCCTTACGCTGTTTCAGTGCGCAACACCTGGCGACGTTTGAACACCGTCTGAGCCATAAATCCGCGATTGCCTTTGCCCATACCGGCTGTTACGGCGTTGCCGAAAGCGCCGCCCTGGCCTTGGCCGAGCAGCTCGCCAACGCCCCTGCCCGCTTGTTGATCAGCCGCCGAAAATCCCCCCAGGCCACCTTTGCATTGGCGTGCGCCGGCTGAAATCCCGATAATTGCCCTCCTCGATCATGAACAATCTTCATGCTCGCCCGTTTTTCAACAGGAACTCCCCATGACCGTCTACTTCATCGGCGCAGGCCCCGGCGACCCGGAACTGATCACCGTCAAAGGCCAGCGGCTGATCCGCAGCTGCCCGGTGATTATCTATGCGGGCTCGCTGGTGCCGGCGGCGGTATTGGAAGGTCATCAGGCGCAAACGCTGGTCAACAGCGCCGAATTGCACCTGGAGCAGATCATCGAGCTGATCAAGACCGCCCACGCCAACGGCCAGGATGTGGCGCGGGTCCACTCGGGCGACCCCAGCCTGTATGGGGCGATTGGCGAGCAGATCCGGCACTTGCGCGAGTTGGGCATCCCCTTCCAGATCATTCCCGGGGTGACCGCCGTGGCGGCGTGTGCGGCACTGCTGGAAACCGAGCTGACCCTGCCGGATATCGCCCAAAGCGTGATCCTGACCCGCTACGCAGATAAAACCAGCATGCCGGCCGGGGAAGACTTCGACAGCCTGGCCCGCCATGGCACCACCCTGGCGATTCACCTGGGGGTCAATCATCTAGAGAAGATCGTCGCCCAATTGCTGCCGCACTATGGCGCGGATTGCCCGATTGCCGTGGTGCACCGGGCCACCTGGCCGGATCAGGATTGGGTGGTGGGTACGTTAGCGGACATCGCCGAGCAGGTTGCGCTCAAGGGCTTCCGGCGTACGGCGCTGATTGTGGTGGGCCGGGTGCTGGCCAATGACGGGTTCAGTGAGTCCTCGCTGTACCGCGCAGGTCACGCCCACCTTTATCGCCCCTGAATGCACGGCGGACCAAAATGTGGGAGCGGGCTTGCTCGCGAATGCGCAATGTCAGTCAGCGCCTTGGTGACTGATACACCGCAATCGCGAGCAAGCCCGCTCCCACAGTTGATCTTATTTGTTAGATAGTTCTCGTAATTATCTGAATTTCAAGCATAAAAAACGGCGCTCACGGGGCGCCGTTTTTTTGTCCGCAGTGAACACCTTACTCAGTAGTAGGCGTTTTCTTTCTGCGTGTGGTCGGTCACATCGCGCACACCTTTAAGCTCCGGGATACGTTCGAGCAGCGTGCGCTCGATCCCTTCACGCAAGGTCACGTCCGCCTGGCCGCAGCCCTGGCAGCCGCCGCCGAACTTGAGTACGGCGATACCGTCATCCACCACGTCGATCAGGCTCACCTGGCCGCCGTGGCTGGCCAGCCCCGGGTTGATCTCGGTTTGCAGGTAGTAGTTGATACGCTCGTTGACCGGGCTGTCGGCGTTGATGTTCGGCACCTTGGCGTTGGGCGCCTTGATGGTCAACTGGCCGCCCATGCGGTCGGTGGCGTAGTCGACCACGGCGTCGTCCAGGAAGGCTTCGCTGAAGGCATCGATGTACGCGGTGAAGCTTTTCAGCCCCAGGGCGGTGTCTTCCGGCTTCTCTTCGCCAGGCTTGCAGTAGGCGATGCAAGTCTCGGCGTACTGGGTGCCGGGCTGGGTGATAAAGACGCGGATGCCGATACCCGGGGTGTTCTGCTTGGACAGCAGGTCAGCCAGGTAATCGTGGGCGGCGTCGGTAATGGTTATGGCAGTCATGGAAACTCCTCACAGGCTTGCCGCCAGTTTACGCCAATCATCGAGGCGGTACAAAGTCCTAGTATTTTTGTCGGAAAAGTCACCAACATACCGGTAGGTATCTATATAGGTCCCGGCCCGGCAGCGCCTGCCTAACATCGGGTTTTACCGACTCGGCCGAGACCCGCCATGGACCCACTATCGTTATCGATTTTTTGCAGAAAACGCCCCGCCCAACTCGACACCCTGTACCACTTGATCGACGCAGTCACCCCGCTGGCCAGCTCCGCCTCCAGCGCAGCGGCTGCCAGCCTCTATTACCGCCCGCTCCCCGGTTCCGAGCTCGGCCGACAATGCCAGGCCGCGTTTACCACGCTGCAAAAGCTGGAGGCCGACGAGGACTTTGTCGAATACCTACACAACCGGCAACCCTCCCAGACGCCCTACACCGACACGCTGCTGGACTCCCTCACCGCCCTCGTCAACACCCCCAGGCATCCAAAACCTCCCATCCCGGAGGTTTTCACGCTGTGCAATCAACCCGTGGTACTGCGCGATATCCCCACCTACTGGACGATGGATGCCGAGGTGCTATTGGCCATCCTCCATCGCGTTGGCGACGGGCTCAAGAGTGACGGCTCGGTGCGCTTCGATCTTGCGCTCAAATATTACGGCCTGGTCCCTCACAGCCCGACCACGCCCGCGCAATGGAGCACGCTGCTCGACACGCTACGTGAATGCTGCGCGCTGCTCGCGCTGGGGCACGCAGATTACAGCAACGACCTGGAGTCGCTGCTGGGCGACGCCGGCGATGCAATCATCGTCGGCGTGACGCGTGCGCTGGAAGAGGAACACGGCAAATCGCTGTTCAGCCACATCCTTCCCGACACGTTTTTTGCGCCGCAGCAAAAGCTGGCCCGCAGCCAGCCGACGGTACTGTTAAGCGAATACCTGCATCAGCCCCACAGCCTCGAGGTCGGCCGGCGGATCGTCAGCGCACTCGACTGGTTCGGCGCAGACCCCACTCAGGACTGTCCTCGGGCAGTGCTGGTCAAACTCGTCTGGCGCGCCCTATGGCTGAGCATCAAGCCCCACGACACCGCCCAGTACGACAACGAACTCAACCGGTTGATCGCACCGTGCGCCAGCTACGCGCAAATCCGTGAGTCCCTGCTGCACGACTACCAACGTGAGTTGGGCGTCGACGCCCATGGCGCGGCGCTGGTGCTGTGCGTCGCCAAGGCGCACATCGCCAGCGAGGTATGGGTCGACGGCATTCCCGATGAGCTGTCCTACGGCACCACCAGTGCCTGGGTGCATTTCAAAAGTGGCTTTCTCCTTGCCGAATGCCTGGAACCCGGCGCGTCGCGTGTTTTCACCTTTGATGAATTGCACAACCTTTCAGCCGAGTACTTCCGGGCCTGCGAGGGCGATACCAGGCGACAGACGCTGGTGACCCTGGCCAGATTACCGCCGACCCTGCACTGGGCGCAGGCCAACGGTTTGCTGCCCGTGCAAAAGCAGCGCTATACCCCGGAGCAAGTGACCCAGGCAGTTGCGGCACTGGAGCGCCACGAGCGTGAGGTGATCGAGGCTATCAAGCAAATTGTACTCAGGCCGCCGGGACGCGCACAGTTCAGCAGCGACCAAGCCCATGACACGGCGTTCTATGCCTATCTGCAAACCCCGAAAGCCGCCTATAAGAAACTGATCAAGACACTGCTCGCGCAAATCCCGCCGTCTGTCGGCGATATCGAGCGCGACGAAGTCCGCGTCTATGCATTGCGCGAGCCGCTGCGCGACGTCGAAGCCAACTTCGAGACCCCACGTCGGACCTCCGCCGTACGTGGCCGCACGGGTTTCATCCTGCGCCTGAGCAACCCGCGTCTTGCGGACACTGCGTGTTACATCGAAGTGTTTCCCGCCCTTGGCGTGATTCGTGTACGCGATGACATTCGCAGCCTGCTGATTGGTGGCGTGGTCAAGACCCAATCCATCGGCGCTGCCACCCGCCGCGGCAAAGGTACCTTTCGCTGCGGTACCTTGCTGGCATTCGACTGGCCGGCCTACCGCAATGGCGCAACGCCCAGGCCCGGCCAGCACCATACGCTGATCGCCGAGCCGGTTGGCGAGGTGCTGGCACCGCTCCATCGACCCGTCAGTCAGGTGTCCCGCGCCACCAACCACCTCTATGGGGCACGCGCTGAAGCGTTGGCGCAAATGATCGCCGAGCAACATTTTTTCTGCGACGAAGCGACGTTGCTGGAAAACATCCGCGAAGCCACCAAGGTGCTGGACATCGGCGAGTACCTCGTCGAACGCATGGTGTTCTGGGGAAAAATCCTCGTGCCGTTCTGGGGGGCAATCGAGGACCTCAATTCCAGCGACCCGGAACGCGTAGCCCTCGGCGGCTTGGGTTTTTTTGCGGATATCGTTGGGTTCGCCCTGCCCATTGGCAAATACGTGGCCGGCAGTGCACGGGTGATGGTGCAGTCCGGCCGGGCCGGGATTCGCCTGGCGCTGCCCGCGCTCAAGACCCTGACACGGCAGTTGATCATCCAGGTGTTGGACGAACTGAACCCACTTAGCGCCCTGCCGACCTTGTTGCAGATGGGCCATTACTATTCGCTCAAATTGTTCTACAAGACCTTGAACAAGCTGGGCGAATGGGCGGACGAGATGATTCCCGCCAGCCGCTTGATTCCGGTGAACCCCGCAGGCTGGGCGCCACGACAAGCCGGCGACCGGCTGTTTGTAGTGGCAGACACGCCCAATGTGCCGCTGCGCAATGTCGGCAGCACTGCGCAGCCGGACTGGCGCTTGATTGACGCTGCCTCGGACAGCGTTTTCGGCCCACGCTTTCGCGAACCGGTCACGGTCATGAGCAACAGTGACCCGCACATCAGCCGCTATGCGGTGTCAGCCCACTGGATCAGCGGGCTCAAGCCGGATTCCCGGGGGATTTTCCACCGACGCGAGTATGGTCAGGCGTTTGTCTGCAACATCGATGAGCGCGGCGAGATCGCCGTTTATCAGATCCGCGAGCATTCCTACGGCTACCTCAAGGAAATCGCCGAAGGGAGCGCAAACAGTTTTACCGTCGCCCTGATCAACCCGAAAACCAATCGGGACTTGGGTATCAGGCTGTCCTCGGTGCAGCCCGGCCATTGGTTTTCAAGCCCGACAAGGCTCGCGGGCGGCGCGCCGGATGGCCTGAATGTGCTTACGCCGCCGACCTTGCAAAAGTGGTCGGCCTTCTCCGAGATGGCCCTGAAACTGGCGGCGGACGCCTTCATCAAAAAGCACAATCTCGACCCGGCGGCGTTTCACCAGTTTGTGCATATGCGCGGCGAACTGCGCGGTCGCGGCCAGGAAATGCTCGATCAAGCCAACCGCGCTCGGGTGCCCGTAGCCTTGAAAAACCTGCAACGCTGGCGGCGCATGCCCCAGGCGATGCGGGTCAAGCGCACCCGCGAGGGCTATGCCCACGATCACAACCTCGACCCGCAGGCCTTTATCGACCATGTCAATATGGACGGCTCATTCACGCCACTTGGCAAAGTCCTGGAAAAACACAGCCTGCAGCAGTCGTTCAGCCCGCTGACCCGGCAAGACCTGGAGGATTGGCACCGCCTGCACGCCCAGGCCCAGGCCCAGCCGCATCGTTCTATGGAACACTTCCTCGACCAGCGTAATCTGAACCCGGTGAAATGGCGGCAGTATGTCGAGGACAATGGCCAGTTGACCCAGGCCGGGCGCCTGGCGGTATTTTTTGACCAGCCCCTGCCCAACACACCGCTGGCGCGCAAGCGCACAGTGCCGGCGCCGGCCGCCAGTCCCTCCAAGGATTCCACCACCCAGACGTCGCCGCGTGAACCCGACACTGAACAGCCTACCCTCGCCGCCAAGCGCAGCCGTACGCACTACGACGCCGATCGCCCCGATGGGCACCAGATCAACAACGCCGCGCCGATCCTGCAAGACCCCTACAACGTCAACCGCAGCCTGACGGCAGAGCTGGAGGGCGCGGTGGAGCAGATCAGGATCACCAATGACTGCGGCCTGTTCGACGGGCTCAGGGAGCCCAAGCGCCAGCGGGTGATCGAGGCCGTGACGGAAGACATCCAGGATTGGATCACCAAGGAAGGCCGTCACCATGACCTGCTGAGCGAACTGTTCGAGGTAAAAAAACTCGACGACGGCCCGGAGCGCGGTTACTCGCTGGTGGCGCGGCGCGATATCCAGCATTTTGATGTGTTGGGGCCGTACACCGGGCGCCTGCATCTGAACGATGCGTCGCTCAGTGCCGATATTCTTGAGCATGGCATGCAGCGGGTGTCCGACTATTTATTCCAGACCGCCACCGAGGGCGCGACGATCAGCGGGCATGGCAACAGCAATATGCTCAGCCTGATCAATACAGGCCAGATGCCCGGCGCGCCACGCGTGGGCAACGACAATGTGGCGGCCGTCTATGCCGGGAAATACATGGTCTTCCTGATCGCCAAGGACGACATCCGCGCCGGCAGTGAACTGCTGATGGACTATGGCCCCGCCTACTGGCAGCGCCCATCCTCGTAGGGTCAACGATAGCGCGAGGACTCAGAGGTTTTCATAGCGGTTCATGTCCAATACACCCTCTTCCACCGGTGTGGTTTCGTGGATGTACCGCGACAGATCGTGAAAGTACTGCCAAAACAGCGGATGACTGCGACGAATACCCCATCGATCAACGATCTGCTCAAAACCCTTGGCATCCTTGGCGTTCTCCATGGCCGCCACAAACTCAGGCACTTGCTGCGCCGGGATGTTGAAGATGAAGTTCGGATAGCTGGTCAGTACACCAGGATAAATAGTCAGCGTATCCAGCCCGGGCTGGTAGCGATAGGCCTCACCCAACAGGAACGCCACGTTACTGTGCGCGCGATTGCGCAGCATGCTGTAGACCTCGCGCTTGCCGCTGGCGGTCTCAATGCGCAGCAGGGTCGCTTCAGGCAATTGGTCGATGACCTTGAGCCCGGCCGCCGGGCGTTTGGTCAGGCGGCTGAGCGCCTGTTCGGCGTCCTGCAAGGCCGGCTCGATACCGTCACGCGAGCAAAACGCGCCGGTGCAGCGGTTGATCGGGTCCGGGCTGACGTTGAGGTCGCCGTAGCGGGCCAGCAACTGGTTGGCGAAGTCGCGTTTCGGGTCTTGCGCGTTGAGGTGCAGGCCGCTCGGCTTGTCGTCGTCAATCGCCTCATAGTCGAGCCACATCTTCAGTTTCCCGCTGTTCTGGTACCAGTCATCGAGAAAACCGTCGCGGCTGTCAGCCGGCATCAAGCGCAGGAAGTTCTGCTCGGCGCCGTTGCGGATCAAGTCGAAATACAAGCGCGTCTGGGCCTGGTGCGACACGTTGCCGAACACGTCGAAATTTACCGCCAGTTGGTAATAGGTGCGCTCCAGCAGCGGATAGTCGAACAACCACATCGTTTGCGGGACTTCGCCGATCAGGCCTTTGGTGACCGAGGCGCTGTCAAAGTGACGGAAGATCGTCAGCAACGCATTGTCGTTGCCGGCCCACAGGGTCGACCAACTGGGCGGCGCCACGTCTGCATAGCTGTCGCGGCGCAAGACTTCGTATTGGTTGCGCTTGTCGCGATAGGCCAACCACAGGCCGAGCACACTGCCCACGTCATCGTTCTGCCCCGGCATCGCCAGCAACGGCGTGGCCTGGCCGCGATAACGGGCATCGGTGATGTACAGGTCGTGATCCGGGTCCTGGAACAGGGTCCAGAAGTTATCGCGGATCACATCCGTGGCGATCTGCCCACGGCAGACCGGCCCACGAATGAACGTGCGCACAAAATATTCGGCGTTATCCAGCATGAACTGGTAACGCGCCTTGGCCGGGATCGCCTCGAACGTCTCGAACGGGTTGGCGCGACGCCCCGGGCCGTAGCCCGGCAAGGCATTCACTTGCCAGTTGCCGGCGTAGAACAGCGCCTTGATGCGGGCCATCTTCTCGGCGCTGAACGGGTAAGTGATGTGGGTTTTATGCACAATCACCCCCTGCACCGGCCACAGGCGGTAGTACACCTGGGTACCGGGGTCGTCGTTGGGGCGGCGCGTGGCGATCAGGTCGATGGGTTGGCCGCTGGGTGTGCGTGAACGGACCCATTGAAAGTAATGCCCAGGCTCGCCGTTCTCGAAATAGATATGCGCCAGGAACAAGTGCTCGTACAACCAGCGCGCCACCAGGCTCTCGCGGGCGCCGGGCTGGTTGAACAGGTTCTCCCATTGCTGCACCTGCAAGGCTTCACGGGCACTTGGCGCCAGGCCCTGCTCATCGATCGGCGCACCGGAGGCGAGCCAGCGTTGCAGGGTCTGGTACTGCTGATCGGTGAGGCCGGTGACCGCCAGGGGCATGCCTTCCTTGGGATGCGCACCGGCGTAGGCGTTGAACTCGCCGGGCATTGCGCACATGTTGTCGCGGTTGAGGCCCAGCACGATGTCTTCAGGCAATTTGGCATTGGGTTGCAGCGGCGCGTTGTGGCCCAGTTCCAACATGCGCGCCATCAGCGCGGCCTGGCTGCCCTGGGCGTCCAGCACCGAATAGAAACCCTTTTGCTGCCACGCCTGCTTGCCGAACGCGTCATAGAACAAACGGGTGGTTGGCGTCGCCTGGCTGCGCTCGCCATCGTAAACCGGCGACTTGCTCGCACCGCGCGCCGCGCCCTCGGCACTGCCCAGGTTGAGTTGGCAGGCGGAGTCGTAGCAGGCGTGGCAGGCCACGCACTTCTCGGTAAAGATCGGCTGAATATCGCGGGTATAGGAGATCGCCGAAGCGGGACCTTGTGCCTGGGCATAGCCGGCGACCAACGCCAGGACGGCGCTGGTAATAAAACGAAATGGCATGTGCCCGGTCCCGAATCGAAGCGTACGCTGAAAAATTGCCGGTGATTCTACAGGGCCATCGCCCCTTCCAACATGAACGATATTCATGCAAAGCCCGGACATGCTCCAAATCGGCACAGGTTTGCTATGATTCATGCCCCCCGTAATGCCTGACCAGAGTAGTCCCATGTCCGATCGTAGCGCTCGTCTGCAAGCCCTTCACCAAGCCCTCAAGGAACGTATCCTGATCCTCGACGGCGGCATGGGCACGATGATCCAGAGCTATAAGCTCGAGGAGCATGACTACCGTGGCAAACGCTTCGCCGACTGGCCAAGCGACGTCAAGGGCAACAACGACCTGCTGGTGATTACCCGCCCCGACGTGATCGGCGGGATCGAGAAGGCTTATCTGGATGCCGGGGCCGACATCCTCGAGACCAACACCTTCAACGCCACGCGCATTTCCATGGCCGATTACGGCATGGAAGAACTGGCCTACGAGCTAAACGTAGAAGGTGCGCGCCTGGCGCGCAAGGTGGCCGACGCCAAGACCCTGGAGAACCCGGCCAAGCCGCGCTTTGTCGCCGGCGTGCTCGGCCCGACCAGCCGCACCTGCTCGCTGTCCCCCGACGTGAACAACCCCGGCTACCGCAACGTGACCTTCGACGAGCTGGTGGAAAACTACACCGAAGCCACTAAAGGGCTGATCGAAGGCGGCGCCGACCTGATCCTGATCGAAACCATCTTCGACACCCTCAACGCCAAGGCCGCGATCTTCGCCGTGCAAGGCGTATTCGAGGAACTGGGCGTGGAACTGCCGATCATGATTTCCGGCACGATCACCGACGCCTCCGGCCGTACCCTGTCGGGCCAGACCACCGAAGCGTTCTGGAACTCCGTGGCCCACGCCAAGCCGATTTCGGTGGGCTTGAACTGCGCCCTGGGCGCCAGCGAGTTGCGCCCGTACCTGGAAGAGTTGTCCAACAAGGCCAACACCCACGTCTCGGCCCACCCCAACGCCGGCCTGCCCAACGAGTTCGGCGAGTATGACGAGCTGCCCTCGGAAACCGCCAAGGTCATCGAAGAGTTCGCCCAGAGCGGCTTCCTCAACATCGTCGGCGGTTGCTGCGGCACCACCCCAGGCCACATCGAGGCGATTGCCAAGGCCGTGGCCGGCTACGCGCCACGCGTGATCCCGGACATTCCGAAGGCCTGCCGCCTGTCGGGCCTGGAGCCCTTCACCATTGATCGCAGCTCGTTGTTCGTCAACGTCGGCGAACGCACCAACATCACAGGTTCGGCCAAGTTTGCCCGGCTGATCCGTGAGGACAACTACACCGAAGCCCTCGAAGTCGCCCTGCAGCAGGTGGAAGCCGGCGCCCAGGTGATCGACATCAACATGGACGAAGGGATGCTCGATTCGAAGAAGGCCATGGTGACCTTCCTCAATCTGATCGCTGGCGAACCGGACATCTCCCGCGTGCCGATCATGATCGACTCCTCCAAGTGGGACGTGATCGAAGCGGGCCTCAAGTGCATCCAGGGCAAGGGCATCGTCAACTCCATCAGCATGAAAGAAGGCGTGGAGCAGTTCATTCATCACGCCAAGCTGTGCAAGCGCTATGGCGCTGCCGTGGTAGTGATGGCGTTCGACGAGGCCGGCCAGGCCGACACCGAAGCGCGCAAGAAAGAAATCTGCAAACGCTCCTACGACATCCTGGTGAATGAGGTCGGCTTCCCACCGGAAGACATCATCTTCGACCCGAACATCTTCGCGGTCGCCACCGGTATCGAAGAGCACAACAACTATGCCGTCGACTTCATCAACGCCTGCGCCTATATCCGCGACGAGCTGCCGTATGCACTGAGCTCCGGCGGTGTGTCCAACGTGTCGTTCTCGTTCCGCGGCAACAACCCGGTGCGCGAGGCAATCCATTCGGTGTTCCTGCTGTATGCGATCCGCAATGGCCTGACCATGGGTATCGTCAACGCCGGCCAGTTGGAAATCTACGACCAGATCCCGACAGAGCTGCGTGATGCGGTGGAAGACGTGGTGCTCAACCGCACCCCGGACGGCACCGACGCCCTGCTCGCCATTGCCGACAAGTACAAGGGCGACGGCAGCGTCAAGGAAGCCGAGACCGAGGAGTGGCGTGGTTGGGAGGTCAACAAGCGCCTGGAGCACGCGCTGGTCAAGGGCATCACCACGCATATCGTTGAAGACACCGAGGAATCCCGGTTGTCGTTCGCACGCCCGATCGAAGTGATCGAAGGCCCGCTGATGTCCGGTATGAACATTGTTGGCGACCTGTTCGGCGCCGGCAAAATGTTCCTGCCCCAGGTGGTGAAATCCGCCCGGGTGATGAAGCAGGCCGTGGCCCACTTGATCCCGTTCATCGAGCTGGAAAAAGGCGACAAGCCGCAAGCCAAGGGCAAGATCCTGATGGCCACGGTCAAAGGCGACGTGCACGACATCGGCAAGAACATTGTCGGCGTGGTGCTGGGCTGCAACGGCTATGACATCGTCGACCTGGGCGTGATGGTGCCGGCGGAGAAAATCCTGCAGGTGGCCAAGGAGCAGCAGTGCGACATTATCGGTCTGTCCGGCCTGATCACCCCGTCGCTGGATGAGATGGTGCATGTGGCGCGTGAGATGCAGCGCCAGGATTTCCACCTGCCGCTGATGATCGGTGGCGCGACCACGTCCAAGGCGCACACGGCGGTGAAGATCGAGCCCAAATACAGCAACGATGCGGTGGTGTATGTCACCGACGCCTCGCGTGCGGTGGGTGTGGCCACGCAATTGCTGTCCGAGGAACTCAAGGCCGGTTTTGTCGAACGCACCCGCGAGGAGTACGTGGAAGTCCGCGAGCGCACCTCCAACCGTAGCGCCCGCACCGAGCGCCTGAGCTACGCGGCGGCCATCGCCAAGAAGCCGCAGTTCGACTGGGCCGGCTACACCCCGGTCAAGCCGACGTTTACCGGTGCCAAGGTGCTGGACAATATCGACCTGAATGTCCTGGCCGAGTACATCGATTGGACGCCCTTCTTCATTTCCTGGGACCTGGCCGGCAAATTCCCGCGCATCCTCGCCGATGAAGTCGTGGGCGAAGCCGCCACCGCGCTGTATGCCGATGCCCAGGAAATGCTCAAGAAGCTGATCGACGGAAAACTCATCAGCGCCCGCGCGGTGTTCGGCTTCTGGCCGGCCAACCAGGTGCAGGACGATGACCTGGAGGTCTACGGCGATGACGGCAAGCCTCTGGCAACCCTGCACCACCTGCGCCAGCAGATCATCAAGACCGACGGCAAGCCGAACTTCTCCCTGGCCGACTTCGTCGCCCCCAAGGACAGCGGCGTGACCGACTACGTGGGCGGGTTCATTACCACCGCCGGCATTGGCGCCGAAGACGTGGCCAAGGCCTACCAGGATGCGGGTGACGACTATAACTCGATCATGGTCAAGGCCCTGGCCGACCGCCTGGCCGAAGCCTGTGCCGAGTGGTTGCACCAGCAGGTGCGTAAAGACTACTGGGGTTATGCCAAGGATGAAGCGCTGGACAACGAGGCATTGATCAAGGAGCAGTACAGCGGCATCCGCCCTGCCCCCGGCTACCCGGCGTGCCCGGACCACACCGAGAAAGGCACCCTGTTCCAGTTGCTGGACCCCGAAGCCCATGAACTGCACGCCGGCCGCAGTGGAGTGTTCCTCACCGAGCACTACGCGATGTTCCCGGCGGCGGCGGTCAGCGGCTGGTACTTCGCCCACCCGCAGGCGCAGTACTTTGCCGTGGGCAAGGTGGATAAAGACCAGATTGCAAGCTACACCGCGCGTAAAGGCCAGGACCTGGCCGTGACCGAACGCTGGCTGGCACCGAACCTCGGCTACGACAACTGACCCTGTAGTGAGCGGGCTTGCCCCGCGCTGGGCGGCTTCGCCGCCCCAACAACGACGCCATGGTGTTTCTGAAGGACCGCGGCGACTGTGGGAGGGGGCTTGCTCCCTCCCACAAGTTATTCATCGTCCGTTCTATCGCTTAACTGACTGGCATTAGGACAAGCCCGCTCACTACGACCCGCCAGCGGCTATGCTATCTCTCACACACCTTGTGTCGAGGGATGTATGGACGATCCAGTCAACAACAAGCCTCCTACCTTCTGGCAGATGCTTCACAGCGTCGTGGCTGCCGCCTTCGGCGTACAGAGCGGCAAGAACCGCGCCCGGGACTTTACCCACGGCAAGCCCAGCCACTTTGTAGCGCTGGGCATTCTGTTTACCGTGGTGTTTGCCTTGACCTTGTTCGGTATCGTCAAGCTCGTGCTGCACCTGGCCGGCGTCTAGCGCAACAGCAGTTGCAGGCTGAAGGGGTAACGGTAGGAAGCCGGCTTGTCGACGGCGGACAGTGCACGGAAATCCACCTTTGCCATAGGCTCGAGCAAACGTCGGGCCTGGGCGGTATCGATCAGTTGGAATAGCGCTTCCTGGCGGTCGCGCCCGCCATGGGCACTGATGTCGACGCCCTTGGCATCATCATTGATCAACACCATCGCCCAACCGCCCAGGGTAAAATGCCCGGCCACCAAGGTTGTCAGCCGCCCATCCAGGCGCGCGTTCAAGACCTCCGGCGAGCTGTTGAGCGCACTGAACAGCACGTCCTTACCGGGTACGCGGCCGCTGTCTTGCAGGGCCTGCATCGCGCCCAGCGCCATCTCGTCATTGGCCGACCACACCAGCGTCGTCCGCGGGTAGCGCTTGAATAGCAGCGTGGCCTGCTCATAGGCGCGCTGGCGGTTCCACTCGCCATAGACCAGCTGGCGCAGGCGCACCTGCGGGTGTTCGGCCAGAGCGCGACGCAGGCCCTGCTCACGCAGCAAGGCCGCCGGGGTGGTCTTGACGCCGGAGAATGCCAACAGCTCTATGGTCTCGCCAGGCGCCGCCGGGCCGTGAGCACGCAGCAGGTCGTTGAGCATCAGGTAACCGGCCTGCTCGTCGTTGGACACCATACTGCCGAGCCAATTGACGCCGCTGCCGAGCATTTGCGCCTGATCAGCCGTCAGCGCGTTATTCACGAGCAATAACTTGACCCCACTGCCTTGGGCCATGCGCAGAATTTGCGGGGCGACGTACTGTTCGTTGACCAGCACCAGGTAATCGGGGCGCTCAGCGCCTTGCAGCGCTTCCCGGGCCTGGGCCAGGGTGTTGCGAGTGTCGCGCTCGGAATAACGCACGCGCAAATCCAGGCCGAGGTCCTTGGCCGCGGCCTGCATGAATTGCGCATAACTGACCCAGAAGGTTTCCGTCGACAGGCCGGGATTGAGAAACACCACCGAAGCGGCCTGGGCCATCGTCCCGTACGCCGCCCCCAGCAACCACACACACGTAATCAGAACCTTCAACATGGTTGTCCGAGCCTTGAGCATTGACCGCCATGATAGTGGCATTGCGACAGTCAATCGAGGCTCAGCGACAGCCTTTTTACTGGTGGCTCACCCAGAATACTGCGGTGCCCACCACCAGAACGATCAAAAACAAAATCGCCCAGGCATCAACGGTACTGTCAGGTTTACGGGCCTTTGTAGAATTGCTCATCGCATCGCCTCTTGTCGGTTTTATAGGTGACTGCACTAAGACTCGACCACAGTAAAGTTCATGATTGCCCGTATGACAAATGTGGGTATCGCGATAACCGTTCTCATTAGTCAATTTGGTTATTTACATATACTCAAACATCACTTTTGCGCATAAACGCAAACTGGTATCGTGCGCCGGCTCCGTTGGGAGTGCGCGGCCGTGCGCGCAGATTTGCCGAGAACAGGACCTATATGTACGTATACGACGAATACGATCAGCGCATCATCGAGGACCGCGTCAAGCAGTTCCGTGATCAGACCCGACGCTATCTGGCAGGTGAACTGAGCGAAGAAGAGTTCCGCCCTCTGCGCCTGCAAAATGGCCTTTATGTTCAGCGCTTTGCGCCGATGCTGCGGGTGGCCGTGCCCTATGGCCAGCTGACTTCGCGCCAGGTTCGCATGATGGCCAAGATTGCCCGCGACTACGACAAGGGCTATGCCCACATCAGTACGCGCCAGAACGTACAGTTCAACTGGCCGGCGCTGGAAGATGTGCCGGACATCCTGGCTGAACTGGCCACCGTGCAGATGCACGCCATTCAGACCAGCGGTAACTGCCTGCGTAACGTCACCACCGACCAATTTGCCGGTGTAGCGGCCGACGAACTGATCGACCCGCGCCCCTGGTGTGAAATCGTCCGCCAATGGACCACCTTCCACCCCGAATTCGCCTACCTGCCGCGCAAGTTCAAGATCGCCATCAATGGCTCGACCTCGGACCGCGCAGCGATCGAAGTGCACGACATCGGCCTGGAGCCGGTGTACAACGCAGCCGGCGAGCTGGGCTTCCGTGTGCTGGTAGGTGGCGGCCTGGGCCGTACCCCGGTGGTCGGTGCGTTCATCAACGAGTTCCTGCCGTGGCAGGACCTGTTGAGCTACCTCGACGCCATCCTGCGGGTCTACAACCGCTACGGCCGTCGTGACAACAAATACAAGGCCCGGATCAAGATCCTGGTCAAGGCGCTGACCCCTGAGGTATTTGCCCAGAAAGTCGACGCCGAAATGGAACACCTGCGCGGCGGCCAGACCACCCTGACCGAAGCCGAAGTCCACCGCGTGGCCAAGCACTTCGTTGACCCCGAGTACAAGGCCCTGGCCAACCAGGACGCTGAATTCGCCGCCCTCGACCAGCAACACCCTGGCTTCGCCCGCTGGCGTGCCCGCAACACCCTGGCGCACAAGCAGCCGGGCTATGTGGCGGTGACCCTGTCGCTGAAACCGACCGGCGTTGCGCCGGGTGATATCACCGACAAGCAACTGGACGCCGTCGCCGATCTGGCCGACCGCTACAGCTTCGGCCAACTGCGCACCTCCCACGAGCAGAACATCATCCTCGCCGACGTTGAGCAGAGCCAACTGTTCACGCTGTGGGGCGAGCTGCGCGAAAGCGGTTTCGCCACGCCGAATATCGGCCTGCTGACCGACATCATCTGCTGCCCGGGTGGCGATTTCTGCTCCCTGGCCAACGCCAAGTCGATCCCGATTGCCGAATCGATCCAACGCCGTTTCGACGACCTGGATTACCTGTTCGACATCGGCGAGCTGGACCTGAACATCTCCGGCTGCATGAACGCCTGTGGTCACCACCACGTCGGTCACATCGGCATCCTGGGCGTGGACAAGAAAGGCGAAGAATTCTATCAAGTGTCCCTGGGCGGCAGCGCCAGCCGTGATGCGAGCCTGGGCAAGATCCTCGGCCCGTCCTTCGCCCAGGAAGCCATGCCCGAGGTGATCGGCAAACTGATCGATGTGTACATCGAACAGCGTACCGAAGATGAGCGTTTCATCGATACCTACCAGCGCATCGGCATCGACCTGTTCAAGGAGCGCGTCTATGCAGCGAATCATTAAGAACAACCAAGTCGTCGACGAAACCTGGCACCTGCTGCCCAAGGACGCGAGCTTCGACGGCATCTCCAACTGCGACGACCTGATCGTGCCGTTGGCCCTGTGGCGCGAACACGGCCACGCCCTCAAGGCCCGCGACGGTGGACTGGGCGTGTGGCTGGACGCCGATGAAGAAGCCGAAGAGATCGGTGAAGACCTGCAGCACTTCCAGGTCATCGCCCTGAACTTCCCGGCCTTCACCGACGGTCGTAACTACTCCAACGCCCGTCTGCTGCGTGACCGTTACGGTTACAAAGGCGAACTGCGTGCGATTGGCGATGTACTGCGCGACCAACTGTTCTACCTGCACCGTTGCGGGTTCGATGCCTTCGCCTTGCGCGCCGACAAAGACCCGTACGAAGCGCTGGAAAGCCTCAAGGATTTCTCGGTGACTTACCAGGCTGCAACCGATGAACCGCTGCCGCTGTTTCGTCGACGTTAAGCCTGAATGAAAAAATGGGCACCCGACCCCGTCGGCGTGCCCATTTTTTTCACCTGGCTTTTCTTGCTTTAACCCAGGCGCTATTCAGCATCCGCTTCCGCATTCTTGGTTAGCCGCTTGAGCATTCGGTTCATATGGATCAACCGCTGCTCGATGACCTCCAGGCGAGACTGCTCAGTCGGTGTTTCGGATGAAGTGGGCGCGACATACGGCTCATAAATAAGCCCGTATCTTTTCCCGATGTCTTTCATCTGCGCCTCAACAACATCCATGGTTTTTTCCAGATTGGCCAAACGCCCGCCCGTGTCGGTGGGCGCGTCAGGGCCTTTGCCCACTGCCGGGGCGTCTGGACCTTCGTTGATGGACAGGATTGAATTGACCATCAACTCCAGTTTTATTTCATTGTTCTCCAGGCGCGCCTCAATTTTTTGCTGTTCCGTAGCGCCTGGGTCTACGGTCGTCTTGACGCCGCTTGCGTTGACCTGTTCGGCGCCTGGCATTTTGGCTTGCGCTTCAATCCTGGCGATAATGGTTTTAGACGCAAAATGCTCCCCCACCGTGAATGGGATATTGATCAGACCGCCTACGGCCGCATTCACGAAGGCGCTGCGCGCGCTGGCGGCAACTTGCTTGGGGAGTGGTGGGAACGCGTTGTTTTTGTTCAACCCGACAATTTTCTGGGAGTCACCCAGAGAGGCCTGGGTACCTTTCAGCTTGGTTATCGGCTTGGGCAGCGGCGTCGGCACAGGTGGCAATGGAGGCACAATCGGCTTGGCTGGTTTAGATGACACAGGTGGCTTGCCCGAGTCTGCCTCCACGTGCGGCCTGGGTCGCCTTGAACGCTTCAAACTACGCCTGTTTCGGGTATGGATCTCTTCCTCGCTCGCCATAGGGTATTGAGTAGAGCGCTCCATATGGCGAGTTGAATCCCGCGTTACATTCGAAACACTTGGAACCCGCACGTCAGGCAACGCCGGGGCAGAAGTGCCTGTTGTTTGCGGGTGAACCATTGGAACCGGTGACGAAATAGCAGACTGACTGGATAACCGCATAGCTAGACCTCTGACATGTTTAGGAGAGGGCTCCCTGCCGCTTCATCTCCTCAGTGGCCATGCACAAAACCAGAGTTCCATGACTACACGTTATGTCATCAAGTGCCTGAGTTTTTGCAGGACAGATGACACAAGCTTCATGCAGCGGGGTGAACATACGCCCTGATTGAACTGTCCTCTTCTGATCAGACGCTTTTCATCTCACTGACGATTGGAGTGCTTCATGGCGAAAATCAACCTGGCCCAGCAATTGGCGACCACACTCGAGCAAGCGGGCATCAAGCGTATCTGGGGCCTGACTGGCGACAGCCTCAACGGCCTGACTGACGCTCTGCGCAGCATGGACAGCATCGAATGGATGCATGTACGCCACGAAGAGGTCGCGGCGTTCGCCGCCGGAGCCGAGGCCGCCGTCACCGGCGAGCTGACGGTATGCGCCGGCAGTTGCGGGCCGGGTAACCTGCATCTGATCAATGGCCTGTTCGACTGCCATCGTAATCACGTGCCGGTACTGGCTATCGCTGCGCAAATCCCCTCTTCGGAGATCGGCCTCAATTACTTTCAGGAAACCCATCCCCAGGAACTGTTCAAGGAGTGCAGCCATTTCATCGAACTGGTGAGCAACCCCGCGCAGATGCCCGAGGTGCTGCACCGTGCCATGCGCTCGGCAATTCTCAACCGGGGCGTGGCCGTGGTGGTGATTCCGGGGGATGTGTCGCTGCTGGAAGTCGAAGACCGGCTCAAGCCCTGGCCGGCCCTGCATGCGCCGCGCACGCTACCGGCCGAACAGGACCTGCAGCGCCTCACCGACCTGCTCCAGGGCAGCCAGAAAGTGACCCTGCTATGCGGCAGCGGCTGTGCCGGTGCCCACGACCAGGTCGTTGCGCTGGCCGACGCCCTGGGCGCGCCGGTGGTGCATGCCCTTCGCGGCAAGGAGCATGTGGAATGGGATAACCCCTTCGACGTGGGCATGACCGGCTTGATCGGCTTCAGCTCGGGCTACCACGCCATGCTCAACTGCGACACGCTGGTCATGCTCGGCACCGACTTTCCCTACCGTCAGTTCTACCCGACCGACGCGACCATCATTCAGGTCGACCACAATGCCCAGGCCCTGGGCCGTCGTGTCGCGCTGGACCTGGGCATCGCCGCCGATGTCGGTGAAACCATCGATGCACTGCTGCCCCGCCTGACCCGCAAGACCGATCGCAGCTTTCTCGACACCTCGTTGAAGCATTACGAGAAAGCCCGCCAGGGGCTGGATGAGCTGGCACAGCCATCAAAAGCCAACCGCCCGATTCACCCGCAATACGTCGCACGCTTGCTCAGTGAACTGGCGGACGATGATGCAATCTTCACCGCCGATGTGGGCTCGCCGACCGTCTGGGCCGCCCGCTACCTGAAAATGAATGGCAAGCGCCGCCTGATCGGCTCGTTCAATCACGGCTCCATGGCCAACGCCATGCCCCAGGCCATCGGTGCCCAAGCGGCGTTTCCTGGGCGCCAGGTGATTTCGATGTCCGGCGACGGCGGGTTCACCATGCTGATGGGGGACTTCATCTCACTGGCACAACTGCAACTGCCGGTGAAAGTCATCGTGTTCAACAATGCGTCCCTGGGTTTTGTCGCCATGGAAATGAAAGCGGCGGGCTATCTCGATACCGGTACCGAGCTGAAAAATCCGGACTTCGCGGCCATGTCCAACGCCATGGGGATCCTGGGGATCCGCGTGGAGCAATCCGAAGACCTGGAACCGGCACTCCGCCGCGCGCTGGCCCATGACGGCCCGGTGCTGGTAGACGTTGTCACCGCTACCCAAGAGCTGGTGATGCCCCCGAGTATCAAGCTGGAACAGGCCAAGGGCTTCAGCCTGTACATGCTCAAGGCGGTCATGAGCGGGCGTGGCGATGAAGTGATTGAGCTGGCGCGCACCAACTGGTTGCGCTGACCTTCAACTGCGTGGAGCGGCGCCATAGCGGACCACCACCTGGGTGATCACCTCAACCAGGCGTGGGTCCGCATCCGGCGCACTGAACAGGCGAAACTGCGCATCGGGCAGCGCGGGTAAACCGTGCTCAGCACCGAGTACCGTCAAGCCCGCGCCTACCTGGCTGCGAACCATGGGCGCGATGGCAAAACCGGCCAGCGCCGCGGCGTGCAACCCGGCATAGCTGGTACACAGGACGGCGGTGCGCTGCGTGATATTGGCCTGCGCCAGGCGGGTCAGGGCCGCCTCTCGATACGGGCAGGGCTCGGGAAACAGCGCCAGTGGCAGGGGCGTCGGCAACACCGCACGCGGCTGCGCGCACCAGGCCCATACGAGCGGCTCCTGCCACAAGGCCAGGCCTGGCTCGCCGGACTCGCACAACGATCCCACCACCACGTCGAGCTCGCCCTGCTTCATCAGGGCCAATAACGTACCGGGAATGCCCACTTGCACGCTGATCTGCATGCCCGGGTACTCGGCGGCGGCGGCCTGCAATTCGCGCAGCAGTCGTGCTTCGGCGAACTCCTCGGAAACACCCAGGCGCAGGTGGCCTTCCCAGGTCGAGCGCGTCAGCTCGGCCCAGGCATCCCGGTTCAGCGCCAAAATACCCCGTGCATAAGCGATCAGCCGCGCGCCGTCCGGCGTCAGTTGCTGGGCGCGCGTGGTGCGGATCAGCAGAGACTTGCCGACCTGCTCTTCCAGGCGCCGCAGATGACCACTCACCGCCGACTGCGTGAGATGCAAGCGGGCCGCGGCGCGACTGAAGCCACCTTCATCCACCACAGCGACGAAGGTTTTGAGTAGCAGGATGTCGAACATATTTTAATTAATGATTAATGAGCACTGAAAACACGATTTATATTTCAATCATCACTATGTTGCAATGCCTGGGTCAACTGCCCCGAGGCCCATCATGACCACGCTCCTGCACATCGAATGTTCTCCACGTAAACAGCGCTCCGCGTCCCTGGATGTCGCCCGCCAATTTATCGCCCGCTATCAGCACAATGCTCCGGATACAGAAGTGATCACCCTGGATCTATGGGCCCTGGAGCTTCCGGAGTTCAATGGCGCGATCATGGACGCCAAGTACGCCGGTCTCAGCGGCACGCCCTTGACCGAGGAACAGGCCGGCGCCTGGGCTGCGCTGAAATCCCTGGCCGCCTATCTGCATCAGGCTGACGTGCTGGTGTTTTCGGTGCCACTGTGGAATTTCGCCGTGCCCTACAAGCTCAAGCACTTTATCGACGTGGTGTCACAGAAGGACGTGCTGTTCGAGTTCAGCCCCGAGCACGGCCTGCGAGGCTTGCTGCAGGACAAGACCGCCGTCAATGTGTATGCGCGCGGCATGGATTTTTCCGCACCGGGCGCCCAGGCCATGGATTTCCAGCGCCCGTACATGGACGCCTGGCTCGGCTTTATTGGAGTGACGAACGTGCATTCACTGTATGTGGAGAAGACGATCCTGGGGCCGGAAGTCGATCGGGCATCGCGCCTGAAAAGTACCGCACTGGCGCTGCTGCTGGCCGATCAACTGGCCTGAACCCTCAGTAAAACCCGGCCTTGTCGGCCGGGTTCGAGGGCATCAGCCGTTCTGTTTGGCAACCCACTTGCCGAAGGCATCGATAAACGCCTGCAGAAACGGCCGGGTCTTGTCCGAGAGTTTGCCCGCCTCGTCAAACACGCTGCCCGCACCACCCAGGTAGGCTTCCGGCTGCTGCATGCAGGGCACGTCGAGGAACACCAGGGACTGGCGCAGATGATGGTTGGCGCCAAACCCACCAATGGCACCCGGCGAAACGCTGATGATCGCCCCGGGCTTGCCACTCCAGGCGCTTTGCCCGTATGGGCGGGAACCGACGTCGATGGCATTCTTCAACGGCGCGGGCACGGAACGGTTGTATTCCGGGGTCACAAACAACACCGCGTCGGATGAACTGACCTGCTGACGGAAAGTACTGTAGGCTGCCGGCGGTGTAGCACCGTCGATATCCTCGTTATAGAGCGGCAAATCGCCAATTTCGACAATGTTCAACTTGAGGTTGGCAGGGGCCAGTTCAGCCAATGCCAGGGCGACCTTGCGGTTGATCGAGGCTTTTCTCAAGCTGCCCACCAGGACGGCAACCGTGTAGACCTTGCTCATTGATTTTTCCCGACGTCTGACTAAGGAGTGTGTAGTTATAGAGCCTTCGCGGCGTGATCACCAGCAGGTTGTGATAATCCTCCAGAGGTTTTCCGCAGCGCGCAATGTGCAGGAAGCGCGTAGGAAGTGTCTGAAAATTTCAACGAATAGTATTTTTTTCTTATAGGTAAACTACCCCGCTTCATGACGGTCTACAGAACCGAAATCGAGTGTTTATCTCCAGAGGTTCTAAACAGATGGCTGCAGTACTTGTCGGACAGTTCCATGCCAGAGACGCAGAAGGACGTGTGTATTCGGTGCATGAGTTCCAGGAATCCAACCCGGCGCAGGACAGCCAGGCTGGCTCGACGCCTACCACCACCTACAAGTTGGCCATTGGCGACCGCGTAGAAAAACTGGAAGGTGATGAATTCAAATTGATCCAGTCAGGCACGATCATCGTGCGCGAATCGCAAACCACCCTCGCCTCATAAGATCTCGCCTGGTCGACCTGCTCAGTCCTGGCCCTGGCTGCCACTGACTGGGCTGGCGGATCACCGGCTACGCATCTCAGTCACCTCGACCCCTGGCTCGCCGTCCATTTGCTTGAGCGTCACCATCAACTGCCCTCTCTCGCCCTCGACGACAAACATCGAACGCTTGTACCCCGATGTAGTGTTGGTGGGGTAAGCCACAACCTGCCTGACCAACGCCATTTCCAGCACGGCGCCGACGCGCTCGCTCACCTGTTCCTGGGAACGGATAAACGCTTCGAGCGCCAGGGTTTCAGGTGAATGTTCTTCTTGATTGTTCAAGAGATAAGCAGCCGCACACCCCAGGGTTGCCAGTACCAGGAGTTGCTTGGCCGTTACCCCGAAGATGTTCGTGGGTAGAGGCATTTGAGACCAGACCTGTTGTTGTTTTAAGTGCCGAGTCATCGGCATTGGTCGTTGATGATCAGATGCACCATTCTAATCAGGTCGCCAGGTTATGCCAGATGTATCAGAGGTCGCCGTAGGTAATATCCTTGTTATCCCCGACGCCGCCCAGCGTGCGGTCCTTGCCGAAGGAGAACAGATCGAAGGGAGTATTGGGCTGGCTCGACGGATAGTGATACTGGTAGGCAATACCCCAAGGATCCGTCAGCAACGCCTCGTCGACATAAGGGCCCTTCCAGCTGGCCTCTCCGGCGGGTTGCCGGATGAGCGCTTCAAGCCCCTCCTCATCGCCAGGATAGCGACCGGTATCTTGATGAAAGCGTTCGACGGCCTCACCGAGCTGGCTCACCTGGGCTTTGGCGCTGGCGATCTCGACCAGGGTCACATCACCAAACAACCGCGGCCCCAAGGCCACGGCCAACAGGCCGATGACCAGCACCACCGTCAATGCCGCCCAACGCGTATAACCGCGTTGGGTGTGCAACGGTCCAGCCACTGTGGTCAGTCCGCGCATGGGTACGCCTCCTTGATAAAATCAATACGCTCTTTATAGGGCCTGCTCGTTGCAGTTGCACGCATGATTACCCGATATGCCCTCGCAACATGCGCTCTTTTGCCCCGGCCATTGAAACACCGTCGCGCGCACCCTAGACTCCGGCGATGCGTTTACGTCATATCGAAGTGATTCAGGCCATCTTGCAAACCGGACACCTCGGCACTGCCGCCGAATGGTTGCAACTCCCCGTGGGCGATGTAGACGCCGTGCTCAAAGACGCCGAGCAGCAATTAGGTTTCATGCTGTTTGCCAGTGTGCGTGGGCGCTTGCAAGCCACGCGCGAGACCCTGGAACTGCAGGCCGAAATCGCCCACCTCTACGAGGCCCTGGAGCCGGTGCAACGCCTGGCCAGCCGGTTGAAACACCATCACGCGCCGACCCTGCGCGCCCTGTGCACCCCGCCCCTGGCCAACCAGTTGCTGCCGCAAAGCATCGCCATGCTACGCCGACGCTTCCAGGACACGCCGTGCAACCTGTCGAGCCTGCCGACCCGGGAAATTGTCAGGAGCCTGTTGTTGCACGAGGCCGATGTGGGCCTGAGCCTGCATGACCCGGAACATCCACAAATTCAAAGCACCGTATTGGCCCAAGGCAAATTGCAACTGCTCGCTCCCCATGGCTGGCTCAAACCCAGGCAGAAGTACATTGCCTTGCAGGACTTGGCGGGGCAGTCGATGATCGGTCTCGAAGGCCAGGACCCGCTCAGCCGCCTGCTGGACGCCAAGCTGCGTGCCCTGCGCCCGCTGCCGGTGGTGCAAACGCGCGTACAGACCTACCAGATGATGCGCAGCATGGTGGAGGCCGGGGAAGGCTTGGCGATTGTCGACCCGTTTACCGCATTCGGCGCACGGGAAGCAGGGTTGGACGCGTGCCTGCTGTCACCGCCGATCCAGGTCAGCCTGTATGCGCTGACCCTGAAGGACAGCGTGACGGCCCCTGCCCTGAATGCGTTGCTGGAGATTGTCACGCAGAAGGCAGAAGGCCTGTTGGCAGGCTAGGACGCTGCGGTTTCCGTCTTGAACAAGCGGTACCAGAAGATCGCCACTTCGCGGGTTTGCGGATCAATGCCCCGATAGCGCAGGTGGTCGACGCCCCCCATCACATAGCCACACCGCTCATACAAGCGGCAGGCCCCGAGGTTGTTGTTCTGGGTTTCCAGCATCATGCCCGGCAGGTTTTTCTTGCGGCTCCAGAACTGCGCCACGTCCAGCAGCGCCTTGGCCACACCATGGCGACGCGCAGACAGGACCACCGCCAACTCATCAACATGGGCAAAGCCATTCCAGTTGGTGCTCACCACAATATGCCCTACCGCCCGATCATCGAGGTAAGCCATGAAGACTGCGCTGTCGGCGGCGTTACGGAAACTGGCGAACTCTTCCGGGTCTATGCCATAGCACTTGCGGTACGGCAGGATCCGCTCCACAGGCCATTCGTCAACCCGCTTGCCCATCTGCGGCTGGCCGTAGCCGCTGACCTCAAAGCTGAAGTCATTGCCCCACACATAGGCATCGAAGCCCTCGTCGGCCACGCGGACACTGAGCCCCGGATACTTCACGTTCATCACTGCGTGCATAACCATCCTTAATCCTTGATGCAATCGACGGTGTAACAACGACCATGACCGTCATCTTCGTGCTGCAGCCCATGAACATCGGCGACAAACCCAGGGAAGCCGCTGTCGAACGTGCGGGCGAATGCCAGGTAATCAATGATCGACCGCGTTGCCTCGGTAAAACGCTCGCCGGGCATGATCAACGGAATGCCCGGCGGATAAGGCACCAGCATCACCGCTGCGATGCGCCCAGGCAAGGCATCGATGGAAACGGCTTCCACCTCACCTCTCACCAGTTGGTCGTAGGCGTCGGCCGGTTTCATCGCGATTTCCGGCAACACCGTGTACATGCGCTTGAGGTGCCTGGCGGTGGCATTGCTGCGGTAACAACTGTGCAATTGATCACAGAGGTCACGCAGCCCCAGACCCTGATAGCGCGACGGCCCCTGGGCATACACCGATGGCAAACAGCTGGCCAGGCTGACATTGGCATCGTAGCTACGCTTGAACTCCAACAATTCGGTGAGCAAGGTACTCCATTTACCTTTGGTAATGCCCATGGAGAACAACACGAGGAATGAATACAGACCGGTCTTCTCCACCACCAGCCCGCGTTCCCAGAGGAACTTGCTGACCACCGCCGCCGGGATACCCCGGTCGCTCAAGGCTCCTCCGGCGTTGAGGCCGGGCATCACCAGCGTCACTTTGATCGGGTCCAGCAGCACATAATCCTCGGCCACGTCGCCAAAACCATGCCAGTCGTCGCCGGGATGCAACAGCCAGTCCGTCGTGACAACCCGGTCGATGCCCGCCACCGACGGCGGTTGCCAGATCGAGAACCACCAATCGTCAGCGGCCAGATGCTGGCGCAGGTTGGCCAACGCACGACGAAAGCTCAGGGCTTCGTCGAACATTTCCTGCAACAGCGAGCGCCCGGCCGGCCCTTCCATCATTGCCGAGGCGACGTCCAGCGAGGCGATGATGCTGTATTGCGGCGAAGTGGAGATATGCATCATGAAGGCTTCGTTGAAGCGGTCACGATCCAGTTGGCGGGCGCCACCATCCTGAACATGGATCATCGACGCCTGGCTGAAGGCGGCCAGCAACTTGTGCGTCGAGTGGGTGGTGAACACCAGGGGGCTGTCCGGTGTGCGTGAAGTGCCCATGCCGTAGCGCCCGGCAAAAAACTCGTGAAAGGCCGCGTAAGCGTACCAGGCCTCATCGAAGTGCAGCACCTCGACACTGCTGCCCAATTGCTGCTTGATCAGCTCGGCGTTGTAGCACAAGCCGTCGTAGGTCGAATTGGTCACCACCGCCATCTTCACCTTCGCCGGCCGGCCACGGGTCAGGGGGCTGGCGTCGATCTTGGCACGGATGGCCTCGGGGCTGAATTCGCTCAGGGGAATCGGGCCGATGATGCCCAGCTCGTTGCGCTCCGGGCACAGGTAAAGCGGGATCGCCCCAGTCATGATGATCGAGTGCAGTACCGACTTGTGGCAGTTGCGATCCACCAGCACCAGGTCGTTACGGCCGACCATGGAGTGCCACACGATCTTGTTGGCGGTGGATGTGCCATTGATGACGAAGAAGGTGTGGTCAGCGCCAAAGTTGCGTGCGGCGCGGGCTTCAGCTTCGGCCAGCGGCCCGGTGTGATCCAGCAGCGAACCGAGTTCCGGTACTGAAACGGACAAATCCGAACGCAGCGTGTTCTCACCGAAAAACTGATGGAACGCCTGCCCCACCGGGCTTTTGCGATAGGCCACGCCGCCTCCGTGGCCGGGGGTGTGCCAAGAGTAATTGGAATCGGCGGTGTGCTGGACCAGGGCCTTGAAGAACGGTGGCAACAAACCGTCCAGGTAGGTCCGCGCAGCGCGAGCCACCTGCCGGGCGAGAAACGGCACCGTGTCTTCGAACAGATAAAGAATGCCGCGCAGTTGATTGAGCTCACTCATGGCGTCCGCCGGAGCGTTTTCCAGAGTGACTTGCTCGCCCAGCGCGAAGATCGGCAGGTTGGGCGCCCTCACCCGTGCCAGGCGAATCAGTTCGACCATGTTTTGCAGCAGATGGGTATTTTCCCCGGCACCTTCAGCGGCAATCAGCATGCAGGCCAAGCCGTGATGGGTCGATGCCACCAGCCGCCCCTCGGCATAGTCCACGGCAGAAAAGATACTGAAGCCCTCTTGTTCCAATTCCCTGGCGATGCCTCGAACCCTGTCACCGGCAACGGTGTCGGCCTTGATGTCGCGATGCACGATCAGAACGGGAAACTTCAAGTCTTTGTACATGACGGCTTGTGGTCCTGAGGGCTATGCACTCAGGGTAGAAGCTGGAAGAGAATGTGGCGAATGAAGATTATTGCTCCGCCAGCTGCGACCACAACGCCGGTGCACCCGCCGCCTTGGCAATCGCTTCCAATCGCGCCGCATGCTCGGCCAGGTCCTGCTCGCTGGCACGGATAATGGCGGTCGCTTTACGATCAGCCGGCAGCCGGCGAATTTCCGATGGGCGATTGCCCGAGCCTTCCGCCGAGCCGCTGCCGTCGGATGCATTACCAGCCAGGGACAGGCTGGTCTGGCCACCGGTCATGGTCAGGTAGACGTCGGCGAGAATCTCGGAGTCGAGCAAGGCGCCGTGCAGTTCACGGCCGGAGTTGTCGACGCCGTAGCGTTTGCACAATGCATCGAGACTGTTGCGCTGGCCCGGGTGGCGTTCACGCGCCATCATCAGAGTATCGAGGATCGAGCAGTGCTGGGAAATATCCGCCCGGTCCATCTGCCCCATCAGGGCGAATTCGTTGTTGATGAAGCCGACGTCGAACGCCGCGTTGTGGATGATCAGTTGGGCGCCGTTGATGAATTCGAAGAACTCATCGGCCACTTCGGCAAAGCGCGGTTTGCCTTTGAGGAATTCATCGGTGATGCCGTGAACGGCGATAGCGCCCTCGTCACTGTCCCGATCCGGTTGCAGGTAGACATGGAAATGACGGCCGGTGAGGCGACGGCCCATCAACTCGACGCAGCCGATCTCGATGATCCGGTGACCATCGGTCACCGGCATGCCGGTGGTTTCGGTATCGAGTACTACGGATCGGATGGCCATCAGGGTTCAACTCTCAGCGGTGTGGTGTATTTCAAGGCGCGCAATCTTAGCACGCCATGGCCCGGGCAACCCAAGACCGGGCCAAGGCGCTCAAGGCTCGACAGTTTTTTACAATCCTTAGCAAAGCTGCAGCAGTTTTGCCCAAGGCGCCCTTGTTAGCCTGCACGCCCTAGTTGATGCAGAACCCACAACCACCATGAACCCGCCAAAACTACTGTGCACCCTGTTGCTGTTGGGCAGCACCTGCACGGCACACGCCACCAGCTTCGTCATGACCACCGACGCACTGGTCAGCCTGTCCATGAGTGCCACTCGGGGCACCAGTTCGTCATTCAAGGATGACAAGATCGTTCAAGCGGCACGGGACGACGCCGAATCTTTTGTTGCCACGGATGGCCAGATCCGTGGTGTGCGCCTGGAGGCGGCGCTGGTACACATTCGCGAACGCCTGCCAGGGCAAACCTTTACCGACATGCAACTGGCACAGGCCATCGTCGCACTCTGAACATCAGCTCTGCTTGTAACCCCGCACTTCGTCCACGCCACGGTTAGCCAACTGGTCTGCCCGCTCGTTACCGGGATGGCCGATATGCCCGCGTACCCATTTCCAGGTAATGTCGTGGCGATTGCATTGTTCATCGAGCAATTGCCACAGGTCGGCATTCTTGACCGGTTCCTTGGCGGCAGTCTTCCAACCCCGTTTTTTCCAGTTGACCATCCACTCATTGATGCCCTTCATCACGTACTGCGAGTCAGTCACCAGCAGCACGTTGCAGCGGCGCTTGAGCTCTTCCAGGCCACGAATGGCGCCCATCAGCTCCATGCGGTTGTTGGTGGTGTTGGCTTCGCCGCCCCACAGTTCCTTCTCCACGCCCTTGCACACCAGCAGGGCACCCCAGCCGCCCGGGCCAGGGTTGCCCTTGCAGGCGCCGTCGGTGAAGAGTTCTACGCTATCGGTCATCGGTCACTCGGCCTGAAATCAAAAAAAGGGTTTTACGGTTCACTCTGCTTGCGGTTGACCTTGGCCATCGGCATCGGCACCAGCTTGCCCACGGGCTGGCGTAGCACCTGGCGCACCGGCCGAAGCCCGACCACAATCTTGCGCGCCACCAACAAATAGAAGCCACCACCCGACAGCTGCCAGGCCCCGGCCCGGCGCTCCCAGCCGGCCAGGCGTGCCTGCCACTTGGTCGACGCAAGCGGCGGACGATAGCACCCGAAGCGGCGTTTCTCCAGCGCGAAGCCCAGCAGGTTCAGCCAGTCTCCCACCCGCGACGGCGCGATGCAGCGCGCCTGGCGCAGGCCGTCATGGGCGAACAGATGGCGCATTCCCCAACTGCTCCAGGGGTTGATGCCGATAATAAGCAGATGGCCACCGGGGCGTACGCTGCTGGCGGCTTCACGGAGCAAACCGTGGGGAGACAGGCAAAAATCCAGGCCATGTTGCAACACCACCACATCGGCGGCGTGCTCGCTCAGTGGCCAGGCTTGTTCCTCGCAGACGATTTCCACACCGGGCAACGGCGCCCCCAGACGCACATTGCGCTGCACCTGCGGGGCCGACGGCGGCGTCTGCGCCGAGGGGCCGTAATGCACCAGGTAACCGCCGAAGAAGCGCCCCAGCTCGTCTTCGAGCATGCGCCGTTCTTCGTCCAGCAGAAATTGCCCTATCGGCCCGGACAGCCACTCGCGGGCCGCGCTGATCAGGGCCAGCCACTCAGGATCGGCCTGGGCGAACGCTTTATCAGTCATTGCATTCTCCAACTCGCCTAGACGTTCTAAGATGCACCAATGTGTTCAGCTTGGCGAATCGAAGAATGATACAGATCAGTGCGCTACCCGCCTTCACCGACAACTACATCTGGTTGTTACAAGACCCAAGCACCCAGCGCTGCGCCGTCGTCGACCCTGGCGATGCCGGGCCGGTGCTCGCCTGGCTCCAGGCCAACCCCGGCTGGCAGCTCAGCGATATCCTGATCACCCACCACCACCATGATCATGTCGGCGGTGTGGAGCCCTTGAAAAGTGCTACCGACGCCAAGGTCTACGGCCCGGCCAGTGAGAAGATCCCGGCACGCGACATTGCCCTGCAGGATAACGACCGTGTCACGGTCCTGGGCTGGGACTTCGACGTCTATACGGTGCCCGGCCACACCCTGGGCCATATAGCCTATTACCACCAGGGCGTGCTGTTCTGTGGCGACACGCTGTTCGCCGCCGGCTGTGGGCGCCTGTTCGAAGGCACTCCAGAGCAAATGCACGCCTCGCTGCAACGCCTCGCCGCCCTGCCCGCCGACACGTTGGTGTATTGCACTCACGAGTACACGCAAAGCAACCTTAAATTCGCCCAGGCCGTGGAGCCGGATAACGCCGATATTGCCGAACGGGTGGCTGACGTCAACCAGTTGCGAGCCCGTGGCGAGATGACACTGCCGTCGAACCTGGCCCTGGAAAAACGCACCAACCCTTTCCTGCGCACCGCTGAAACATCCGTTAAACAAAAAGCGGACGAACGGAACGGTCGCGACAACCGCTCTGGGGCCGAGGTGTTTGCTAGCTTGAGGGCGTGGAAAGATAAGTTCTAACGGGAAGCAATCTGATACGCAATTTCTGAATGGTTGACCGGAACCGAAGCGCTTTCTAGAATCGCCCGACATTTTTGCCCGGAACTTACTTCCAGCCAATGTCGTCATCTATTCGTAAATCCATTTCTTCAGACGCATTGACCCGCCTGGCTCAAGCCGTGGCGGTGGCTGTGTCCGCGACTCTGGCGGGCTGCCAATCGACAAATTTCGCTGCACAATCCACCGTGCAACCCAAACCCAATCTTGCCGCCAAGATCAAGCAAAAACCTATCTGGCTCTCAGAGAAGCCCAGCCCCGAAGTGCCCCAGGATGTCTGGGAACGCATGCGACGGGGCTTTCAATTGCAGGAAGGCCTGGGCGTCAACCCGCGCATCGAGCAACAGCGCTTGTGGTTCGCCAGCAACCCGTCCTTTCTGGAAAACGCCGGAGAACGCGGCAGCCTCTACATTCACTACATCGTCGAGCGCCTTGAAGAACGCAACATGCCCCTGGAGCTGGCGCTGCTGCCGGTGATTGAAAGTGCCTACAACCCAATGGCCTATTCGCGTAGCGATGCGGTCGGTTTGTGGCAGTTCATTCCCTCCACCGGGCGCTACTTCAACCTGCGCCAGACCCGCGCCTACGACGGCCGCCGTGACATCACCGCTTCCACGACCGCCGCATTGGACTACCTGACGCGCCTGCATGACATGTTCAACGGCGACTGGTTGCTGGCCCTGGCGGCGTATAACGCCGGCGAAGGCACGGTCAGCCGGGCCATCGAGCGTAACGAGAAACTCGGCCTGCCCACCGACTACTGGAACCTGCCCCTGCCCCAGGAAACCAAAGACTATGTGCCCAAGTTCCTGGCGCTGTCCCAAGTGGTACTGGCACCGGAGGCATACGGTGTCAACCTGAGCCCGATCGCCAACCAGCCGTACTTCGAAGTGGTTGAAGTCAAACAGAGCATGGACCTGTCACGGGTCGCGGCACTGGCTGAAATCGACGAAGACGAGCTGTTCCAGCTCAATCCGGCCCTGAAACAACGCACCACCCTGGACGGCCCCCAGCATCTGCTGGTGCCCAGTTCCAAGGCGCATCTGCTGACCAGCACCCTTTCGACGATGCGGCCGGAGGAATTGCTGGCCATGCGCCCGAAAAAGGCCGTGTTCGACGAAGTCGAGACAAAAGCCGTTGCCGGACGTACCCGCAGCTACAAGGTGCGCACTGGCGACAACCTCACCCTGATCGCCAAGGCGAACAAGGTCGACGTGCATGACCTGCAACGCTGGAACAAGCTCAACGGCCAGGCACTCAAGGTCGGCCAGACCCTGGTGATGCAGGACACGCGCAAAGTCGTGGCCAGCAGCAAGAAGCCGGTGCAATACAAGGTCAAGAAAGGCGACTCGTTGTACATCGTTGCCAAGCGCTTCAACGTTGAGATGCAACACCTCAAGCGTTGGAACCCGCGCACCGGCCAGGCATTGAAGCCAGGGCAGATGCTCGTCGTTTCCGGCCCACGATAGCCGGTTCTGTAGTGAGCGGGCTTGCCCCGCGCTGGGCGGCGCAGCCGCCCTAACAAAGACGCCGTGGTGTGTCAGGAAGACCGAGGGGTCTGGTTTAGGGTGGCTGCGCCACCCAGCGCGGGGCAAGCCCGCTCACTACAGATGAGGTGTCCCCAACATGGACGCCGTGGTGTGTCAGGAAGACCGGGGGGCCTGGTTTAGGGCGGCTGCGCCGCCCAGCGCGGGGCAAGCCCGCTCACTACATAAACCAGCTTTTTCCAACCGGAACAAGCTGTTACTGTACCGATCATAAAGCCCAAGCCGCCTGGATCGGATCTCTGCCTTGAAGCGTCCCCTCCTTCTACTAATAAGTCTGGCCTTGAGCTTTGCTGCGAACGCGACGATTACCGAGAGCCACGGTTACGCGCAGTTCGGCACGCTCAAGTACCCGGCCAAATTCACCCACTTCGATTGGGTAAACCCTGCAGCGCCCAAAGGCGGTACGTTGCGGGTGATGGCATTTGGCACGTTCGACACGCTCAACCCCTACACCTTCAAGGGCACCAGCCCGGTTTCCACTCCCAATTTCCTGCAATACGGCGTCAACGAGCTGAACGAACCGCTGATGGTCGGCACCGGCCAGTACGCGCCGTCCGGGGATGAGCCCACGTCCAGCTACGGCCTGATCGCGCAATCGGTGGAGTACAGCGAGGACCGCAGTTGGGTGGTGTTCAATCTGCGCCCCGAAGCCCGCTTTCACGATGGCAAGCCGATCACAGCGTATGACGTGGCGTTTTCCTACCGTACGCTGCTGACCGAAGGCCACCCGCAATACCGCACCAACCTGCAGGAAGTGGCGCGGGTCGACATTCTCAATCGTCATCGTATCCGCTTTGTCTTCAAGCGCGCTGGTAACCCGCTACTGATCCTGCGCCTGGGCGAGTTGCCCGTGCTGCCCCAGCATTACTGGAAAAACCGCGACTTCAAGGCCACCACTTTCGAGCCGCCACTGGGCAGCGGGCCGTACCGCATCACCAAGGTCACGCCGGGGCGGCAACTGGTGTTCGAGCGGGTCAAGGACTACTGGGGCAAGGACCTGCCGGTCAACCAGGGTTTCTACAACTACGACAAGGTCGAAGTGGAGTTCTACCGTGACAGTGACGTCGCGTTCGAAGCCTTCAAGGCCGGCGAGTTCGACATCTATATCGAGCACCAGGCCAAGAACTGGGCCACGGGCTACAACTTTCCGGCGGTCAACCGAGGCGACGTGATCAAGGCGCAGATCGCCCACCAGATCCCGACCCAAAGCCAGGGTTTGTTCATGAACACGCGGCGGCCGACCTTCAGCCAAGCCAAAGTGCGCGAAGCCCTGGGGCTGATGTTCGACTTTGAATGGACCAACCGCTCGCTGTTCAGCAGTGCTTACAAACGCAGCGTCAGTTACTACCCCAACAGCGAGTTTTCGGCGACCGGTGTGCCGGTGGGGCATGAATGGCTGATGCTCTCACCCTACCGCGAGCAGTTGCCGGCGCCACTATTCACCCAGCCGTTCAGCCTGCCGCAGACCGATGGGCGTGGCATTCCCCGCGACACCATGCGTCGTGCCTTGGCATTACTCGCAGACGCCGGGTGGAAGCTGTCGGGGCAACGCTTGCTCGACAGCCAGGGGCAGCCGCTGCGCCTGGAGATCCTGCTGGTCAACCCGAACCTGGAGCGCATCCTGCAGCCCTATGTCGAGAACCTGATCAGCATCGGCGTCGACGCCCGCCTGCGCACCGTTGACCGGGCGCAATACAAGCAACGCCTGGATCAGTTCGACTTCGACATGATCCTGATGACCCTCAACCAGACCTTGAGCCCGGGTCTTGAGCAGTGGCAGTACTTCCACTCCAGCCAGGCCGCGATCAAGGGCAGCAAGAACTATGCAGGCATCGCCAACCCCGTGGTCGATCACTTGCTGGAACAACTGCTCGCCGCGCAAACCCGCGAGGAGCAACTGGCCGCCGGCCGGGCGCTGGACCGGGTGCTGCTGTGGCAGCACTACAGCATTCCCAACTGGTACCTCAACTATCATCGACTGGCCTACCGCAACCGGTTCGCCTTTGTCACCACGCCGCCCTACAGCCTGGGCCTGAGCGCGTGGTGGCTCAAAGCTTCGGAGAAAGCCCAATGATGTTTTTGCGTACGGCACTGCTTGGCAGCCTCTTGCTGTGTACCGCGGCCCAAGCCGCGCCGCAACATGCGTTGACGCTCTACAACGAGCCGCCGAAGTACCCCGCCGACTTCAAGCACTTCGACTACGTAAACCCCAATGCGCCCAAGGGCGGTACTTTCCGCGAGTCGGCCATGGGCGGCTTCGACAGCCTCAACCCCTACATCAGCAAAGGTGTGCCCGCCGATAACATCGGCCTGGTCTATGACACCCTGGCCATGCAAAGCCTGGACGAACCCGTCACCGAATACGGCCTGGTCGCCGGCAAGATCGAAAAGGCCCCGGATAACAGTTGGGTACGCTTCTACCTGCGCCCCGAAGCGCGCTTTCATGATGGGCAGCCGATCCGCGCCGACGATGTGGTGTTCACCTTCCAGACACTGCTCAAGGACGGTTCACCGATCTATCGCACCTACTACGCCGACGTTGATGAAGTGGTGGCTGAAGACCCGTTGCGCGTGCTGTTCAAGTTCAAGCGCACCAACAATCGCGAGTTACCGCTGATCCTCGGGCAATTGCCGGTACTGCCCAAGCATTGGTGGGCGACCCGCGACTTTTCCAAGGGCAACCTGGAAATTCCTCTGGGCAGCGGGCCGTACAAGGTCGCCGAGGTCAAGGCCGGACGCATGATTCGTTATGAGCGGGTCAAGGACTACTGGGCCAAGGACCTGCCGGTCACCCAGGGTTTCTACAACTTCGACAGCCGCATCACCGACTATTACCGCGATAACACCGTCGCCCTGGAAGCGCTGAAGGCCGGGCAGTTCGATTACTGGCTGGAGATCAGCGCCAAGAACTGGGCCAACGCCTACAACATTCCGGCGGTCGCTCAAGGCCGATTGATCAAGGAAGAGATCCCCAACGGCAACCCCACCGGCATGCAGGGTTTTGTGTTCAATACCCGCAAGCCCATGTTCCAGGATGTACGTGTGCGCAAGGCGATCAGCCTGTTGCTGGACTTTGAATGGAGCAATAAGCAACTGTTCAACGGCGCCTATACCCGTAGCCGCAGTTACTTTGAAAACTCGGAAATGGCCGCCACCGGTCTACCCGGCCCGGACGAGCTGGCGATTCTCGAACCGCTGCGCGACAAGATCCCGGCCGAGGTCTTCACCCAAGCCTTCGAACCGGCCAAGACCGACGGCAGCGGCATGATCCGCGCCCAGCAACGCGAGGCTTACCAGTTGCTGCAGCAGGCGGGCTGGAAGATCGTCAACGACAAAATGGTCGACACCACCGGCAAACCGGTGACCATTGAGTTCCTGCTGGCCCAGACCGAATTCGAACGCATCCTGCTGCCCTTCAAGCGCAACCTCGCCGATTTGGGCATCGACCTGGTGATTCGCCGGGTCGACGTGTCGCAGTACATCAACCGCCTGCGCTCGCGCGACTTCGACATGCTGGTGGGCAGCTTCCCCCAATCCACATCGCCCGGCAACGAGCAGCGTGAGTTCTGGAGTTCCCCCAGCGCCGACAAACCCGGCAGCCGCAACTACATGGGCCTCAAGGACCCGGCGGTCGACCAATTGGTCGAAGAGTTGATCAACGCCGACTCGCGCAAAAGCCTGGTCGCTCATGCCAAGGCGTTGGACCGCGTGCTGCAGTTCGGCTACTACGTCATTCCCAACTGGCACATCAAGACGTTCCGCGTCGCCTACTGGGACCACCTGGGCCACCCCAAGGTGCCGCCACGCTATGACGTCGGCACCATCACCTGGTGGGCTAAACCCAACGTCAAGCCGGCGGTTTCCCTGGACACGACTCAAAGCGCCGACCCGGCGAGCGGAGGCAATTGAATGCTGGCCTATATTGTTCGCCGCCTGCTGCTGATCATCCCCACGCTGTTCGGCATATTGCTGATCAACTTCATCATCATCCAGGCCGCCCCCGGCGGCCCGGTTGAGCAGATGATCGCCAAGCTCGAAGGCTTTGAAGGCGCCACCAGCCGTATTGCCGGCGGCGGTGCCGAAGTCTCGGTGGCCGGCTCCAGTTATCGGGGTGCCCAGGGGCTGGACCCGGCGCTGATCAAGGAAATCGAGAAGATGTACGGCTTCGACAAATCGGCGCCGGAACGCTTGTGGATCATGGTCAAGAACTACGCCCGGCTGGACTTCGGCGACAGCTTCTTCCGCGATGCCAAGGTCATCGACCTGATCAAGGAGAAGATGCCGGTGTCCATCTCCCTCGGGTTGTGGAGCACGCTGATCATGTACCTGGTATCGATCCCGCTGGGCATCGCCAAGGCCACGCGACACGGCAGCCACTTCGACGTGTGGACCAGTTCGGCGATCATCGTCGGCTATGCGATCCCGGCGTTCCTCTTCGCCATCCTGCTGATCGTGGTGTTTGCCGGCGGCAGTTACTTCGACTGGTTCCCGTTGCGCGGCCTCACCTCGAACAACTTCGATGAGTTGAGTTGGGGCGGCAAAATCCTCGATTACTTCTGGCACCTGGCACTGCCGATTACCGCACTGGTGATCGGCAACTTCGCGACCATGACGCTGCTGACCAAAAACAGCTTCCTCGACGAGATCAACAAGCAGTACGTGATCACCGCCAGGGCCAAAGGCCTGACCCACCATCGCGTGCTCTACGGCCATGTATTCCGTAACGCGATGCTGTTGGTCATCGCCGGTTTCCCGTCGGCCTTCATCGGGATTTTCTTCACCGGCTCGTTGCTGGTCGAAGTGATCTTCTCCCTCGACGGCCTGGGCCTGATGAGCTTTGAAGCGGCGATCAACCGCGACTACCCGGTGGTGTTCGGTACGCTGTTCATCTTCACCCTGCTGGGGCTGATCGTGAAGTTGATCGGCGACCTCACCTACACCCTGGTCGATCCGCGCATCGACTTCGCCAGCCGGGAGCATTGAGATGAACCTGTCCCCCCTCAATCGCCGCCGATTCGAGCGGTTCAAGGCGAACAAACGCGGCTGGTGGTCGCTGTGGCTGTTCCTGATCCTGTTCGTGCTCAGCCTGGGTGCGGAACTGATCGCCAATGACAAGCCGCTGGCGGTGCACTTCGACGGCGACTGGTACTTTCCAGCGCTCAAGCGCTACCCCGAGACGACCTTCGGCGGCGAGTTCCCGCTGGAGGCCAACTACAAGAGCCCGTACATCCAGGAGCTGCTCAAGGCCAAGGATGCGTGGACCTTATGGGCACCGATCCCGTTCAGCTACCAGAGTATCAATTACGACCTGAAAGTCCCGGCGCCCGCACCGCCGTCAAGCGTCAACCTGCTGGGCACCGATGACCAGGGCCGCGATGTCCTGGCCCGGGTCATCTACGGGTTCCGGGTGTCGGTGCTGTTTGCCCTGACCCTGACCGTCCTCAGCTCGATCATCGGCGTTATCGCCGGCGCGTTGCAGGGGTTCTACGGCGGCTGGGTCGACCTGGCCGGGCAGCGTTTCCTGGAAATCTGGTCGGGCTTGCCGGTGTTGTACCTGCTGATCATCCTCGCCAGCTTCGTGCAGCCCAACTTCTGGTGGCTGCTGGGGATCATGCTGTTGTTCTCCTGGATGAGCCTGGTGGACGTGGTGCGCGCCGAGTTCCTGCGCGGGCGCAACCTGGAATACGTCCGCGCAGCCCGGGCGCTGGGTATGCAAAATGGCGCGATCATGTTCCGCCATATCCTGCCCAACGCCATGGTCTCGACCATGACCTTCATGCCGTTCATTCTCACCGGCGCCATCGGCACCCTCACGGCCCTCGACTTCCTCGGCTTCGGTTTGCCGGCCGGTTCGCCATCCCTGGGCGAGCTGGTGGCCCAGGGCAAATCCAACCTGCAAGCGCCGTGGCTGGGGATGAGTGCCTTTGCCGTGCTGGCGATCATGCTGAGTTTGCTGGTGTTTATCGGCGAGTCCGCTCGCGATGCCTTCGACCCGAGGAAATGAGATGAACCAGGACAATCTGATCGAAGTCCGCGACCTCAGCGTCGAGTTCGTCACGGGCAATCACCATCACCGCGTGGTGAACAACGTCAGCTTCGATATCAAGCGTGGCGAAACCCTGGCCCTGGTCGGCGAAAGCGGCTCGGGCAAGTCGGTGACCGCTCACTCGATCCTGCGCCTGCTGCCCTACCCGCTGGCGCGGCATCCATCGGGTACCATTGCCTATGCTGGGCAAGACTTGCTCACGCTCAAGGAAAAAACCATCCGGCATATTCGCGGCAACCGCATCGCGATGATCTTCCAGGAACCGATGACCTCGTTGAACCCGCTGCACTCCATCGAGAAGCAGATCAACGAAGTGCTTGGCCTGCACAAGGGGCTGACCGGCAAAGTCGCCACCCGGCGAACCCTGGAATTGCTTGAACTGGTGGGCATTCCCGAGCCGCACAAGCGCCTCAAGGCCCTGCCCCACGAGTTGTCCGGCGGCCAACGCCAACGGGTGATGATCGCGATGGCGTTGGCCAACGAGCCGGAGCTGTTGATCGCCGACGAACCGACCACGGCCCTCGACGTCACGGTGCAGTTGAAGATCCTCGAGTTGCTCAAAGAACTGCAAGCGCGCCTGGGCATGGCGTTGCTGCTGATCAGCCACGACTTGAACCTGGTGCGACGCATCGCTCACCGGGTGTGCGTGATGCAGCAAGGTTGCATCGTTGAACAAGCCGACTGCGAGACACTGTTCCAGTCGCCCCGCCACCCCTACACCCAGGAGCTGCTGGCCGCCGAGCCCAGCGGCGGGCCGGTTGCCAATGAAGTCGGGCCGCCGTTGCTGGAAGTCGATGACCTCAAGGTCTGGTTCCCGATCAAGAAAGGCTTTTTGCGCCGCACCGTCGATTACGTCAAGGCGGTGGATGGTATCCATTTCAACCTGCCCCAGGGGCAGACCCTGGGCATTGTCGGCGAGAGCGGCTCAGGCAAATCGACCCTGGGCCTGGCGATCTTGCGGCTGATCGGCAGCCAGGGCGGCATTCGCTTTGAAGGCCAGCAGTTGGACAAGCTCAGCCAGCAACAGGTGCGCCCGCTGCGGCGGGAAATGCAGGTGGTGTTCCAGGACCCGTTCGGCAGCCTGAGCCCGCGTATGTGCGTCAGCGAAATCGTCGGCGAAGGCTTGCGTATTCACAAGATGGGCACGCCGGCTGAACAGGAGGCGGCGATTATTGCCGCACTCAAGGAAGTCGGCCTGGACCCGGAATCCCGTCATCGCTACCCCCACGAGTTCTCCGGTGGCCAGCGCCAACGCATCGCCATCGCCCGCGCCCTGGTGCTCAAGCCGCGCCTGATCCTGCTGGACGAACCCACCTCGGCATTGGACCGCACGGTGCAGCGCCAAGTGGTCGAGTTGTTGCGCAGCCTGCAGGCCAAGTACAACCTGACTTACCTGTTTATCAGCCATGACTTGGCGGTGGTGAAGGCGTTGAGCCACCAACTGATGGTGGTCAAGCATGGGCAGGTGGTGGAACAAGGTGAAGCCGGGACGATTTTTGCCGATCCGCAGCATGCGTATACCCGGCAATTGCTGGAGGCGGCGTTCCTGGTGCCACCGCCCGTTAATCAGTCAGGCCAATAGAGCACTGCGTGGCAGCGTATCGTGTGATGCGCAAGGCTTGAATAAGCCCACCTTTTGTATGAGGCTGTTGCCTGCTCATTCCAATTCTTTCAGGGAGCGCCTGCCATGACCGCCGCTACAGCACCGTTTTTCTGGCGTGACCCTGCGTTGGCGTTCATTGAGGCGCGCACTATTGCGGACGGGCGCAAGGTGACCTACAGCCGGCATGCGCACGAGCATTTTTCGATTGGGGCAATCACCACCGGACGCAGCTATTACCACTACGGTACACAGACGTTCGAGATCGACGCGGGTACGGTGGTCCTGATGAACCCCGGCGATGTGCATGCCTGCAACCCCATCGACAATGAGCCGTGGTCTTATCAGATGCTGTACATCGATACGCCCTGGCTGACTGACCTGCAGTACCAACTGGGCTTCAGCACCGACCAGGGTTACCGGCCGTTCAACACGCCCTACGTGCGCGATCCGCTGCTGTATCGCGGCCTGCTGGAGTTGTACCGGATACTGGTGGATACACAGGCTGAACATCTGCAAAAACAAAGCGCGCTGGTGAGTTATTTCACCGAAGTCCAACAGCGCCTCAACCCTGCGGACACTCCGGTACGCGAGGTCAACCACAAGCTGGAACGGGCGGCCGACTACATTCGCACGCACTGCACGCAAGCCTTGAAACTGGAAGACATCTGCCTGGCCGCCGAGCTGTCGCCCTCGTACCTGATCCGCGCCTTCAAGCAGTATTACGGGCTGACGCCCCATGCCTTCCTGATCAACCAACGCATCCAGTTTGCCCGCGCCCAACTGCGCCAGGGCAAGCTGATTGCCGATGTGGCCCTGGCGGCGGGCTTTGCCGACCAGGCGCATTTCCAGCGCGCCTTCAAACAGCACTTCGCCGCCACGCCTGGCCAGTACCGCGACCGGCTCAAGCCATCAGCAAATAACCCACACTGGCCACCAGCAACGCGGCCATTGAACGGTTGAACAGGCGCACACCCTGCGGGTTGCCGAGGTAGCGACGCAAGAACGTGCCGGCATAGGCCCAGCACGCCACCGACAGGTAGCAGATCACCAGATAGAGCGCCGCGAACAGCCAGACCTGCGCGGCGTCGCCATCGGCCACAAACAAGCCCATGCCCGCGACACAGGCCAACCAGGCTTTCGGGTTGAGCCACTGCATGATTGCGCCATACAGCATCGACGGTGCGGTAGCCGTACCCTCAGCATCCAACCGGCCATCGTCCACGGCCAGTTTCCAGGCCATGTACAGCAGGAAGGCCACACCGCCCCACTGAATCAATTGGGTGAGGATGGGCCAGCGCAACAGCACTTCATGCAACCCGAGGCCGATCAGCACCAGCAACAAAGTAAAACCCACGGCGGCGCCAAATACATGCTTCTGACTGGCGACGAAACCGAAGCGCGCACCGGAACTCAAGGCGACCACATTGACCGGGCCCGGCGTAATGGAGGTCGCCAAGGCGAAGGCGGCCATGGAAATGATCAAGCTCATTGCGATTCCCTTTAGGTGGTGACGATCAAGATGCCGTCACGTTAAAGGGCAAGGCACGCGCGGTATTGAAGAAAATCACCCTCTGGCGCCGAACAGCAAGGCGCTGTTGCTTCAACGCTGTGAAGGAATGCGGATATCCCCGTCACGGCACTGGGTCTTGACGCTGCGCGGGCAGCCGGCGAACGCCAGATCCTTGGTCAGGCACACGCGCACTTCCGACAGCACCTTGCCTTTACAGATCACCGCCAGCCCGTGGCTGCCCATGCGTGGGTTGCTTTCGCGAAACAACGCCTCGATCGCTTGGGCCGGCAATGACGCCGGCGAGTTGAGCGGCTGCAGCTGTGGCGGAATATTCACCACCCCCAGCGCGGCGTCGGCCTTTTCCAGATAGGCCAGCGGCTCAAGCCCGGAGCACGTGCCATGCTTGGCCCATTCATGCTTGATCAGTGAACGGCTGGGGAACAACGTGGCGCCCTTGTCCATGGCTTGGCGGTTCAGCGACGACGGCGAGTCGCACGAGGCCGGCCACCCGCCCCGTGCGTATTGCGGCCACAAACCGTGCAGTACAAAGCCGTACCCCTTGCCCGAACACTGCTCGTTGTCCGGGTGCGTCAGGCAAAAGGTCGGCGACCACGACAACGACAACACATAAAAATCAAACTCCCCCGCCTGCCCTTGGCTGCGCGGAGCCGCCACGGCCCCCGTGGCCAGCACCAGCCATAACAACATCCAGTATTTCATCTGCGTGTTCCTTGAAAAAAGCTGACTTTAGTACGACGACTCGGGATGAACGGGGTTACGTTGCAACACCTGGTCAAGGATTTGATCGGTCTTCAATGCTTCGATGGCCAACGAGGGGTGCTGCGCCTCCCCGCGAATATGCGCATTCATGCCCAGCACGTGATGCCATTGGATATGCGCGTGGCACGGCACGGTCAGCACTTCATGGGCCTGCGCTTCAAGACGTATCGGCTGGTCTTCGAACACCGAAAAGCAGATGCGCCCATGGCTGCCGATCAACTCGACCCGGTCTTCGCGCCGGTCCGCCACAAAGTTCCAGGCGCCCATGCCCAGCGCACCCGAAGCGAAGCGCCAGCTGGCGGTCACCGCGTCCTCCGCGGCATAACGGCCGGCCTGGCGCGCGGTGAACCCGGCCACGTCGACAATATCCCCGGCCAGGTACTGAAACAGGTCAAAACCATGGCTGGCCAGATCGGCAAAGTAGCCACCACCGGCAATCGCCGGGTCGGTGCGCCAGTTGGCCGGGTTGGTATCCGCTGCGGCGGCCGGCTTGCACAGGGTCCAGGTCAGATGACGCAACTCACCGATGCGCCCGGTCTGCAGCCAATCGCGCACTTGCTGGAAGCGCGGTAAGGAGCGTCGATAGTAGGACACAAACAAATGCAGCCCGGCGCGCTCGAACGTGCGCTGCATCAACGCGCTCTGCCCGGCATTCAACGACATGGGTTTCTCGACGCAACAATGCTTGCCGGCTGCCGCCACCATCAGGCTGTATTCAAGATGGCTGTCGGGCGGTGTGGCGATGTACACCGCATCCACCTCGGGGTCGTTGATCAACGCCTGGGCGTCGGTGTAGTAGCGAGCGATGCCATGGCGTGCCGCATAATCGCGCACCGCTTCGACACGTCGCCCCATCACCGCCACCAGCGCCGAACCTGGCGCTTTGTAGAAAGCGGGTCCACTCTTTAACTCAGTGACACTGCCACAGCCGATCATGCCCCAGCGTACGGTACTCATCTGCCTTCCTCGTCCGTGTTGTCCAGCGAGCAGTATCCACATCCCCTGATGCAAGTGCCACAGCCGCCCAGCATGACAATTGCATTACACTTTGATGACAGCCATCTCGCTACGGAGCTTCACACATTGAAAACACGCGCAACCGTCATTTGCGCACATGAGGGGCATATCCTCTTCGTGCGCAAAGTCCGATCAAAATGGGCCTTGCCGGGCGGCAAGGTCGAACCCGGCGAACGCCCCGTGGGCGCGGCCGAACGGGAGTTGCACGAAGAAACCGGATTGAAGGTCGACGGCCTGCTCTACCTGCAAGAACTGAAAACCAGTGACACCGAGCACCACGTGTTTGAAGCCTCCGTGATCAACCTCGCGGACGCGCGGCCCTGCAACGAAATCATCGATTGCCGGTGGCACCCCTACACCGCCGTGGACGACCTGGACACCACCAACGCCACCCGGCATATCGTCAAAGCCTTCCTGCGTCGCCTCTGACCCTTGCATCCCTGCCTCTACGCCCTGCCGTTCGACAAAGGAATTGACGAACGCGGCAGCGCCATCAGCCGTTACCGCAGCAATGGATAGGTAGCCACCCCGCTCAAGACCGCGGCTTACTCCCCAGCCCTTGCGTCACCTTATCCCTGGCCTTCCCCTGCCCCCGCTGATAAAGCGCCTCAACCAATTTCTGCCGCTCATCCTGAGGCAAATTACTCGCAAACTGCGCCAAGGTATCGTCCACCAACGCCCGAAGCGCAACATCCGCCTCACGTGCCTTGGCCAACTCAGACACCAGCACCGCGCGGTCCAGCGTCGGCGCCTCCAATTGCTTGATCACCCCCAGACGGGCTTCACGACCCGCCATGATCAACGGCTGGCTGTCGGCACGGTTGTGGCGCAGCAACTGACGCAACTCCTTACGCCGCTCGACCGGCAACTTGAACATCGCCTGGCGCAGACCATGCTGGTTGACCACCGCCTCGGCAGGCGCGGCAACGGCCATCCAGTGATAGAGGCCGCCCGCCACCCCGCCAATCAAAAATACGTTGAGCAACACCGAGACGACCAACCACGGCTTAAGGGTTTTGGCTGTCATTGCTCGGTTTCCTCGGCGTTGACGGTAAACACGACGTCGGCATCGCCTTGATCGAAGACGCTGGGCAACACTTCGGATGACAACATCGGCAGCGGCACGCTCATCGACGCCACCAGCACCCCGGCAGCGATACCGGCAATGCCCACGCCCACCAGACCGGCCGGTGACAACCAGTTGGCATAGCGCGACCAGAATGACCTGCGTTGCACAGCCGACTGACGAATTTTCCGCACCAGTGCGGGGTCGACGGGCGCCAGCTGATGGCTGTCCATCTGCTGATCGAGCCAACTCGCCGCATTCAGTGCTTCGCGGGCGCCAGGGTCGCCGCTGTCGAGCAAGGCGCGGGCCGCCGCTTGATCGGCAACGGGCCAGCGGTGCAGGCTGGCGCCGTAGGCATCGGCCAGATAAGCAAATCGTTCAAGTGTCATGGTGTTCCCCTTCCTGGGCGGGCGAGCCCGGGTGTGTCGGCAAGTTGACTGCGCAACTGGCGGCGGGCCCGCGACAGCAGGCTCTCCAGTGCCTCGACGCTGATATTCATCAGGGCCGCGGCGTCGATGTTCGACAGCTCCTGGTAATACTGCAACACGATGGCTTCGCGCTGACGCTCCGGCAAAGCCGCTAACGCGGCGGCCATACGGGCGCTGCGCTGGCTGGTTTCCAACTGTTCCTCAGGGGACGGTGCGCTGTCCGCCAGTTCCAGCACCTCTTCCTCATTCAACGGGCGTTCTCTGCGTCGACGCAAGCGGTCATGGCACAGGTTGAGCGCCACTCGGTGCAGCCAAGTGTCGAAGCGCGCTTCACCGGCACGCCAACTGGCCGCCTGGCGCCAGATTCGTAGAAAACTTTCCTGAGCCACGTCTCTGGCCTCGTCGGCATCCCCCAACAGCCGGCCGGCAAGCGCCAGCAACCGCGGCAGCTTGCGCGTCACCATTTCATTGACCGCGGCGGCTTCGTTGTTGCCGATACGTGCCAGTAGCTCAACGTCCGGATCAGTGTCTTTCAATCGGGTAATACTCGGTCCGGGGAGTTAGGTTTCAGCGAATCCAATGCCCTTCGCGCCAGTACCAGTTCGGCCCACGCGATTCCCAATGCCCAGGCTCCCACCGGGCATTGCGCATCACCGGTTGCCAGTGGCCAGGCACCCAGGCGTAGGCACCGTGTTCCCAACGCCAGTGGCCGCGATCCCAGGCGTATCCGGGGCGCTCGGCAGGGATCACTTCGACACGTTCTGCCGGTGGTGCCTGGCGGATAATCACTTCGGTCTCGGCGAAAACCGGGGTGCTGACAAACGCGGCGAAAGCCAGCGGAGCCAGCACGGCACAACGCAATTGGGTCAGTGAGTTCATGGCAACTCCTTCATACGGCGAGCGAAAGTGCACGCTGCTGATGGGTTGAACGCCAGGCGCAGGAAAATCCGTCGCAGAAAAAACAGGTTTTTTCCACACGGTGGCCCAGAGGAAGTATTGCCCAGGGAATCACAGGGCTTGATGAAAAGTTTGCAAGCATTGCGACGGATTTGTGTCGGTGGTTGCGTTCAAGGAGTGACGCAGAACACACCAAGAGGAAACATCATGTCCCGTCGCCTATATATGCTGGTCGCCGCCCTGTTGATCGTGAGCCTCAGCGGTTGCGTGATCCTGCCGGAACACCGGCATTGCTGCTGGCGCTACTACGGCGCCGCCACTCCCACCACCAGTACCGTCAACAGCTAACCCATCACCGCAAAGCCACGGCGCCCGGCCTTGATCTCGGTGCGCAACTCGCCAATCAGGTTTGAGATGGAACGGATGCTGTCCAGACCTTGGGGCGAGACCCGAGTCAGCAGCAGCTCGACACGGCCGGACTCCGGCTCGAACACGCGAATGCGCAGCGAACCGTCGCTGTTGAGGCTGCAATCACACGCCAGCGGCAGGAACCCGGCGGCCATGATGCGGTTGAATTCGACGATCGGAATCATGATAAAGCCCCGTCCGTGGATGCATCCCTGAATGTGTGATGTAAACAGCGTAGATAAGCTTTTGCCGGCTACCGAACAATTAACTCAAAAGTGTTAGCTGTGCCTCACTATGCCCAACAAATGCTGGGGTGCTGGCGCCAGAAACCCAGCACACGACCTCTCGTCTGCGGCTTTCGCGAAGGCTTGACTCAGGGCTTCGCTCACAAGACGCTGTTGGCTTTTAGCCATCATGCGAGCCGCCGCCCATGAACATCGACGCTCCACGCCTGCCCGACAGCGACGTCTACAAGACCCTGCTGGAGTCGACCAAGGCTATCCCTTGGCGCATTGATTGGCAGACCATGACCTTCAGCTATATCGGCCCGCAGATCGAGACGTTATTGGGCTGGACGCCGCAAAGCTGGGTCAGCGTGGATGACTGGGTTGAACGCATGCACCCGGACGACCGTGAATATGTGGTGAATTTCTGTGTGTCGCAATCGCGTGCCGGGGTCGACCACGAGGCCGATTACCGCGCGCTCACGGTGAATGGCGATTACGTGTGGATTCGCGATGTGGTGCACGTCGTGCGCAAGGACGGTGAAGTGGAGGCGTTGATCGGCTTCATGTTCGATATCAGCGAACGCAAAAAGACCGAGGAACACCTGATCCGCCTGCAAAAACAACTGGAGGAGTACTCGTTCCAGGACGGCCTCACCGGCATCGCCAACCGCCGCATGTTCGACACCGTGCTGGAACGGGAATGGGCCAGTGCGCTGCGCAGCCGGTTGCCGCTGTCGTTGCTCATCCTCGATATTGATTTCTTCAAGCAGTACAACGACCACTACGGCCATATCAAGGGCGACGAGTGCCTGCGCCAGGTGGCGCGCACCCTGGCCCAGGCCGCCAACCGGCCCCGGGATTTCATTGCCCGTATCGGCGGCGAGGAGTTTGTCTGGCTGTTGCCGGAAACCGACGCCGCATCGGCTCGGCAGGTTGCCCAGCGTTGCCTGCATTTGATTTGCCAACAACAGATCGAGCACGGGTTCTCGCCGGTGTCGAACTTGCTGACGTTGAGCCTGGGCGTGGGCACGCACATCGTGACACCCGACAGCAACGTGTTGGGGTTTGTCGAATCCGTCGATAAGTTGCTCTATCAAGCCAAGCACAATGGCCGGATGCGAGCAGAGTTTGCCGACATAGAAGTTTGACGCCGAGATCAAATTCCGGGCAAAAAAAATCCCAAGTAGCTGATGGAAACTTGGGATTTAAAAATGCATAAACCGTGGGAGGTGAACGCCCGGCTATAGTAACGGTTGTTAAAACCTGCAACAAGATTATTTTAATCCTTTCGTCGGATTAAAAGCGCCGTAAGTCATTCAATATCCACACATTTTTTAAGGTGGCCAACACCATAAGTGCCACTTTTTGGTGCAATAAGCGCTGATTAAGCGTGCACACTTCGCCCGCTTATTTCCACTCTGTAATTGGGGTTATTGGTTATAACGGCGCAACACTTTCGGCATAACGTTTTTTGAGTTGCTTGCAGGCTTCTGGGGATTCCAGGTTCGTGGACGCCGCCACACGGGTCACACTTTCAAGGTGCTGGCAGAAAGCCAGACGCTCCGCAACCTGCTCCCGCTCTCGGTCAACCTCAGCGTTGAGCCGCATGAAATAAGTGCCCAACAGCACCGCCACGCACACAACCCCGATCGCAAAAGAGCGAAAGCCGCTTGAGGATGGGGGTTCTGGTTGATTCATGTCTCGCAAGCGTCCTGCTGGAGTGACTAGAAGCGTCGAATTGTATGCACATTGAAACCTACTCATTGTCGTGGATTTGTAAAAACCGTGTGACTACAACATTTCTGTCTGCTGCTGACGGCGAAACTGCCCGGGCGTCATGCCCTGGGCCTTGCGGAAGCAGCGGGAGAAGTAGGCCTCGTCGGTAAACCCGCAACGTTGCGCTATCACCCCGATCAGTTGGGTGCTGTTCAGCAACAACGTGCGCGCCAGTTGCATGCGGCGGTCCAGCACCCACTGGGAGAAGGGTTTCCCGGTTTCCTTGCGCAGCAGGTGCGTCAGGTAGTTGGGCGATAGAAATGCGGCGGCGGCGGTATCGGTCAGGTTGAGACTGGGTTCGTGGATATGCGCGCGGATATAGCCTTGCACCCGCGCCAAGGCGTCCTTACGCCCGCGCCGGATAGCGTTGTTGGCGGCAAACGCTTGCAGCGGCTCGGCGTACTGCTCACAGACCAGGCCAATCAGTTGAAACAGGTAGCCCTTGAGCCTCTCGCGGGCACCAAAAGTGCGGTGAGTGTCGAGGGCGCGCATATGGGCCAGCCAGGTTTTGACTTCTTCGAACGCGGCATCATCGAGGATAAAGTCCAGTTGCTCCTGAAAGCGAAACGGCGATAGCTCTGGTGCCTGGCCGATAGGAATGTCCTCCAGGTCCAGCGGATCACAACTCAGTTGCGGCAGGAAAAACGCTTGGCTGAAGTTGATCAAGATGAACTCGCCATCCTCAGGATGGGGAATCACATGCAGGCGATGGGGCAGGATGAACGCCAGGGCTTTACGCGGAAACGGTCGCACCGCCCCACCGATATGCTGCACGGTGTCGCCACCGAGGTTGATCTGGATCTGGAAGTATTCGTGCCGATGGGGGCTGGTCAGCGCCGCCCGTCCGCGTTTGTCGCGGATATAGAAGTCGGGGCGGTCGCTGCGTTGTTCCATGCCGTAGGTGGTGACGCGGGTGCCGGGCATAGCGCTGTCTCGGGTGGCCAGGGCACCACTTTAGCCTCAACCGTTGCCGAGGGTGAACCTCAACTCGCCAACGCCGTCGATGCCGGCCGTCACGGTATCGCCCGGTTGCAACGCGCCGACACCGGCGGGCGTGCCGGTGAAGATCAGGTCACCGGCCTTGAGCGCGACGGATCGGGAGGCGTGGCTGATCACTTCGCTGACCGACCAGATCTGGTCAGCCAGGTCGCCGAGCTGGCGCTGTTCGCCATTGACCTTCAGCCAGATCTTGCCGGTGGACGGGTGCCCTACCGCGCTCACCGGCTGCAACGCCGTGCTGGGCGCCGACTCATCGAAGGCTTTGGCCCATTCCCACGGGCGTGAGAGCTTTTTCGCCTGGGCTTGCAGGTCGCGGCGCGTCAGGTCGATCCCCACGCCATAGCCCCAGATGTGGGAAAAAGCTTCATCAGGGCTGATATCCACCCCGCCCTTGCCGATGGCCACCACCAATTCCACTTCATGGTGCAGGTCGGTGGTCAGCGGCGGATAGGCGATCACACCTTCGGCCGGCACCACCGCATCCGCCGGTTTCATGAAGAAGAACGGCGGCTCGCGATCCGGGTCATGCCCCATTTCCCGGGCGTGTTCGCTGTAATTGCGGCCAACGCAGAACACGCGACGCAGGGGGAAACGCGCATCGCTGCCCTGTATGGCCAGGTATGGGGTTTGCGCGGGGGGGAATACGTAATCGGTCATGGCCTGTGCCTCCTGGTTTACCTGGCACCAGTATGGCGAGCGGCCTCCGGGGAAAGTTGGACAGGCTTACGCAGATTTTGCACTGCCCGGTGCAAAGCGCCCAGGGGCTACTTGCGCGCCACCTTGTAGCGCAGGCAGTCCTGATAGAAGCTCTGGCGAATCACCTCAGGCTTGAGCCGGGAACGGCTGTCATAGGTCTGCTCGGTGATGCCCATGGCCATCATGCGCATCCACGACTTGCTGAACTTGATGGTCTGGATCTTCTGGCGCGCCGCATACAACGACACACCCGCCAACTTGAGCTCCTGGGCCCTGGCCGCCGTACCGGCGCCCCAACTGCACATGTACTTGTCACCCTCGCGCAGTTCCCTTGCCTGCACGGCAGCCGCCCCCCCCGCCAGGGAGCAGGCAATCAGCATGATTCCAACAGTGCGCATTCGCTTCCCCACCTAACCACCTGAAAATAAAAGCGATTCTGGCGAGAATTTTGTTACAAAGGGGCCATTAAATTGCCTTATTGCGTCGGCATTTACTTTCGTCTCGATCAATCACCCCCACGCCACCACCAATAACCCCACCCCCAACACCAGACACAACGGCGAATAAACATACGTATCCAACCGTGCAAACCTCGACCCGCCCACTTTCTTGAAAAAACCCACCAATTCCGAGTCCCCAATTGCCCTGGCGAACATGACCACGGCGATCGCACTGATGCCCCACTGCAGCGCTCCGTGGGACACCGGCGAAAAGTACAACCCGACCCGCAAGCACACGAGTAACGCAATCGCCACCAGCCCCATCGCGACCAGCAGCGTGGCCAGCGCCGAGGGTTTGAACGCCGGCCTCGGCCCGCTGGCGAATTCGCCCGGCAGTTGAGGAATGGCAGCGAGCATGCCGAGTTTGCCACCGGCGGCCCAGTACAAATGCACCATGCTGATGCAGGTAAATACGCCAACGATCCATCGCGCGATGAAAAAGCTCATGGCTGGCTCTCTCCAAAAATGTGCGATTCAGGATAGTCGCCCTGGGATTTTTTGTAGGCATTTCGTCGGCGGCTGATGGTAAAGTGCCGCCCCATGAAACTTGCCCGTACCGACCGCTCGCTCATTGCCTGGATGCTCTACTGCTGCGTCCTGTTCAATGTGTTCGCCTGCAGTATTGGCCATGGGCAGATGCTGGGGATGCAGCTCAACGGCATCGGTGGTCAGTTCTGTACGGTAGACCCGCGCACTCAGGCCCCCACCCCAACCCGGTCCACTGACGAGAACCTGCCGACGCTGTCCAAGGCGTTCGGTTGCCCGCTGTGCTCCACCGGCGGCATGGGCCCTGCGCTCAACACCCATTTGAATGTGGCCGTGTTGCCACAACCGCACGCGCCGCCTGCGGCTGTGGTGTTTGCCGCTGACGTTCCTGCCCGCTTCACCTGGCCCACGGCCCACCCGCGCGCGCCTCCCGCTGTCGCCTGATCCTTCGCTTTCCGATCTGCACCGCTCACCGTTCCCCTCGGGTTTACGGGCGGCTGTGCGTTGTTTTCAAGCTGAGTTTTTCAGGATTCAACCATGAAACATTTACCCCTGTTGGCGGGCCTGTTCGGCTGCCTGCCTGTCTGTGGCTGGGCACTTGAACTGGCCCCCACCACCATTGATGGTGAACAAAGCACCGAGCCTGGCCTGGCGCTGGATCAGCCCAGCGGCATGGCGTCGCGCCTTGGCCTGAGTGTGCGAGAAACCCCGGCGTCGGTGGCCATCGCCAATCGCAATGATATCGAGCGCCATGGCGCCAAGACCTTCCGCGATGCGGCTAATACCCTGCCCGGCGTCAACGCCAGCGCACCGCCGGGGTTTGGTGGGTTTGTGTCCTATCGGGGCTTTACCAGCAGCCAGATCACCCAGATGTTCAACGGTATCAACGTCGCCACCGGCCTGGCGCGGCCAGTGGATGCCTGGATCTATGACCGGGTCGAACTCGTCGGCGGGCCCTCCTCCTTGATCAACGGTGCCGGCTCCGTGGGCGGCTCGTTGAACTATGTGACCAAACTGGCAACCCGCGAAGAACAGGCGGCTGAAGGCCAGCTCACCTACGGCAGTTACGACACCGCCGGTATGGCCTTGGGCCTCAACCACGCCCTGACCGAACCCGGAGCCGAGGTGCAGCATTACGCACGCCTGGACGTCAGCCGTAATACCAACCACAGCTACATCGACCGCGACCAGCGCGATGCCTGGAGCCTGGCGTTCTCCGTGCTCAGCGACTTGACGCCCAACCTGTCGCACACCCTGGCGCTGGAATACCAGGATGAGCATGAAGACAGCCCCTACTGGGGCACGCCGGTGCTCAACCCCAAGGCCGGCGAATTGAAGATCGACCGGCACAACCGCTTCAACAATTACAACGTCGCCGATGGCCGATACGAACAGCGCACGATCTGGGCGCGCTCGATCATCGACTACCGGATCAACGACAACACCACGCTGAAAAACACCCTCTATCACCTGGACAGCCAGCGCGACTATCGAAACCTGGAAACTTACCAATACAACGCCGACAACAGCGCCGTGAATCGCTCGACCGCGTATCAGGTGCGCCACCAGGGTGAGCAGAACGGCAACCAGTTCGAACTGCGTCATGACAATACGTTGTGGGGGCTTTCGACCACCTGGTCGGGCGGTTTTGAATACAAGGTCAACAGCACCACCAACCACCCGCTGAACGTACCGGGTAAAAGCACGGTCGACCCGAACCACTACGACCCTGGGCACTTTTACGACATCCCGGGTACCCGGCCAGGGTTCGTGCCGGACAAGACCAATGCAGTGACGACCCAGGCACTGTTCGCGGAAAACCGCCTGGGCCTCACCGATAAACTCTCGTTGCTGACGGGCCTGCGCTACGACGCCATCGACCTCGACGTGACCAACCACCGCCAGATAACGGCCACCAACCCGCGTCACTTCAAGCGCCGCTGGGAACCGGTGACCGGCCGCGTCGGCCTGACTTACCAGTTCATCCCGTCGGCTAATGTGTATGTGCAATACAGCACGGCGGCCGAGCAACCATCGACCACCACCCAAGTCTTCGATGTGTCCACCGGCCGGCAGTGGGAGGTCGGCAGCAAGTTCGACTACCTGGACGGTCGCGGCTCGGCCACCGTTGCCGCCTACAGGATCGAGCGCAAGGATTTCGCCGTCACCGACCCGCTGGATCCGAACAACAGCATTCCGGTGGGAGCGCAATCGTCCAAAGGCATCGAACTGGCCAGCTCACTGCGCATCACGCCCCGACTGTTGGCGGAAGGCAACTTTGCCTGGGTGGATGCCGAGTACGATGACTTCAATGAGAAACTTGCCAGCGGTGCGGTGGTATCGCGCAAGGGCAACACGCCGACCAACGTGCCCAAGCGCGTCGGTAATCTGTGGCTGACTTATGATTTTGCCGAGGCTTGGCAAGGCGGTGTGGATGCGCGGTACGTCGCCGAGGTATATGCGGATAACGCCAATACCCTCACGGTGCCGGCCTATACGTTGTTCGGCACATTCCTGCGCTACAAAGTGGACGCCCATACCTCGGTGACCGGCCGGGTGCGTAACCTGACCAATGAGGTGTATGCCGAGTTTGCCCATGTATCGCCGGCGTATTACCTGGGGGCGCCACGCACGTTCGAGCTGGCAGTGCAAACCCGGTTCTGAACCTGCAATGTAATCAAACATGTGGGAGGGGACTTGCCCTAATGCCAGTCAGTCAAAGGGTGGGATGTAGAACACATCATCTGTAGTGAGCGGGCTTGCCCCGCGCTGGATGGCGCAGCCGCCCCAACAAAGACGCTACGGTATTTCAGAAGGACCG